>JFLJ01000232.1 GCA_000634115.1 Prochlorococcus sp. scB241_528O2 | reverse complement strand
TTTCATGCTTCAAAATATCAAAAAATAAATCCTAATAAAATCAAATGTTTTGGGGCTGCACAATTTGAAATATATAAAACAAAACCCAAAATTTCTAAAAATGCATTTTTAGAAATTAATAATATACCTCCAAACTCAAAAATAATCCTATATGCAGGAGGAAGTCTAGGGACAAATGAATTTAATCATTTAAAAATTTTAGAGAATGAAGTAAAGCAAGGTAATTCGCAAAATACTTTCATTCT
>JFLJ01000231.1 GCA_000634115.1 Prochlorococcus sp. scB241_528O2 | reverse complement strand
TAGCAGAAAAAATATCAAAAAAAACCAAGACAAATTATATATGCAACCCAAAATGATTGTTTTTCAGATAAAAAATTAAAATTCTTTAATCCATCACCTAACAGCTCTAATGTTCCCTTTAATTTATTCAAATTTTAATACCCAATATCTTTGTAGATATTAAATCATATGAAAATACAATATAAAAAAAAGAATTAAAAATCATCACAAGAATAGATTGTTTTTTGAATCATTAAAACTGATTTTATAAGAATTAGTTTATAAGAATTGTTTGAGATCCATCTTTGTTATCTGTTACCGTTATTTTTTTGTCTGGAAATGACTTAGATAATAATCTTTTCAATTTTGAGTCTTTATCTGAAATTATATTTTTCGAACCTTCTGAATTAACTTTACAAGTATT
>JFLJ01000230.1 GCA_000634115.1 Prochlorococcus sp. scB241_528O2 | reverse complement strand
TTTTTCTTCTTTTTCTTCATAATTTTCAAATTTCATTTCTGCAATTTCAACAATTGCTTTATCAACCTTTTTAAGCTGTTTCTTAATAACTCCCTTTTTAAGTTGTTTTTTAATAATCCTTTTTGGGATTTTGGTTGATTCCATTGGAATTACCTTTTTTCTTTATATTCTCTTTCTTTTCTTCAAAATGCGAGTCCATCACTTTAAATTCTGGTTAAATTCTCAACATAATATCGTTAAGAATATAGTTACCGCTCTTTCAATTTAATTTAATCAATCATTGGGGTTTTCATTCTTTCTGATCAATTGGTCTAAAGTTTTTTGATCTGAGACGACAATAAAATCATCAAAATGGATAGATTGATCGGGGTATTCAATTCCAATTTGTTTTCCCGAGTGTCTATAAACACCTATTCTTACATTAGTACCAGTGTATTTTCCTTTCCAGTCAGATGTTATACCTTTGTAATCAAATATTAATTTCTTATCTTTGAAGACTTTTACAAAACCATCATCATCCTTTGTATTATAGATTCCAATTTTATACGTGCTCCATTCACCTAATTGAGTTACACTAAATGTTTTGTTCGGTGTGAGTTTAAAATTATTTTTTATTTTTTTTTCACCTCTAGTTTTTTCATTACGCACAAACCAATTTGAATCATTTTTTTTATATTTTATATCAATGCGATGCTTAATATTATCTTCTTTATTCCTTCTATTGAAACCAGTACCGGCAGTATTACCTGCTATTTTTAATGTTTTTCCAGTGTCATCAAAACTTATTCTTACAAGAGGATGCGTTCTCATATATACATGTCGATTTTTAAATTCAAAAAACGTTACTCTGCCATCTGTATGTTTAAAATCTTTAGGAAGTCTTGTTTTAAAACCAATCCATATTTCTTTATTTAAAGTGCTTCTTTGCTTTGTCTCAAATATTGACAGAAGCTA
>JFLJ01000229.1 GCA_000634115.1 Prochlorococcus sp. scB241_528O2 | reverse complement strand
TTAATTGATAATTACTTAACCGACCGAACTTATTACATATTAAATCCAAATGACGAAGATGAAACTGAAATTGATAACCCAGACCAAAGAATAACGGAAGACGCAAAAGATTTTACTGCTCAAATACTAGATTTATCATTAAATATATTCGACTCAATTTTAACTTTTACTATTAATATCGGAATTCTTCTTAGCATAAGTAAGAACTTAACTATAGCTCTTGTTTTTTACGCTGGCATTCTTTCAATTCTAATTATATTTGCAAGTAAAAAATTGTTTAAATTAAACTTTGATCAATTGAAATATGAAGCTAATTTTCGATATGGATTAGTTCATGTACGAAATAATGCTGAATCTATTGCCTTCTATTCAGGAGAAGATGAAGAATACCAAGAAGTTAATACTAGATTAAAGTCAGTAGTAAAAAATTTTAATCTTTTAATTATTTGGGAGGCTTTACTAAGAGTTCTACAAAGATCGACAATTTATGGGAGTGTTTTTATACCTTTTATAATTCTATCTGGACCATTATTAGCGGGTAATATGAATTATGGAGAATTTTCTCAAGCTAGACTCAATTACCAATTACTTGAGGGATCTTTGTTTTTTATTATCTATAAGATTGAAGCACTAGCAAGATTCTCAGCCTCAATAGGAAGATTAGAAGGATTTCAAAGCAGCATAAAAGAAGTAAAAAATTTAAAATCAAATACATATAAAAACACTGTCAAAGAGAAAGAGACTATTTATATAAGAAATGTAAATGTAGAAACTCCGGATAAAAGCAAATTATTAGTAAAAGATCTAAATTTAAGTGTTGAATATGGTGAAAGTATTTTAGTTGTAGGTCCTTCTGGGTGTGGGAAGACATCATTACTTAGAGTTATCAGCGGACTATGGTCAACTGACAAAGGTGAGATATTCTCACCACAAAAAGGAGACTTAT
>JFLJ01000228.1 GCA_000634115.1 Prochlorococcus sp. scB241_528O2 | reverse complement strand
AAAAACAAAACCTATAAAAAATAGTATTAAAAAATATAAAACAAATACAACTGCACAAGCCAGAAAAACTTTACCCCCATTCAATAAAGATAGCTTTCTACTCCTCTTTAAAGCTTTTGATATAGGAAGCCCTTCAAGTAAAGCAATCTGTGCTGAGTAGATATATCTAATAGATAATAAAAAACCTGGTATTAATAAAAATATAAAACCTATTGCTATCCATATGCCAGCAACAAATTGAGTTATCCAAACTCGCCAAAGATTACTAAATGATTTCGGTCCAAAAATCTTAT
>JFLJ01000227.1 GCA_000634115.1 Prochlorococcus sp. scB241_528O2 | reverse complement strand
CTAAGCGGTGGATTTTATTATTTAAGAAGAAGAGCTATATAATATTCTAAAAATAAAATCATAAAAAATATTCTCAAAATAAAAACTCTTTACTCTTCAAAAATAATTATTAATTATCTACTAAGAAACATAAAAATTATTTTTTGAGTTTTTTAATAATTTAAAATTCTCCCAAAAATGCAAAAATATTCCAGTAGATAATAGGAATTCAAAAATCTCTTGATCATTTCTAATATGTTGAACTGTTGAAGCCCAGGAGAGATCATAATAAGCAAAAAATAAAGATACCAATAAAAAA
>JFLJ01000226.1 GCA_000634115.1 Prochlorococcus sp. scB241_528O2 | reverse complement strand
TTTGGATTGTTTAGTAGGATCACAGATGTTTCTTTTTTTTTTATTTTTTTTCGATATCGTCATATATACATTGTCATGTGTTGAAAGGACTAATTTGGCCTGTTTTGGACTCCCAAAACCCATATGAGGTATTATGAATTTTTGATTTGGGAAATCAAGGAAAAGTTTAGAAAATTTAGGCCAATCTCTTTCCCAAGCATAAAACTCCCAATGTGTCATAACAGGAATATTCTTTGAAGAAACCTTCACTAAAAAGTCAGCAAACCCTTTTCCTG
>JFLJ01000225.1 GCA_000634115.1 Prochlorococcus sp. scB241_528O2 | reverse complement strand
CTGAAAAGCAAAATATAGTATTTAAAGAAAATACAATTCTAGAAGTCAAATCAGGAATATTAATAATGGAATCAAAAATCAAGAATAAGAAAAATATTGTTGGGATAATAAATGAACATGTTGTAATAAATTTGGAATTATATAACTACAAAAATATTAAATTAATTGCGTTGACAAATTGCGAAATTAAAACAATTAAAAGAGGAATATTTTTTTCATCTAAAGACTTATTAGCAAAAAGTCTAAAAAGAATTGATCAATTAGAAAAACTTTTATTAATAAGGAATATAAAAAATTCAGAAGAAAAACTAAAA
>JFLJ01000224.1 GCA_000634115.1 Prochlorococcus sp. scB241_528O2 | reverse complement strand
AGAAATAACAAAATAGGCTGTATCAAACCTATAGTTCTTGGAATATCTTTAAAACTAAAAAAGTTATTAATAATGAAAATAACAATCCATAAATGAATATTGATTTAGAAACTGTTAATAATGCAGGCCATCCCGAATATCTAAATATTGTTCTATAAAGTCCACTAAAGTAAAAAACAGGAATTGCAAAAACTATTGAAGCTATCGAAGGCAAAATAAGAAGTTTGCTAAAAGGGAAATAACCAACCCTAAGATAGAAAGAAATCCATACTGTTGTAATGCATAAAAAAACATCAATTAAAATGGAAAAAATCAACTTCTCGTTTTTTGGAAGATCCAAAAAAAACAATTTAGTTTTATGAAATTTTCTATCCATAAATCAGATAAGAAATTTAAACTTTGCT
>JFLJ01000223.1 GCA_000634115.1 Prochlorococcus sp. scB241_528O2 | reverse complement strand
ATCTTTTGTGTAGTTCCAGGAACAGTTTTATTTGTAGTTACAGGTTTAATAAATTTACTCAGTAATTCAGCACCTGATTTAACAAAAGAATATTTAAGTGGAGTTGAAGAAATAATTAATAAAATTTGGAACTCCAATCTTGGTTTAATTGGTACAATTTTTTTCTTATTCGGTATTGGATCTTTTGCTTCATTTCGCACTCAACTAAGGCAAAAAAGATGGATCCCTTGGCTTTTTCTTGGATTAGTTTTACTAATGCTGCTCTCTGTCAATGGAATTAATGCGGGCATTTCTTTCTTAGTTAGAGATATTACGAATGGACTAATAAATCAAAATGCCAGTGAAAGTTATAGAAAATTATGGATTTTAGGAATTTGTTTTGTTGCTGCATTACCTATTCGTAGTTTTCAATTTTATTTATCG
>JFLJ01000222.1 GCA_000634115.1 Prochlorococcus sp. scB241_528O2 | reverse complement strand
CTTAAAACTAAAACTTGGACGTTATTTTGGAAAAAATTTTTTTATAAAATCTTACTAATCTAAAAAAATCTGCAAAGCATTCTACCCATAAATCTAAATCTATATCAGGTTGAGGATTCTTTGAAAGTTTTAAAACAGTATCATAAATTATTTGTGTATTAAAATTTTTTTCAAGTTTTATATTT
The DNA here is from genome assembly GCA_000634115.1 of Prochlorococcus sp. scB241_528O2. Taxonomy (GTDB): domain Bacteria; phylum Cyanobacteriota; class Cyanobacteriia; order PCC-6307; family Cyanobiaceae; genus Prochlorococcus_A. The sequence goes on along the minus strand of JFLJ01000222.1, from coordinate 442 downwards.
AGGATATCTTCGTGTGTGTTTACTTTGTAAAGAATATTTCTTGCTTTGTTTCTGTCTTCATGAGTAATAGGTTCTTCGCTTATGTAATAGAACTTTGTGAAACCTAATGATAATAATGTTGACTTTGATCTATCTTTCTTCGTCATCATTATTGCGGCTAAACATTTTCTTTTTTCAAAGCCTATTGCATCAACAAAAGCTTTTAGTCTTAAATACTGGTTTGGGTTATCCCATAATCCGTCTGCTAATAAGGTAGGCCCTTTATCAAAGCTTTTTGTAAATAATTTTTGAGACAAAAGTATGTCAAATCTAGTCCATAGGTTTCTTTTTAAGATTATATTTTTTAGAGTTGATAAATAGCGTTTTATCTTTAGTGGGTCAGTAATAAATAAAAGAGTTTTTTTTGAAAGATTTAATATTTTAAAAATATTATTTATTAATT
>JFLJ01000221.1 GCA_000634115.1 Prochlorococcus sp. scB241_528O2 | reverse complement strand
TCAATAGCTGCTTTTAGTTGATCAATTAACATGAAAATCAATCTATGGGTAGTAAAAAAGATTTAAAACTTTTTAATAGATTATATATTTAAAATAAATTAAACTATTAAAATTTTTAAATAAATATTTTGATTAATGAATGATAATTTTTGTTTTCGATAAAAGTTCTTAAATATTCTTTACGTATTCTACTGCGATCATTTCAGAAATTTTAAATTGTTCTAGATAACTGGCCCAGAATTTATCAAAAAGATAATTTATCCCATCGAACTTTTTATTGCCGCATGGTTTTTTATCTTTTAACCAATAAAAAAAATTAGATGCTGAATATCGATGCTTAAAAGTAAATTTTTTACAATACAAATCAGCTATGTTTCCTAAATTTCTTAGTGAAATTTCATCGAAATAAAAATTGTGTGCTTTTCTGTAAAAGAATTGTTTATATTCATAGAGAGTACTAAACAAAATATCATTTAAATTTGGAGTGGTAATGATCAATCTTGATCCAAGATGCATCTTTTCTGATATGAATTTAAGAAAGGAAACAGGATCATCTACATGTTCAATAACATGAAATGCGGTTAATAAATCATAAGTCTTACCGTTTATATCATTTATGTCATTAAATACTTCATATCCTGAATTTATTAAACTTTTCTGGAATGCAATATTTGGCTCGACGCATGAAATTTGATTCGTCAAACCTTTTATATTGTCTAAAAAACTTCCGCCTCCACACCCAATATCTAATACGGATTTATTTCGAATATTTTCTGTTCCAATTAGGCTAAGAAGATTAAGTTGCAAATGATCATGATGTTTACGGAAAGAATCTATATTTGCTTCTTGATTTAAGCTTTCTCTATATGAATTATCTTGGTAATTAATTTTATTATCCGTTTTTCCCAGAAACTGAGTATTACAATTAGAACATTTAAATATTTCACCATCTTCTTGATTCGGGAAAGCTCCGTTTCGAATCTTATCTGAAAATACAATTTGACAATCGCTAGATTGGCAAATTGGACAAGTAATAGGTTTTTTATCCATTTTATTCATAAAAAATTAAATTCTTTCATAAATTATATTTGCTAATCTATCAGATACTAATCCGTTAGATTTTGTAAAATATTTTTCAACAAATTTTGCTCTTGAATATTTTTGATCGTTTTGTAAGGTTATATTTTCGTAATTATTTATTAGATTGCATAAAGAATCATAAAGTTGATCTTTGCTTTGACATACTGTTAGACAATTACTATCTTCTAAAGGGAGAATTGTATCTTTAATATCTTTATATAGATCACCCCAACCTACATAATAAATTGGCTTATTAGTATTCATTGCTTCTATCATTCCTGAAGTTTGAAATCCCAGAATAGCCTGGCAATTCCTTATTAAATCAAAACTTGATTTAGAACCATCCAAGAAAATAAGGCTTTTATTTTTAATATATTTTTGTGAGTTATTAATTAACCTATAAATATCTTCACTAGTATCTCTTTTTAATTTGCCGCTAAATTTATACAGTATTTGTATTTTTCCGTAAAATTTATCAAGAATATCAATTAAAACATCATTTACATCTTTAATTAGAGGTAACCATGTTCTTTTTTCTTCTCCATAATAAAAATTCATGTAAGTTCTTTTGCCAAATGAAAAAAATAATATTTTTAATAAATTTTCACTTAGGTTTTTGTCAATCTCATTAAGATTTTTCCAATATGTGGAATTTGACCAATAATCAGATTGTGTTGCGCCATTAACTTTGATTTTCGAACTAAGAAAACCAGATCTAACAAAAAGTGATTTGTGAATAGAATTATGAGTTGTCATTAAATCGAATTTCAATTCTAAATCTTTTAACTTTTTAGGGACTATTTTTAGCCTTTGATTTGTAATCGTCCCTTCTCTGTCATCTATAATTAATTTAATATTAGATTCGTTAAGAACTTTGATATAGTCAATTGTCCAATCATCATTACATTTTGGCATTATTACCAAATCAATTTTTACAAAGCTATTTATTAAATTATTTATAGAGTGGCAATATTTTCTAAAATTTTTTCTAAGTTCCAAAAATTCATTTGATCTATAGTAATCTAAGTTATACTCTCCTAAAGAAATATCATTCTTGTTATTTATGTATTTTCTTAAATAAAAAGTAAATCCCGGAGAGAAAAATATTCTTGGTATTATAATAAAATTAATTTTTTTATCTTTATAAAGTTTAGTTTTTAAATACTTAAAACGATCTTCCCATATTATGATTAGATTCTTTTTATTAGGATCATTATTTTGTAAATTTGGATTATAAAAGTTGATTAGTCTTTTAAAGTAAAATCTTTTAAAAATTTTTGATTTTATAATTAAGAAAAAAATAATATTTGTTCTATTTTTTATTA
>JFLJ01000220.1 GCA_000634115.1 Prochlorococcus sp. scB241_528O2 | reverse complement strand
AAAATAATTTATATATTATTTCTATAATTTTTTTTAATGTTCTAGATACTGTTCTAAATATTAGAAAAAATATTGACTTATCATATAATTTAAATTTATTTGAGTAGCTTTTGATTCAATTTTTTATAAACTCGAAATAATATGTATTTAAATTTCAAAATCCTTGGCAAAAGATTTTCGCAATATTGAATACCATACAAATCAAGATGGGGATGGAGTTAGATATTATGCTTGCTCAACATTGAATACCAAAAGGAAAGAGTTGATATTTCATGAAAATAAAGGTGCTATTGTTCAAATGAGATGGGAGATAAGTATAGGTGAAGATATTAAAAATCTTAGTGAGACTTTCAAATTTACTCCTCAATTTGGAGAGTTTGTTGAATATCAAAATTTATTTGATTACATAAATCAAGTGTGTAGCAAAGAAAAAATGAATATGAAAATTGTTGATCTCCAAGTTTCCTGGCAGAAAGATTTTGTATTTAAAATAAACCCCCTAAATCTAGAACTAGGACACTTATGGTTATGGAATGCGGGCAGAACAAAGAATTATAAACGGGATAAAAATGAATGGGTACAAGTCTAAATATAAAATCGATCAGTGGATAGTTGGCAAAAGAAATAATTGGTGATTCTAAGAATTGTCTGTATGATTTATTAAAATCGACTATCTAAAGTTGTTAAGTACTTTTGTAACTATTGTAGGAATATTAATTTGCTGGGTGGCAAGTAAAAATGACACTCTTTACTTTAAAAATTACTTGAACTATTGGTATAAGTCTTTTGATTTTAAAGGTACTATCAATAGGAAGGAATATTGGATTACTCAAGCATGGTGCCTCGTATTATTAATTTTTTTAATTTTTTTTAGGTCTCAGTATTTTTTATGATGTTGCGGGATCATGGGAAAGACAAGAAATATGCTATAAAAATGGATACTGCTATTTCTCAAGTCCCAAATATTTATTTGTTGGATTTAAGTTAGGAGATTTAAAGTTTAGTGTATTAGCACCATTTTACTCATGGGTAATATTATCATTTGTACCTAGTTTATCTATACAGATTCGTCGGTTAAGAGACACTGCAAGAAATCCACTATGGATTCTTACTAGTTTAATTCCTTTCTTGGGGGGAATTTTATTATTAATTTTCTATCTAAGTCCATCTAAAAAAGGATAATAAAAAATAAATTACAAGACAAACTGAAAGAAGTTGAAAATTTACTTACGAAAGGAACAATTGATGAAGAAGAGTATAAATATATGAGAAAAAAGATACTAAGTAAACATATTGATTAAAAAAGACCCCAATTTGCATGACATCTCATGAAGTTACTTGAAGTCTTTTTACGTTAATTGAACTCCCCGGGCGATAGTCGAGGCAAGGTTTATTGAAGTAAGTTGACTGCTGTTGAAGTAATAAAAATGAAAAATTTGGAAAAATGACCCATTTTTAACCCCTTTTCAAATTCATTATGAACCTCCAAAATCGTCATTTTTTGAGCATCAAAGAAGTATCAAATTTAATCGGAATTTCTGTTTCAACTATCAATCGCCAAGTAGAAAAAGGAACATTTCCGCCAAAACACAAATTATCTGCTCAAAGAATTGGTTTTCTTAAATATCAAATTGATCAGTG
>JFLJ01000219.1 GCA_000634115.1 Prochlorococcus sp. scB241_528O2 | reverse complement strand
TTGGGTATTGATAGCCCGTTTTTTTTGAGCCTCAATTTTATTAACACAAAAAGCAGAAATCCAAGAATCAATTCCAACCCATGAAGGTTTTTTTGCAGGATCCCTAAAGCTTGGTTTAACATTCGAAAGGCCTTTTGGAGCATAACCTTGAATCAAACCTCTATCATTAGCTACTAATAAACTTGAAGCAGCTAAACCCCAAACCACATCTGCCTGTGGGTTTTCAGCCTCAGCCAATAATTTCGCAGTAACTATACCTGTTGAGTCCCTAACAATATTTACTTCTATATTAGGGTAATCTCTCTCAAAGGATTTTAGATAATTTGGTATTTGGTCATCTTCTAGAGCAGTATAAACAGTAATTGAAGCCTTTTCAGAACCTTTTTTACCCCACCACCATGCATTTGCTGAAGGTGCAAGTGCTGTTCCTATAACAGCTGCCCCCATTACAAAAGAAAATAACTTTTTCATTTAGTTTGTATTACTAATTACAATATGCGAAATTATATGATTTTTGTTTTAAAGAAAAATATAAATTCTATATAAGGTTTGGTTAAGTAATTTCTAATCTTGTTAAATTTCATTTAAGCAGTAAGCACAAATAGATTGATTAATAAAACTTTTTTCAGATTTAATTGCATATTTTTTAGTTTAAAAAAACCGTTTATATTTTTTGTTTATCTATCAATAAGAAGGCCCGCTTAATTTATCAAGTAATTCATATTTATCTCTTTTTCATACCAATCATTTAAATCTTCTTCACTTACTGTTTTAAATAAAAATAAGGATATCTTTTCTAAATAATCAGCAATATAAATTCTTGAAATTGGATTAAAACAAATAAAAACAACAAAAATTGAACCTAACAAAAGTATTGTTTTTAATAAGCGTCCCCTCAAATTTCCCTCAAATTTTCTAGTTAAGCAGCATCTAGATTTAATTCTTCTTGTTCAAAATTAGCTTTATTTTCCTTAATTTCTTGATTAGCCCATTGCAATAATCTTATAGATAATATTAAGTCTCCATCTAACCATGCTCTAATAGCCATAGCTCTTCTAGGATCATAAAATTTTTTCTTTCTATACCAATCAAAAACATTCTCATCTGATTTGTCTCCATTGCATGAAAGACAAGCTGGAACACAATTTTCTGTTAAGTTTAAACCTCCTTTACATCGTGGCAATATATGATCAATAGATTCTGAAGTTTTTCCGCAATATATGCATTTTTTGCTCGTAAATGTATGAATAGACTTTCGCCAGAATCTTAATTTGAGCTTAGGGCATAAATCCTCTAAAAACACTGCATCATCAATATGCATTAAGATTATTCAATTATCTATATTTATGTCATATGAAATTTAAAAATAATTTAAGAAAACGTTATCTTTAAGAAATTAAATTATTTTCAAAAACCAATCACAAAATAATTAATTTCAAATAAATTTTTAATTAATTTTCTCATCACTTTTTCTGCTTTTTAGTTTGAGCTTTTCCTCTTCAGAATTTGGTTATGGGAATAACAATATACATTTAACATTTAACTTTATAACTTACCTTTTCTTTAATCTGGAGTCTAGTTATTTAGTTGAATATAATAAGCTAAGAATTTAAAAAAAAATGTCTGATAAAAAGAAAGATACAAAAAAAGATTTTAAAAAGAATAAAGCTATGCTTGCTTACGGAGTGATACAACTAGGATCAGCAGTTGTATCAGCTGTTGCCTTAGTAGCTATTGCACTAAGCTTTTGCTCATTAAAAAAAGAATCAAAGTTCTTTAATGAATGTGTTGAAGAAATGAAAGCGACTGGTTCGCCAACAGCTGATGCGGTTCGTTTCTGTACTGGTGGGTAGCATTAGGTAAATTAAGTGTTTCCGATATTTTTATAAATAATATTTAATTTGTCTTAGTTC
>JFLJ01000218.1 GCA_000634115.1 Prochlorococcus sp. scB241_528O2 | reverse complement strand
TTTGTTGAATGAAAAAAGGTATTACAGATCCTCTAGAACCCATAACATTTCCATACCTTACAACTGAAAACTTAGTATTTAAGCCCCCTGAATAAGAATTGCCAGCAATAAACAATTTATCAGATACTAATTTAGTCGCCCCATATAAATTCGCTGGGCTGCTAGCTTTATCTGTTGAGAGAGCTATTACCCTTTTTACTCCCCTATCAATACATGTATCTATCAAATTAGTTGCTCCATTTATATTAG
>JFLJ01000217.1 GCA_000634115.1 Prochlorococcus sp. scB241_528O2 | reverse complement strand
TATATGAATTGAGTAAGTCTTCGGATTTTAAAAAAGGGACGCAGGGATAGATACAACAAACATAATCGAATTTAATATTTATTTTTTTACATTCCTCTATTGCATGACAAATTACGGATTTTGTGTCTGTAAAATCATCTGCTAAATTTTGTGGACGCATAAAAGGAATTTCCGCTCCATACTCTTTTGCCACCTTTGCAATTACTGGACTATCAGTACTTACTATTATTTTTTTAAATAACTTAGATTCTAGGG
>JFLJ01000216.1 GCA_000634115.1 Prochlorococcus sp. scB241_528O2 | reverse complement strand
GAGGCTCAAAAAGAAATGTTTGATCTATATTTTCTAATTCTTTGAAAAGATTACTATATTCCTTTTTTACAAAGAATAAGTTCACACCTGTATCAGTGTTACAACAAATCGGAATGTAGTTAAAACTATTAAATAATTTTATAAATGAGTTGAAGGAAGCCCCAAAATACATAGATCTTGATTCTTTCCAGTTGAAATTGACATCATAAGGCATTACCCATTCTGAGTAAGAT
>JFLJ01000215.1 GCA_000634115.1 Prochlorococcus sp. scB241_528O2 | reverse complement strand
AAATATAGATGGTCACGAGAAAAAATTATATCCAGGTGATTGTTGCTTAGTTCAGCCTGGAGTATTTCATAGTTTCACTTCAAAAGATGGTTGCATAGTTGAGGAAATTTCTACTACTCATTTCAAGGATGACTCTTATTATCAGGACGATAGTATTAACAGATTAGAAACAGAAGAAAGAAAAACAAAGGTAGATCATTGGGGAAGATATCAAATGACGGAGGAATACGAGAAACAACAAATTAGAAGTGATTGAAATTGGAAAATTATTTAAATTTATTTTTTTTTGAAACTTTAATTTTCGACTTTGATGGGACTTTGTTTTTATCGAATGATATAAAGAAAGAAGGTTTTTACTATTGTGCTAGTTGCTATCCAAATGGGCATAAAATAATGAAATTTATTTTAAAAAACTCCCCCAAAAAGGATCGATATTCAATATTTAAAATTTTTGCAAGGATAATCTCAAATAAGAAACTAAGTGAAGTTTTTTTATATGAAAAATTAATAGTTGATTATCATAATTTTACTTTAGAAAATATTTGCAAATTAAAACCTATTTTTGGATCCATAGAACTTCTAAAAAAATTAAAAAAAAAAGGTAAGTATTTATTTATAAATTCTGCGACTCCTTATTCTTCGCTTAATGAAATAATAAAAAAGCTAGAAATTTATAATTATTTTGATGGGATTTATGGCATGGAATCAAGTAAGTTGGAAAATTTAAAAAAAATAAAAAAAGAGTCAAATTCAAAGAAGAGGTTTATGATCATGATTGGTGATGGGATTGATGACAAGCATGCAGCAACTGATTTTAAGATTGATTTTTTACCTGTCGGGAAATTATTGACTAAAAGTCATCCTAATTATTCAAGATTTATATAAAAATAATTCCAGAATGATAAATTATACAATAAAATTTTTTAATAAAAAAAATCTTCTATTTAGATTATTCAAAGAAAGTGAATTAGAGAAAAGCAGATTAATAATATTGTCAATACTTACAATATTATTAACCTTCACAGAGTCTTTATTTCTAGGTTTAGTAGCCCCAATTACAAATTCATTATTAAATAATGAGTCACCTCAAAATTTAATTATATTAGATTCAAAAGTATTTAATTTTCTTAATTCGCCTAGAGATATTTTAACTCTTCTCATAATAAGTTTAATAGTTAAGTCTTATCTTCAAGCATTTAAAACTTTTTATATTTCGAAAATAAATTTAATTATACGAAAAAGATTAAGAATAAAAATAATTAGAAATTTCTTAAATAAGAAAATCAAAAATGGGAATTATTCAGGCAAAACATTCGATATGTACTTTACATCATCCTCTATATCATCAAAAGTTATAATTCATATTTTTGATTTGGTTATAAATTCTTTGTATCTTCTAGCCGCGTTTATAATATTAATAACCAACTTTTCCCTAAAATTAATATTATTTTTAGTTATAGGTTTTATATTATATTTAATAATTTTTAAGTTATTAAAAAGATATTCTGATTTGTTAAGTAAACTAAATCAGAAAATTTTTCAAATAATCTCAGAAAATGTATCTCAAATCATAAAAGGTTATCGCGAAATAAGAATATATAGTTTAGAAAAAATATCTTTGTCAAAAATTTCTGATCATGAAAACTCACTAGTTAATAGCATGTCAAAAACTAGGCTTTTAAATTTCATACCATCTCTTTTACCTCCCTTTATTCTTGTACTAGTAATATTATTTGCATTTATACAGAATAATGATTCTTCTATATCTAAGCAAACTTCTGAGATACTGATATTGTTGATAATAGTGCAAAGATGTGGTGGATTTCTCGGCATAATAGGTTCGAAGTTTACCGCAATAAGATTAGGAAGAGCTCATATAAAATATCTTTTGGATGGTATTGAAATTAAGGATGAAAGAGGATTATCAAACATTAAAAAATCTGCGAAAATTAACTTTATAGATTCAATAGATTTCGTAAATGTTAATTTTAGTTATGGGGAATTAAAAACTTTTGAGGACTTATCATTAACAATTAATTCAGGAAAAATAAATTTATTAATTGGGAAATCTGGATCAGGTAAATCTACTCTATTTAGTCTTCTTCTGAAAGAAAATAATATAGATAAAGGAGAAATACTTATAAATAAAAAGAATATTAATAAATTTTCTGAAAAAGAAATTTATCAAAATATTTCTCTTCTCCCGCAAGAACCTTATATATTTGCCGATTCTATTTTGGAAAATATAAGAATTGCAAAACCGCAAGCATCAATGAATGAAGTTTTGAATTGTATAAAAATTTCTGGTGCTTATGAATTTATAAACAAATTACCTGAAAAAATTAATACTTACCTCTCCGAAGGTGGAATAAACTTATCGGGCGGACAAAAACAATTAATCTCATTATCTCGAATAATACTATCTAATTCAAAAGCAATTTTATTAGATGAGCCCACTAACAATTTAGATGAACTAAGTATAAATAGACTAAAAAAGTTACTTAGAAAATGGGAGCAAGAGAATAAACTCATACTAATAAATACACATGATTATCGGTTGATTTCTGAAAGTTTTGAAAAATTTGAAGTTAGAGATAAAAATATTAAGGAATTTTCATTTAAAAATTAAATCTGATTATTAAAATCTTTTTTATTCGCAATTATTTTCAAATCTTTTAAGAAGAATTTCTTCACATTTGATTATTTCATCCATAGAATCAATACTTATCATTGGTTCAGTTTCTATTATTTTTGAATGTGTTCCAATAAAAGATTTTTTTGTTGTAAGAGACAACGGTGTTATGGAGTAACAAGCACCATTCCTTATGTATGTAGGACTTAACATCTGTCTGCTTATAATTTTTGATCCTTCACTTAAGTAATAATCTGATGAACCATTAGAAGAGATCTTAAGAGATTTAAGAGGATGATACTTTAGATCAACTTTATTTGCAGTAAAACTTGCTTCCCATGAGTCCTTAATTACTGCATTTATTGAATCTGTAATATGGAACTTTTTTCTTAAAGGTGATGTTGGTTGAAGCATTACCAAACATTGATAGTTTTCGTTATACTCGACTTCCGCTGAATGTAAAGATTGAGTAAGAACCTCAATATCACCAATAGAATCCCCTGATAAATAAGGCGTTCTTAGGAATTTCGTAGAACAATTTAAATCTTCTACATGATTTAAATATTCTTCACTATCTGTGGAAACTATAATACGGGAATCATAATCCATATCAAAAGCTATTTTTACTGCACGCCTTAATAGTGACTCACCTGCACATAGCTTTAAATTTTTATTTTGAACGCCTTTACTTCCAGACCTAGCAGGAATTACAAATAAAATTTCTTTTTGTTTTAAATAATTTTTCAAATCAAATTATAAATGTATTTATTAATATATCAA
>JFLJ01000214.1 GCA_000634115.1 Prochlorococcus sp. scB241_528O2 | reverse complement strand
TTCAATTAATAATCAAAATAAAAACTGTAATTCTCATGTGATTGTGACAGGGGGTGGTCCAGGAATTATGGAAGCTGCTAATAGAGGAGCTTTTGAAGCAAATTGTAAATCTATAGGGTTAAATATAAGTCTCCCTAATGAACAAATACCAAATTCTTTTATAACTCCCGGTCTTTGTTTTAAATTTAATTATTTTGCATTAAGAAAAATCCATTTTGTCATGAGATCAATAGCAGCTGTATTTTTCCCTGGAGGTTATGGAACATTAGATGAA
>JFLJ01000213.1 GCA_000634115.1 Prochlorococcus sp. scB241_528O2 | reverse complement strand
TTACAAATTTTATTTAATTTACCTTTTTTGATTTATTGGATCCTAGATAAAAACGTTGAAAGTATTCATAGTTTCAATCGAAACCTTATAAACCAATTAAATTTACCTGACTGGATTATATCTTTTATTGGATTTACTAACTGATTCCAATATTTTGTTTTCGCAAAATTTATTATGAAAATTGATGTTAAAATAAAATGTTTTAACACATAGCCAACTTAGAATATCAATCATGCCGAAAGAAATATCAATACCTAATAGAGACCTTTCTTCTCAATTAACCAAGATAAGAAAGCTTACACAACCATATTTTTTACCATACACCTCCAATAATGGATGGCTATTTATATTACTTTTATTCGCCCTAATCTTTTGTGTAGTTCCAGG
>JFLJ01000212.1 GCA_000634115.1 Prochlorococcus sp. scB241_528O2 | reverse complement strand
TTCTTTAAATGCAAAAAGTAAAAGATGCCATACATGTTTGTCATTTATTTATAAATTTAATAAGAGGATTATAAATAAACTAAGAGAAGTCCAATAGCTACAAAAATTCGATAAATTTATAGAGTTCCAAATCTTTAATACTTTAGTTTTATAAAAGTCTTATTCTTCTTTCTAGTAATCATTTAATTTCTTTTTTTCTGTCAGCGTTGCCTTTAGCTCTTAATACCA
>JFLJ01000211.1 GCA_000634115.1 Prochlorococcus sp. scB241_528O2 | reverse complement strand
AAATAACCTTTCAACTAATCTTGCAATAACATTCTCTTCATCCCTAGCTGCAACTAAAATATCAAGTACAGGTAACTCTTTATTAGTAACTCTACTGCTTATAGTTTTTGCAATATTGTTTCTTTTGAAATTTTTAGAAATAACTAGAAAACCGTAAAAAGTGATCACAAAAGAAAGAGTAAATATAAAGTAAAAAACCCCTTCAATATTAAAAACATGAGGCACTAAAGCCACTAGAACGC
>JFLJ01000210.1 GCA_000634115.1 Prochlorococcus sp. scB241_528O2 | reverse complement strand
AGGTGTATATGAGAACACAATGGTTTCAGGATCTATCCATTCATCTTCGGAAAGGGGTAGATCTGCGAGAAAATCTCCATCTCGATCACAATATTTGCTGTCAACAGTATTATTTGGATTGCAATCAGATAAATCTAAATCTCCAATTAAATCATTTGATTTGTTTCCACAACTTGAAATACTTGCACTGATTATTGATAGCCCTAAGACTATCTTTAAAAAATTTCTCATTAGT
>JFLJ01000209.1 GCA_000634115.1 Prochlorococcus sp. scB241_528O2 | reverse complement strand
ATCTTCTTCTAGATACAATTATTTCAAGGTGTCAATTAGTAAGGTTTCGATCACTCTCTAGTAATCAATTAACTTCTATCCTAAGAGATTCTTTAGATCCTTCTAAATTTAATATCAGTAGAAAATTAAAAATTCAAGACTTAATAAATTCTGCGAATGGATCGCCAGGTCAATTATTGAAGAATATTGAGATTTGGAATGAATTATCAGATGAAATTACAAGTAAATTAGCTTGTCCTATAAAAAATAGTTTAGA
>JFLJ01000208.1 GCA_000634115.1 Prochlorococcus sp. scB241_528O2 | reverse complement strand
TTGATTAATCTCTTTTTGCTCCCTCAACAGAGCTTTTTTCTTTGTTTGAAGTTCTTTGTTCAAGGGAGAATTAAAGTAGTGTTGATACGCAAGGTAAAAAACAGCCACTGCCACCAAAATACCTAAAGCACCAATTATTAGTAAAGGAGAAGATGGGAAGTCGTAAAAAGGTATAGAAAGTAAAAGCATTTTAAAAAATACCTGGAATGATCCAGCCAAAAAGACC
>JFLJ01000207.1 GCA_000634115.1 Prochlorococcus sp. scB241_528O2 | reverse complement strand
CTTTTTTAAACTTACCAAAGGAATTAAAAGAATTATTAGACCAAAAAGTCAACGATTAAATGAAACGCTTAGCTTTATTTATTGTTTTCCCACTTATATTTGGTTTTGGAAACGATAAAGCAAGATTATGCGAAGACCTTAAATTTGCAATAAATAAATCAAAAAATGATTATCAGCAAAAAATATCATTTGCAAAACAAAGCAAAGAATTTGCTAATGATAAAATTACCAAAATATATGCAATAGAGACAAAATGGGAGGATCTTTTTGATGCTCCTTATGAAATAGAAAGTTTATGTAATGAATATTTCTTAATAAAAGAATTTGATATTGATTTATC
>JFLJ01000206.1 GCA_000634115.1 Prochlorococcus sp. scB241_528O2 | reverse complement strand
ATTCTTTTAATTCCTTTGGTATGTTTAAAAAAGAATCTCTTAAATTTTCATTCTTTTCTCCTATATGCAGTATCCACTCTCTAAATTCTTCTGCTATTGCATAGCTGTCTTCATATCTTTCTAGATTATCCATAACAGAAATTCTTTTAGTAGCCCAACAAGTCACTATATCAATTCTTTTTTTTTGTTTAGTATTTACTGCCAAAATTCATCTAATGCATCAAACACTCTGTTGAGATAATCGTTTGCTCCTATACATTCCCATTTCCCCTTTTCACCAATCGCACATTTGTAGTGCAGTTCTCTCTTGAGTTGCATTAGTTTATTGGTCATAGCAACCTTGTCTAGTCTTCCGTTCATAGTAATTCCCTAGCTTCTGTCAATATTTGA
>JFLJ01000205.1 GCA_000634115.1 Prochlorococcus sp. scB241_528O2 | reverse complement strand
ATTAGAGGGTAGAGTTGCTGTAAATGAAATTTTAGAATTAGCATCTGCAATAATTACGATTCATGGAACAATTGCAATGGAAGCAGTAGCAAAAGGCATTCCAGTTATTAGTTCTGACGAAAGTATTTATAGTGACTGGAAATTTACATATAATGCTAAAAACAGAACTGAATATATCTCATTAGTTAAGAATATATCTTTAAAAAAGATCAAAGTTACTAAAAACATGCAAAAAGAGGCAACTAGTTTTTTATATTTAAATACAGCTCCCTTGAAAAGAGATCACAATAGACTGATTCTTAAAGCTGATCACTTGCCTCCTCAAATAATTTTTGAAGATCTTTTTAATATTATTAATAATCAAAATGATATTATTAAAAATGAAT
>JFLJ01000204.1 GCA_000634115.1 Prochlorococcus sp. scB241_528O2 | reverse complement strand
CTATTTAAAAAATTTATATTCCAAATAAATATATTTATCAAACCCTTAAACTTATTAGTAAGAAAAGAAATTTAAAAGATCTTTATTTAATTAAAACTTCTTTTAGCTAAGAAAACTGGAAATGAACTTGCGATGGTAAAGGTTTTTTTGATACCAGAATTATTGCTACTTTATTAGGAGTTGGCTTTTTAGCATCAAGACTTATTTTTAGTCTACTTATCATATCTCTAAATATAGAAAACTATATTAGTAGTTTCTTTTACTAAAAATATTTCGACGTTTAATTATTAATAAGTAATTAATACATTGCATTATCCAGAACTTTCATACTATCTTCTTTGTCAGTATTTAATAAAATGATTCAAAATTACCTAGATAATGAAGAAAACAAGAAAGTTCAGTTACTTAAACTACCCATCAATATATTACGCCAAGAAGCAAAGAAATTATCAGTACCTTTGTATAGTCGACAAAAAAAGGCAGTATTGGTTGACTTAATACTGAAATACCAAAAGAAAGATTTAATTGTAGACCAAATTAATAATGAAAGAGAATTATATTTTGATAA
>JFLJ01000203.1 GCA_000634115.1 Prochlorococcus sp. scB241_528O2 | reverse complement strand
ATCGTGATATTTTAAATCAATTACCTGAAGAAGTTGCTAAAAAGATTGCTTACTTGAATGCTGAAAGGATTTATGACATAAAAAATTAGATAATTAAAAAAAGATTTAAATAAAAGTAAACGTTTTTGGGATGGCTGATAAGAAAAAGAAAAAGAAATGCAAAAAGAAAAAATGTTCAAACTGGAAAGGGGGTAAATGTATTTGTTATGGCCAATAGACTAGGTACGGTGATTGAAAGTCGATATAAAATTGGAGAGATAAAACCCTCTCTTTTTGTGAAAAAATTATTATACATTTTT
>JFLJ01000202.1 GCA_000634115.1 Prochlorococcus sp. scB241_528O2 | reverse complement strand
TAAAAGGTAAAAAGAACCAAGGAATAGAAATTAATCTAGCTAAATATAAAAAAAACTTCTTTTCATATAATTTTAGAGGAATTTGAAAAACTCCAAGCACTCAAGCACATTTCTTTTAAATCTCTTTTTGCTTCCCAATTTAAGAATTTTTTAGCTTTTGATGGATCCGCATAACAACATGATGAATCTCCCAACCTTCTAGAACTTACTTTAAAAGGGACTTTTAAACCAGAAACCTCCTCGAAAATCTTAAGAAATTCAAATACACTTACTCCATAACCTGTTCCAATATTAAAAACTTCAAAAATATTTTTATTATTTAAAAAAT
>JFLJ01000201.1 GCA_000634115.1 Prochlorococcus sp. scB241_528O2 | reverse complement strand
GGGATAAGGTAATCAACTTTGAATATCTAGCTGATCTTGGATTAATTTCAGATGAACACCTAAATCTTTTTGAATATGCAAACACTGCATTAGAAGCATGGGAAATTATTAAATCCTCAAATAAATAAATTCATTAAAAAATCCAGCTTCTAAAAATAATTACTGACTTAATTACGATCTTATTTGGAAAAATACAAATGATAAATAGATGAAATAAGTTAGAAAAGATTTATTAATAAGTATTAGATATTTTGTTTTTCATATTTTCAATCTTATTGATTAATTCATCCAACCATTCTGTATTATTTTGCTCTTGCCTTTTATGGTTCTGACTGTTTTGAGTACTCATGAATCTCTACTATTTATATATTTGATTTAATATATCTCCAGTATTTAAAGGGATCAATAAGCAATAATACAAAATTGATTGATATGAAAAGGATTAGTAGCATTTCATACAAAGCTAGATATCATAAAGTCAACAAAACAATCTAAATCTCTTCTATTAAGTATTTAATACATTGTTTCTTTTGAGATTTTTATTTGAATTAGAAAAGCTATAGATATTACTATTGAAGAATCATTTTTAAATTTCATGTATTGTATCTTTTTAAGTTCAGCTGAAAGTTACTATGGCGAATCTATGAAAACAGAAGTTCCATACAAGCCTTATTTTTAGATTTGGTGGAGCTTAATTTTTTACCCAGACTTTAACCAAACTTTTTTATTCGTCAGAACTCTCTAATTCTTTTGAAAGTTCAAAATTTGTTACATCAATATATCCAGAATAAGCTACTGAACATATTAATGCACTCATTAACGTTCCACTTACTGCAAGAAAATAGTTAAAAGCAAAGCCATCAATTCCATTATTGCTAACCATTTCAAAAACA
>JFLJ01000200.1 GCA_000634115.1 Prochlorococcus sp. scB241_528O2 | reverse complement strand
TGCCAATCAATTTCGGTAGTTAGGAAAACAGATAATAAGTAAGTACTAATTAGCAAAATTAATCCAATTCTTAATAACCTATTTTTTATTAACGGTTTTCTTTTCCAAATTACTTTCTTATCATTCATTTAATATATTCCTAATTTGCTACGGTTTTAGACCAGTCTTCTTCTCCATATATTTTTGTAAGTATTGTCTCTGATAAGCCACTTGGCTTGCCATCGTAAACAATTTCTCCAGCTTTTAAACCTATTATTCTTTCTGCAAAATTCTGAGCAAGAAAAACATCATGAATATTTATAATCGCAGCAAGATTTCTTTCCTTACATAACTCGCATATTAATCGCATAATTTGCTTGGAATTTTTGGGATCTAAACTAGCTGTAGGTTCATCTACTAAAAGTAACATTGGATTTTGTATCAAAGCTCTAGCAATTCCTAC
>JFLJ01000199.1 GCA_000634115.1 Prochlorococcus sp. scB241_528O2 | reverse complement strand
GCAAAGAATTCTTGAAGGGATCCCAAGGGGTAAAAATTTTATATTTGCTTTTTTCCCTCCAGATTTTATAACTAGATCTGATGAGATTTTGGCAGGTATTTTTGAAATTCTATGGATGACTATTGTTGCAACTATTGTGGGGATACTTATTTCTATACCTGTATCCTTAGGGGCGGCTAAAAACATAGCCCCTACATTTGTTTATTTCTTATCAAGAGGAGTTATCACATTATCGAGGAGTTTTCAGGAAGTTATCCTAGCAATATTTTTTGTTAAGTTAATGGGTTTTGGACCTTTTGCTGGGATGGTAACTCTGAGTTTATCAACAATAGGGTTTTTCGCTAAATTATTATCTGAAGATATTGAAGACATAAATAAATCCCAAGCTGAAGCAATCAAATCTACTGGCAGCAGTTGGTTTCAATGGGTTAATTATGGTGTCCAGCCTCAAGTTATGCCAAGATTTATTGGATTATCTTTATACAGATTGGATATTAATTTTAGAGAGTCTGCGGTAATTGGAATTGTTGGGGGAGGAGGTATTGGTTCTACCTTAAATACAGCTTTTGATAGATATGAATTTGAGACTGCAGCGGCTGTTCTTATCGTAATTATTTCTATCGTGATGATTGTTGAATATACATCTAGTCATCTCAGGAAATTAATAAAGTAATGCCAATAATAAAACAAAAGGATTACAAAACCTGGAAAAAATTTGATCGAAAAAGAGATTTACAAAACTGGCTTTGTTGGTTCTTAGGTACTTTAATTTTTAGCTTTTGTTTCGGTCTGATTAGTAGTAAAACAATCTGGTTTTATGTATTTGATTCACATAATGAGGCTTTAGATCTTTTAGGTAGGATGTTTCCTCCAGAAACTAATTATTTCTTC
>JFLJ01000198.1 GCA_000634115.1 Prochlorococcus sp. scB241_528O2 | reverse complement strand
TATGTAGGATAATAAATAAAGTAGAATTAAATTTTAGAAAAGCAATAATTTCAGATTGCGATCTTATTCTAAAATGGAGAAACTCAATTAATATTAGAAATTTATCAAATAATAGAAAATTGATTAAAGAAGAAGATCACCAATCTTGGTATAAAGATAAATTAAAAAATCAAAATTGTATCTTCCTGATAATTGAAAAAACTAACATTCCTGTTGGTGTAGTTAGATTTGATATTAATAATGATGAAGCAACTATATCTATTTATAAAGATCCAGATGCAACAGAATTCTTAGATTTAATAAAACATTCTTCAAATTGGCTTAAAGAAAATCATCCAAAAATAAATAAGATATTTGCAGAAATTATTTCAGGGAATGATAGGTCTTATAATGGATTTATTAATGCAGGATTCGAATTATTTAGTTCTAGACTCTGTAAGAAACAAAATTTATAAACAATGAATGAATTTTCTATTTTAGATACCAAGATAGGA
>JFLJ01000197.1 GCA_000634115.1 Prochlorococcus sp. scB241_528O2 | reverse complement strand
TAGTTAATTAAAAGTCATGATAGTAATTATTTCTATTTGAGATAATTTTTTTAAGGTACTAAATTGAAAAAAATTCATTTAATGAAAGATAAAAAGCTTGGAGGTGATGTGTAAGTAATTTATCTGATTTTTTAAAAAAATATTTTCTAAAAGGAATGATTAGTAATTGTTTTTTAAGCTAATAAGATATCTGGGATGCTTTAAAAAGCAGCTCTTTTTTATTTATTTTGTTTAGATTATCCTAATTTTTTCTTTGAAAAATTCCTATTTAAAGGATGAAATCTAAGTTCATTTCTAAAATTCTCATCTCCCCAATAGTGGTCTTCGTAAAATGAAAAAACAGACATAGCTACACCAGCTGTTAGTAGTCCCCCCATAATCAAAATAAGATATATAAGGTAATCTGTAGGCACCCAATTACTAGTTCCAAAAATAATTAAACAAGACATAATTTTTTAGAAAGATAAATTTTTTATATAACTATTTTCACTAAGTAAAATAATTTTTACTACCTGAAATAAATACTCAATTTATAAGAATTTAAAATGTGAATCTTTTATTTAAGTATTA
>JFLJ01000196.1 GCA_000634115.1 Prochlorococcus sp. scB241_528O2 | reverse complement strand
ATTATCAAATATAAAGAAAATAGAAAATTGTCTGGAGTTTGGAGCAAATGTTGGTATGAACCTAAGTGCTTTAAAACTTTTATACCCGCAAATAGATCCATTTGCTATTGAAATAAATCTTGAAGCAACAAAATTGTTATCAGAAGTTATTCCTAGCCAAAATTTATTTCACCAATCAATATTAGATTTCGAGCCAAAACGACAATGGGAACTTGTTTTAATCAAAGGAGTATTAATTCATTTAAATGAAGACCATTTAAAAAATGTTTATAACAAATTGGTTGAATCAACATCTAAATACTTACTAATTTGCGAATACTACAATCCCACCCGC
>JFLJ01000195.1 GCA_000634115.1 Prochlorococcus sp. scB241_528O2 | reverse complement strand
AAGAATAGATTGCGCAAAAAAAGTTTTCAAATGGATAAATGAAGAAATCACAATAGAAGAATTACTCATTACTCAAAAGTTAAAAGTAGATAAAGTACTTACTAAAGCAAAACCTTTTAAAGGAGCAATAGAATTAATCAAATTTTGTATAAATACAAAATTACCTATTGCACTAGTAACAAGTAGTAGTAGTGAAAGTTTTAAAATAAAAAGCTCTGCAAATCCCTGGTTAAATTTATTCAATACAAAGGTTCTTGGAGATGATAAATTCATTTCTGATGGTAAGCCTTCGCCTGATCCTTATTTGAGAGCATTAAAAATATTGGATGTAGATCCTAGGAAATCATGGGTTATAGAAGACTCATATGCAGGATCTATCTCAGGACTTAAAGCGGAATGTAATTTAATGTTTTTTTCAAAAGATATTGAAATACTAAATAAATTAATAAATGAATTTAACCGAGAAAAGATTCAAAAAATTAATGATTTATCAGAAATTATTTATTATTTAAAGTTATATAAAGGATTTTAAATCAATCTAATAAATTTGCTAATTCTTCTAATATTTTTTCCTTAGGTAATTCTTCCAACAAGACAAATAAATGAAACGCTTGATATTAACTCGACCCAAAGACTAAATTAATGGAATTTTTAAAGGAGCTTTAGCAGAATCATTATGACCCATACCATGCAATTCTTGGTATAGGTGGAGTAATAGTATTGTTGGTAATTTATAATCGATTACTCAATAAATATCATTAATCACAAACCATCGTAGATTAAGCAGCATCAGATATATTGTTATTCGTATCTTCAATCTTTTCAATCTCTTTAATCATTTCCTCTAGCCATAAAGTATTATCTTCTGATCTCTTTTTAAAATAAGAAATCTTAGGTTGATTGATTTCTAATGTCTCATAATCTCCACTCATAAAATTTTCCTAAATTTATTACCATTTAAATTTTAGTTAGTTTATTTATTAGTTTTACTAAGGGGAAAATAAGAAAAAATTAATTTATGGTTAATATGAACTAAGACAAATTAAATA
>JFLJ01000194.1 GCA_000634115.1 Prochlorococcus sp. scB241_528O2 | reverse complement strand
GTGAAAAAATATAAACTTAATGGTGCTATAAAATTTCAATTTAGAGAATTATCTACGTTTATTCATAAAGATTCAAGAGATTCCAAAGAGAATAAACATATTGAAAGATTTTTGAGCACAGAATTAAATGCTAATGATTTTAAGAAATTAGCTGATTATTCCAAACTTAAATCTTTAAAAACAATTTGTACTCCTTTTGACGAAGCTTCAGTTGATTTAATCAAAAAATTAGAATTTGATGCTATCAAAAAGACAAGCTGTTCTTCAAAAGATTGGCCCTTAATTGAAAAGATTGCCTCTGCAAATTTACCTATTGTTTTCTCCACTGGTGGACTACTAATCGAAGATATTGATAATCTTGTTAGTTTTTTAGATCATAAAGGTTCTGATTTTGGGATCATGCACTGCGTATCAATTTACCCTACACCACCTAAAGATTGTAATCTTGTTCAAATATCAGTACTAAAAGAAAGATATCCAAACAAAGTAATTGGTTGGTCAACTCATGAAGACCCTAACTCTACTGAACCAATTCAAGTTGGTTATGCAATTGGAGCAAGAATGTTTGAGAGGCATGTAGGTTATGAGACAGATAGATATAAGTTAAATGCTTATTCTTCAAATCCATCCCAACTAAAGAAATGGATAGAATCATATAAAAAAGTAATTACACTTTATGGAAATGAAGAAAGATTCTCAAATGAACTTGAAATAAGTTCAATTAACTCCCTGAGCAGAGGAGTATATTCAAAAAAGAATTTTAAAAAAGGCGAATTAATAAATCATTCTGATGTTTATTTTGCTATGCCAATAAAAGAAGGACAATTAACTTCAGGAGAATTTAAAAAAGGGATGATTTGCAATGACTCAATTAATAAAGATGCTCCTATCAATAATA
>JFLJ01000193.1 GCA_000634115.1 Prochlorococcus sp. scB241_528O2 | reverse complement strand
CATCTCCTTGATGATTATTAGCTAAATCAAATATAAAAAGATTTTGGAAATTAAATTTATTAAGGATTTTCATTTAAAGTCTGAATTTATAATGGCAATTTTACTGGATATTTAGTGATTCCAGAATGATATGCCGCAGATGTTATTGACATAGTATCATATCCTCTTTTTAGAGAAATGGGAGAATTATCAAGAATTTTATCTTCAATATATTCATTAATATGAATCAATTCTGCAATAAAATCATCTGGTCTAGATTTTGGAAAGTTGATTGTTATTGGTTCATTCATTGTGGAATCTTGATAAACTACTGAATCATTAATATTACTTTGACATTCCCATTCAATAAAACCTTTCGCAAATTGAATTCTTGCCCACTTTCTTGCTGGTTTGGTTACTACGTCTTGTATTACTCTACCAATTAGCTTTTTATTAGAGATTAAATTTATCGCTGCAATTTTATCGTATTTACATCCATCCTCTTCCTCAAATTGCATTGTTGCACTTATTTCATTAACTTCTCCAAAATCAGTTAATTTTGCAAAATGTTGCCAAAGATTAATTGCATGAGAATGTTCACCTGTAGCACCTCCACCTTTCTCGTAAAACCCTAAATAACTATCTGATGGACCTTTTAACCAATTATGTGCCGAAAAAATACCTCCCCAATGTTCTCTGAATTCAACATCTATAGTGATTATTTCTCCAAAATTTTTCTTTTTAACTAGCTCAGCGACTTTGTTTGATGCTTTGCCTACTACGTGGTTATAACCTACAAAGAGTTTTGTTTTGCTTATATGAGATTTCTTAATAAACTCTTCCAGCCCTTCTTTAGAGGGCGTACATAAAGGCTTCTCTATTAAAATAGCCTTGGGTTGATAATCTAAAGCTTTTAAAGCAAGGTTGATATGACTATCTGGAGGTGTACCTACGATTATGATATCAGGAGATATTATTAGTTCTTCTAAATTATCAATAAGTCTAATGGATTCATCCCATCTCCCATACCTTCCAGGATAAATCTCTTCTTTTGTTCTTTTTAATGCTTTCTGGTCAATGTCGAATATAGTAACATCCCAATCTAAATTTCTTGAGGCATTAGCTAAGTGATTGCCAATTGAACCTGCCCCGAAAATTAATACATCCATATCTAGAGAATTTTTTAAATTCTACATTCGCAAACAATTAAAAATAATTAATATGTATAAATGTTTTATTGTTGAAATTTGATATTAAGTAATGATTTTTTAAGGCAAATATTAATCTTCAAATCGTAAATAGATTCTTTTTACTTATAATTTTCCAGTAATTCTATGATTCTATTATTGTATGCGTTATCAAAATCACTTACAAATTTTTTGCACATTTTTATAATCTTCTTTGAGAAATTAGGGTCTTCTTTTCTTATGAAAAGTAAGTTTAATTTTTTTACAAGTTCTAAACTGTTTTTTGCTAAAACTACTTCTGGCTGAGTTTGAAATTCTTTAAAGTGAGGTAGTGCATGTACAGTCTGAAAATGTTTAGCATCAAGATCTTCCATGGGCAAAAAACACATTATTGGTTTTCCATGCATGGCAGCCTCAATAAGTATTGTTGATAAAGGAGAAATTACGCAATCAACATAACTCAATACCACATGAGTGTCAGAATAATCAGGGAAACTTAATTGATAACCTTCAGATGCAATAGAATTTAAATAATTTTTCATAGTGGATTCAATTTTTATAAATTCCCAATTTTCTCTTATTAT
>JFLJ01000192.1 GCA_000634115.1 Prochlorococcus sp. scB241_528O2 | reverse complement strand
CAGAGGGCAAGGATGTTTGGTTCAAGAGAGTATTCAAATCACTTTGAATTATGCGTTCCCGGAACCATTTTTGAGAGATGGAAAGATGTATTTGATGATCATGAATTGTCTTTGAGGTTTGCAAAAAGTGGTGATTATGCTCATGTAGAAAGCGAATTCAATAGAGCGGTTGATTCAGGTGCAATTGATAAGGAATATGTTCAAAAAGAAACTAGGGAAAGAGCAATTGGAAAGATTTTTGAACTGAATGAAAACCTAGAGCAACGCATTCTTTCGTTTGACAATTCTATTTCTGTAGTTGACTTTATCAGTAATTTAATTGAAGAAGGATTATTAACTTTTGAGCATTTTCCTAAAACAATGCTTACATATATTACTGAGAAATCTAATGAATCTGGTTCAGATCAAATATTAATTTTTGAAAATCCTAATATTCAAACGAAATCTATTTACTCAGGAAGAAATCTGAGTGATTGGAACGACTTGAAATTAATGAGAAGCAGAGGTGGACTTATCGCTGCTGCTACAAAAGGTAGAAAAGATATCTTTGATAAAAATCACTTTATTTTTCCTGTAAAGAGTATTGATGGTACTAGAAGTAGATTTCTTTATAAATCTACTTTGGGTCATACAATCATCAAAAATTATAAAAACTATAAAAAATAAACTTCTTAATTAATCATTTTTTTATTTATCCATTCTTGAATTTGGTATTTCATGAAAACCTTTCTTCCTGGAGATATTTTTACTTTTAAGGGAAAGTCTCCTTTTTTGACTAGGCGATTGATTGTTGATATTGAAATTCCGATTAACTCAGATACTTCTTGAATGTTTAAAAAAGGACGATTTTCTTGATTATTCATGGTGGGGAAATGGTGGGGAAATATATCAAAATCGCAAATTTCTTATGTCATATTCAGTCATACACCTTCAGGAAACATCACCCTGACTACCGCCCGGGGAGTTCAATAAACGTCAACAGACTTCAAGTAAAATCATGCGATGTCATGCTACTTGAGGTCTTTTTTTTATTAAATTGATTCTATTAAAGATAACAATAAAAAACTATGGTAGATATTTAATACAATCCTTTTCTTCAGATGCAAAATCGATAAAGGATTCATAAAAATCCTTATTAAGGTCTTTTTTAGCGAAATCATAGATCATTTCCATTTCGTCTCTAGCATCTCTTGTACTTATCAACTTATCATTTGCCAATGAACAAGTTTGTGAAAAAATACCTACACTATATCCGTAGTCAAACCAATTATCTTCATCAGAATTTGCAAACAAAGGATTAATAGTCGACAAGAGTGCCAAAGGGAAGAAATATACAGATAATTTTTTAATCATCGAAATATATATTTAAAATAAGTATATCTAAAATAAGAATCTGAATTCAATATTTATTAAGATTACCAATCATTCCTCTTTCCATCTATCCAC
>JFLJ01000191.1 GCA_000634115.1 Prochlorococcus sp. scB241_528O2 | reverse complement strand
GTCTTTTTTAATAGTTTCTTAAAAAAATTAGTTTTTTTAATAGACTTTTGATCGCTTTTAATATTTCTTTCTATATATTCACTAATTATTTTTGGAAAAGCATTTTTAGGTAATGCTCTATCTAACTTTCCGTCTTTACCACTTACTCGATAGTTTTCTCTTAATTTTCTACGAACTGATATCCACTCGCTATTGTCAAAATGATCATCTAATAGTTTTTTAAGAGTTGGATAATCTATAACTGCTACTCCTTCTTGATCAGTTATTAATAATAAAAACAGGTAGTTGGTAGATTGCAGTAATCTTTCGATTTCATGTTGATTTTCTTGAGAGAAAGTGAATCTCCATGGTGAAATTCTTTTTCTAGAACTTTTTATAAATAATCCAATTTTTAGATTATTTCCATAAATTTTATTATTAATAACTAATTCATAACAATATTTCTTTTCTCCTTTAGAAATTCTGTAAGTAATATCTTTGTCAAGACTATCTAATTCATCAATTAAAGATAATAATGTTGCTCCATGCAGCATATCTTCTGTCGATAAAGACATAATTACTTAACTTTTTTAGTGAATAATACTACTATTCCTTGCAAGTAATGTAATCAAATGATCACTCCAGTAGAATTATTTAATTTATTTAATGAATCTAAGATTGATGATAGATACATAAATAGAATTAATGCTCTAAAGGCAAAAGACTTTCATACAGAAATAATTGAAAATGGAGTTGAGCAGGCAATAAATGTAATTCAGAAAGAAAAAGGTAATTCATTTGTCATTTATGGAGAACCTCAATCTGGCAAAACTGAGTTAATGATTGCTTTAACCTGCAAACTTCTTGATTGTGGTTTTAGAACAATTTTTATTGTTGTTAATGATAATACTGAACTTGAGAATCAGAACTATAAGCGATTTTTAAAGGCAGCACAATTGAATCCCACTCCCCTAAGGGATTATCAACTTGAAGATCTATTACCAAAGCAATTAAAAAATGATGTACCCAGAGTTGTTTTTTGTAGGAAGAATTCCAAAAGGTTGCAATCTCTTATCACAAATGCCAGGCACTTTAAGAAGAGAGTTGTTATTGATGATGAAGCGGACTTCGCTACACCAGATACAAATATAAATAAAAAAGATAAAGAATCAACTGCAATCCATAAACATCTTGGTCAATTGGTAAGACTTGAAGATGAAGGTATTTATATTGGAGTTACTGCAACTCCAGGCAGATTAGATTTAAATAATACTTTTCTGAATAAATCTGAACATTGGGTTTTTCTTGATAGTCATAGTAAATACAAAGGGAGAGATTTCTTTTTCCCAGATAATGTTGAAGAAGCATATAAAAGATATATTTTAAAAATTTTGCCAGAGGAATACGATGATCCCAAATTCTTGAGACATGCAATTCTTCGATTTATGCTCAGAAGTTGTTTTTTGAATTATCCATCTATCGAACCAAAAGGGTTCTCAATGTTAATTCATACCGCTGGAAGGATTAGAGATCATGAAGATGATAAGAAAGTTGTTGATTCAGTAATTGACCGCATAAAAAATCATGATGAAAGAATATGGAAAGAACTTATAAATATTGCAAATGAACTTTTTAATGAAGAAGAAGTTCAAAGCATTTTGGAATATTTGTGGCGATTTAAAGGGATGAATCAAGTGTTGATATTAAACAGCAAGAAAAAAGATAGCGAAAATGTATTAAAAGCATGTAATCCAGATGTTTTATTTACTTTTGCTATCGGAGGCAATATCGTCTCAAGAGGATTAACATTTAATCGTCTTCTTTCATTTTTCTTTTCGAGAAATGTCAAAGGTAAAATGCAGCAAAATACTTATATTCA
>JFLJ01000190.1 GCA_000634115.1 Prochlorococcus sp. scB241_528O2 | reverse complement strand
TTTTTGCGCAATCTATTCTTCTTCTTCCTTTTAATTCTAGTAATTTATCGTTTGATAAATAGTAATTATATTCTTTTGCCGTTTCATACCAGGCATTAGCTAGTAATGGTTCTGTATCTAGTAATACCCCATCTAAATCAAAAAGAATTGCTTCTGGTAATTCCATCTTTATAGAAATATTTTTTTATTTGCTTTTAAAATTTCGAATATCTTTTTAAAGATAGTTAATTAAAAGGGGATAATTGCCCCTTATTTTAGATCGACTGTCAATCAATCAAAAGTTAATACTATGTTTACGCAGTGCGGTTATTTTAGGGGCTTTGGTGCAGCCTACTCCTCTTTTTTTATCTATTTCTTTCAATTATTCGAAAATTCATATCTAAAGCTCCTTTTCTTAATGGAATTAATTCTTGATATGGTCCTTCATAACAATCAATTGCTGCTTTTTTACTAGGGAATTGTGAAAGTACAGAGAAAGGCCCGTCATATCCCTCTCTAACATCAGTCTCGAAATCAACTGATAATGTCTTTGCTCCGCAACCTTTAACAACGACATCATTTACTTTTGAAAAGTATTTACCTGCTTGTTCTGGATTTGTAACCCTGCCAGAAATCATTACATAACCAACATTCTTGTCTTTTGGAACTTTATAACCAATTGCAAGCCCTGCAATGCCAGCAATTAAACCAATTAAAATAGTTTTTTGCATTAAAGATTTTGATTTTTACAAATGGTATACGATTCTTTCTAAATTGGCTCTCAATTATTAACTATTAGCGGTGCAAGTAGTAAGCGTTTCATTTAAAAACCATAAGTGACTTAATCGCATTTTTTCTTTCGATATATTTTCTTCATTTCTTTTTGTTCTGATAAATAATCTTCTTTTGCTTGTTTATTAATTTGATCATATTTGGCTTTAAACTCTTCTATAAGAGCTAGAGCATTTTGTCTTCTTTCTTCGGTCATAAAATCAAAATCTTCATCACTATAATTTCCAGTTTTTAAGATAGTTTCAAACAAATAACATTCACTAGATAAA
>JFLJ01000189.1 GCA_000634115.1 Prochlorococcus sp. scB241_528O2 | reverse complement strand
ACTGATTAATATAACTTGAATTATTGAATTCGGAATTAAACTTTTTGTTGCTAATGACTTTTTCTATAAAATACAAAATGCTTGACTTTATACCGCCATGCTCAGATATTTCTTCATACAAAGGTGGTTCTTCGAAAAACCCATCATTGTTAAAACAATTACGCGGATAACTCTTTGAAATCTTTTTCATGTCATAACTCCATACCATATCTGAGAAGTAAGCCTTTATAGATTGATTTAATGGAGAGCCCCAGCTTGCAGTCAATGAAAATAATATTGACTGCTTGGTTAACCCAAAAACGTGAAAAGTATCATAAAAGTTATTTTCAGTACTCCTTGCAATATGAGTATTTACTTGTTTAATATTCTCTCTACCTAATAGAAAGGCTGTAATATTTATCAAATGGCTACCAAGTGTATCAGCAATAGCTTGAGGATTTTTTGAACGCCACTCATATTTAAATTCTTCTTTAAATGCCAAACCTTTTCCAAAAAAAAGATCTAACCTTAATAATGAGCCGTGTGATTTATTTGTGATTAATTGCTTTAATTGTCTTATTTCTGGTGTATAAACATAATGATATCCAACTTGAATGAATTTGATAGAACTATCTAAAGATTTGATATCGTTAATGTAATCTTCTACACCAATTGCCGGTTTTTCAACATAAATGTAAGGAATTTTATTCTCTATGCAATCCTTTAAATGTGTAAGATGAAATTCGTTTGGCGAAGTTATAAATGCACAATTGAAGCTATGGAAATTTTTTTTAGCATCTTTTATGGAATAAAAACAATTTTCATTATTAATTTTTTTTATATCCCTATTTAGATAACAATAATTAATATTAAATTTATGCATATTATCGATACATCTTTGGATCTTTTTAGCATGCCTTCCATAGCCATAAAACAATATATTCATTAGTTTCTTAACTCACATAACACCTATCACAAGGTTTATGAGAACTTCTTTTCCCACTTAACATATCATTTCTTAAAGATTGCATATTATCCCAACATTCCTTTAATGATAATTCTCCAAATTTTCCTGGAGATAATAATGACTTGTAGTCTGCATCGCAAGGATTTGTAGTTCCATCATGCCAAATATATAGTTTTTCAAAAGGAAGTCCGCAAGGCTCTAATTCTCCAATTTCTACTTCATTAGAATATGTATCCCATCTTTCAGTCATTGTAACTGACGCACTTTCATCAAAAAATTGCTGATAAAATTCATTAAATTTTATTTTATCCATCTCTTGATCAACCATTACTCCACTAGCCCTTGTATATAAATTCGCCTCTCTATTCAAAGATTTTCTGACTTCATTTATTTCTGAAATATTTTTGATAAAAGTTTCATAATTAGCTCCGTGCCTATATTCTTCATATTTTTCTTTTATATAATGATCTGTAGAAATGACTAAAATATTAACTGGTGTATCTAATAGTTTTTTCAATCTTTTTTCAGTTAATCTTTTTGTATTTGTGTTTATTTTTATTTCGATAATATTTTCCTTTGTACCAATATAATCTAAAAGTAACTCCAAATCATTGTATAAGAGAGGCTCTCCTCTACTAGCAATTGTTAAACCTCTAACCTTCATTTCATCTATTTGATCTATAGCCTTTTTCGCTAAT
>JFLJ01000188.1 GCA_000634115.1 Prochlorococcus sp. scB241_528O2 | reverse complement strand
TTCATAATCATTTATATCTTTTTTTTTTGTCAAAATTAATATTCCCCTTTAATGAAATATCTTTCATGATTATATTGATCACTATTTAAAATCTATACAAATATATTCAAAAGGCAAGTTTCTTTACATTATGTTTTGATGAGTGAAATTTCAAAAGCTAATAGATAGTAATTAATTTACTTAATTTAAGAGTTAATAAATTCTCCTAAGATATATAA
>JFLJ01000187.1 GCA_000634115.1 Prochlorococcus sp. scB241_528O2 | reverse complement strand
CCTCAGAAACAAAGACTGGAATTATTAGAAAGAAATAATTTAGATCAAGAGAAAAAAGATATGTGGTAATGTCTAAGCTACTTGAAAAAAGTTTTAAAAAACAGAATAATAATGTCCCTTAACGAAAAAACAGATAAATAGAATTACATAAAAGAATTTTAAGTATTGATATCTTTTAATTTCGAAGATTTGATATTTTTGTTCTAAAAACTGTGCTTAAAACTAGTATTAGTTTACAACATAAA
>JFLJ01000186.1 GCA_000634115.1 Prochlorococcus sp. scB241_528O2 | reverse complement strand
TATATTTCGCTAACGAAAAAAATGATATTACTTCCTTAAATAAATCTAAATTAAGAAAGGTAAGAAGACAAATTGGGATGATTTTCCAGGAATTTGCTTTGGTAGAAAGATTAAGTGTAATGGAAAATGTCCTTTCCGGCAGATTAGGTTACGTAGGATTTTGGAATAGTTTTTTCAGGAAATTTCCTCAAAAAGATATTGAAGAAGCATTCCGTCTGCTTCAAAGAATTGGACTAGAGCATATGCTTGATAAAAGAGCCGATGAATTGTCAGGAGGGCAGAGGCAAAGAGTAGGAATTGCTAGAGCTTTGATACAAA
>JFLJ01000185.1 GCA_000634115.1 Prochlorococcus sp. scB241_528O2 | reverse complement strand
GGTGTTGTTGATTCTTCTAAAATAAGAACTATTTATAAATCCCAAACCTTCCCAACGACAGGTTATGCTCATGCTCATAATCTACATCCAGCTGTAGTTGCAAAAGTAAAGCAAGCTTTTTACACCTATAACTGGGATAATTCAACATTAGATAAAGAATTTAAAAAGGCTGATAGATTCATTTCAATAAGTCACAAGCACGATTGGG
>JFLJ01000184.1 GCA_000634115.1 Prochlorococcus sp. scB241_528O2 | reverse complement strand
AACTACACAAAATTCCAGCTTATCTTGGGTACAGATTTTCATTTAAAGAAGGTATAAAAAGAAAAGATTATAAGGTAAAACCCATTTTTGCACTATTAGAAGTTGCTAGCGCATGCAATATTAAGTGTCCATTTTGTTTTCAAAGTGATCAATCTTTTACGACAAAAGATTTCATGGGTATTATAGACACAGAATTAGCGAAAAAG
>JFLJ01000183.1 GCA_000634115.1 Prochlorococcus sp. scB241_528O2 | reverse complement strand
TCTTTTTTCAACAAATCAAACCAAGTTGTTCCAATAAAGTTTTTGCCAAAGGGTAATAGGTACAGAAAGCCATAAATAAATATCAAATAGTAAATTGGGAATAAACTAACTTTAGAGGATATTGAACCCCAAGGTGTTTTTATTTCAGACATTTATTTTCAAGATTTAGTTTCAGCATAAGTGTATACCTATGATTTGACTAAGTAAAGATTTTTATATTCATA
>JFLJ01000182.1 GCA_000634115.1 Prochlorococcus sp. scB241_528O2 | reverse complement strand
CATAATATGACTGAAAATAAAATTAATTATCAATTGAATGATAATGATCTACCAAAAATAATTGATAATGATTTCAATACTCATGATTTTTTAACATCCACAAAATACAATTGCAAAAATATTAGTCTTGATCCTTTTCAAGTAATTTGGCTTAGTGCTTTATAAAAATGATAGAAAATTCTTCTGTTTGGGTAGTAAGTGATGTAGATGGT
>JFLJ01000181.1 GCA_000634115.1 Prochlorococcus sp. scB241_528O2 | reverse complement strand
TTTAATTAACTATCTATTTTTTACACGGTTTCTTATCCTACTACTAGTTGCTATTGATTCCCAACTCCTGTTAATCCTGGGGATCAAACATTTGAAAACTGGAAAGAAAGTCATTTTGAAAATTATCCATTTAAATGTTTATAAACTGGATCAAATCCTTAATATAAAAGATTTGCGGTGGAAAAATTACTTAAATAAGAATGGGAATTAAAAAAGGAAATAAATAATGACAAACTATGCGAATAATAAGGAAAAGTCAGACAGCTTATTTGTTATAACTATCAAAACAAATTCTTTGGGCAAGGAACAGTTAAAACTTTAATGAATATTAGTTGTGAGAAAAGACTAAATAGTGAGGTAAAAAGATATTGCATTACAGGAGAAGATAAAAAATGGGGTTAATGAAAAGTAAACCCATCTAGTTATAAATGAGATCTAAAGAAATCGTAAATTTTTACTAAAACTTTATTCAAAATTTTTAATAAATTGCACACTCATTGCAAATAGAAAAAAAGGCTTGCCTATATCCCTAAAAGCAAGCTCATGATGATTTTGTGTAAAAAATTATGCTGGCAATCTACAATCAAGTTCTATCATTCCTTGATCCATTAAGCGACCAATTTTTAACACTAGTGCCATATCTAACCTTGTAAATTGTGATTGATGATTTGTAATCCAATCCAATTCAGACAAAGTTATTACTCCAGTTGTATTAACTTTGAGAAAGAGAATTCCTAAATTCATTTTTTGTTAGTTCTTTTGCCTTTAGCTATCATTACCACTGGCAATAATAGATATGAAAATAAAGAGATTAAGAAAATTTCTATATTTATTGTTTTATCTATAAATTTTTTAAATCCTGCTCTA
>JFLJ01000180.1 GCA_000634115.1 Prochlorococcus sp. scB241_528O2 | reverse complement strand
CAGCTTACTGGAGTTAAGAAATTACTTTTTAGTAGTACTGCAGCAATTTATGGCGAACCTGAATATTACCCTATAGATGAAAATCATCCTCTAAAAACCTTAAACCCATACGGTAATACAAAATTAATAATAGAAAATATTCTTAAAGATATATTTGATACTGAAAAAGATTGGTCAATATTATGCCTTAGATATTTTAATCCAGTAGGTTCTCATCCTAGTTATCTTATAGGTGATGATCCCAAAATTCAAAAAACAACAAACTTAATGCCAGCTATAATTAAAGTAGTTAAGGGATTGGAAAAGTTTTTTGAGGTTTTTGGTGATGATTACAATACCGTAGATGGCTCAGGAATAAGAGATTATATTCATGTTATGGATTTGGCTTCAGCGCATGTT
>JFLJ01000179.1 GCA_000634115.1 Prochlorococcus sp. scB241_528O2 | reverse complement strand
TATACAAATAGTAAAACCTATAGAAACAAAATTTAAATCAATCAAATCAGCCATTCATGAAATTAGGGCTATGTTAAACAAGGCCAAAATAATCCTTAGTTCTGAATTTGAAATAGAGGTATCCCATCATTACGGTATTGCAAACTATAGGGAATATGGCGCTCTTATAATTACCTGTATTAATAGAGAATACTGTAAAAAATTACTTGTAGTGTTACCTAACCAAAAGCATCCAAATCATTACCACAAACTGAAAGAAGAAACCTTTCAAGTTCTATCAGGTTCACCTGAAATAAATATAG
>JFLJ01000178.1 GCA_000634115.1 Prochlorococcus sp. scB241_528O2 | reverse complement strand
GCTGGGTGATGGGGATTATCAAGCTTTTTAATCGGACGTATCTTACGTCCTTTTTTTGTGGATAAAAAAAAGCACTTACCTTATTTTTCTTTAATTTTATATGGGGCGGTAATTAAAAAATATTTTATATTAATCATTTTTTTTCAGAACCCCCAATAAATATTTTTGAGGTTGACAATAAATAAAATTTTTCATGAAGAGTATTTGAGAATCGTTTTTCTTCGTAATAAAATTTTAAATCAAGTGGAGAAATATTCTCATCAAACCATTCGTCATATTTTATATAATTATTTTTTGCGAAATAAGACATTTTAAAATGCCCCCTTTTTTTTTCTACCCTTAGCAACCATTACCACTGGCACTAATAGATATGTAAAGAAAGAGATTAAGAAAATATCTATATTCATTTTAAAAAATACCTGGGATGATCCAGCCAAAAAGACCGTAGTTTACAACCAATGCGAATAAACCCATCATTGCCATTCTTCCATTGGTTCTCTCGGCATTTTGCCAATAAGTTGGTTTTGAGTTTTCCATTTTTTAATTGTTCGTTAATAAGAGTGATTAAATTTTTATAGTGCGTAAGCAATACTTGGTGCTATCGCAGTAGTAATTAATGCAATGCCAAATAGTGATATGGCATTTAGATATGTTTTCATAAGAGTCCTACTTTTCCTGCTGTAATACCCACAGTAAGAAAGAAACCAAACTCTAAAAGGTCTTTAGCACTTGAAGGGACTGAGTTAAATAAAGATGAGATGAAAATCATTTTGGTATATGTTCTCTAAGCTCCTTGGGGAACGTAGTTGAACACCGGGGAGATTAATCCACCGCCATCATCATCGTCATCATCATCATTCCATGGCAAATCACTCAACATTAATGCACTAACAAGAAATACTGTTATGACTGGCATAAAAGGAAAAAGTATAGTGTTAATCCAAGTGTTAATTCCTGCCTCGAGCATTACACAAAGCCT
This sequence comes from Prochlorococcus sp. scB241_528O2, assembly GCA_000634115.1. Lineage (GTDB taxonomy): Bacteria > Cyanobacteriota > Cyanobacteriia > PCC-6307 > Cyanobiaceae > Prochlorococcus_A. The sequence continues at coordinate 110 of JFLJ01000178.1, read as the reverse complement.
GGAATAATTTGACCTGTTGTTAGATAAGCGCCAACAAGAGCAATAAAGCCCATCATTGCAAATCTGCCGTTAAGCTTCTCAGCTATAACCTTTTCCTTCTCAACTGTTTT
>JFLJ01000177.1 GCA_000634115.1 Prochlorococcus sp. scB241_528O2 | reverse complement strand
TTAGATCGACTATCAATCAAAAAAAGTTAGAACGAGAATTATTAGCTATTAATAAATAAAGGATAATAATGAAACTAAAAATCAATATAAATTTTTTAGAAAAATATATAGCTCTTTTTGTGAATGATATTGAATATAAAAGGATTACAAAAAAATTAGTGGGATATGATTTAATGGCTGACGTTGATGATCAAAGATTTCATTATTTTAGATCGACTATCAATCAATAAAAAGTTCGAATGAGGTTCGAATAGAATTTTTGCTAAAAAATAAAACCCCTGCTATGACTGGATAAATGCATCAGATTCACTCTTCATTAGCCAGTAGTTAACGTCAGTCATATCAATTAGTTTAAAGAAAGTTACAAATCGTGAATGAATCGTGAATGGAATTAGATTTCCAGCTCTATTTATTTAGAGCTTGCTTCTCAATTCTTTTCCCAATCTTATCGAAAAGTTATTAGAGAGGATATATATAGTTACAGATCGCTTGATGGTTTTTTATTTATTCTCATTAATCTGTAGCTATTGAGAACCATGTTGCTGCAATGCTTTTTAGTGATTGATGTATGCTTCTATTCACGATAGTTTGAAAACCTATTCACGATAACCCTAAAGAAGCTAGTCATAGAATGATTCACGATATGTCTCTATGGAACAACGTACCAGATGCAAAGAGGTAATTAGGAGGAGACTGCCGTCCACTTCTTATACGAATCCGCATCCATCTCCTAATCTTTCCTAATGATATGTTTTGCTTCTTATAAGTAATCGTTTTCTTAGTAATTAAATAATTTCCAATAAGGGACTATGGGGGTTCAAGTGTGGTGTAGAGAGTATATACAACTCTTCAGACATCTATTCCAAAAAACAACTGTCTATATGAAATGATTTTTAGTAGAATTATCTTTCCGTTTGCATAGCTAACAACAACACCTCGTCAGTTAAGGACCTCTTTTTTCTCAGCGATTTTCAAAGTTTTTTATTAGCAAAAAGTTTGAATAAAGTTTGAATAAAGTTTGAATAACTTTTTCAAATATATATTTATTATTCTGCAAAGTTTCTATTTAGGAAAGTGAATGATGATATGGTGTAAATCTCAATGGAATATACGTTAATTATGACCTCACAACAAGAAATTCAAGATTTCTGAACTAATAAATTACTAATACAAATTGGTTCGACGTAACGTCCGGTAACATTGCAATCTAAACTTATAATTTCACTAAAATGCTACCTGTTAAGTGTTCTTGTCAAGTCTATTGCGACTGGCAAGTTCTATAACCTTTTCTCGGAGCAATAAATTCGGTATAACTGGTCTAAGGACTTGTCCTTTTAGTAAGGACTTGAACCTAGCGGTTTCAAGGTTAACTCCGCACTCCTACACATGAGTACAAAAACCTTTTTATTTATGAAGATCATCTCTAAGACACTTAGCCTTCTGCTTAATGCAGTTTTTGTGCTTAGTGTCTTTTTATTGAAAGATTATTAGTTAGCTAGTTTGTTAATTATTTATTGAAGTATTGCATTAATAAATTTCAGCCAATTAATGATGCCTCTTTATCGAAGGATTATATTTCCTCGTACATAAAGCCATGATCAGCTCCTTCAACTTCAAAATAAATAAATCTCTATTCTAATGGATCTACTTTTTAAATCTTTTTTAAATTTCTAATCTCTTTTGCAGGATATTAGCTTTAAATTGAACAGTAGCTATACAAAATTGTAGCAGATTTGCATACATGTTGCTATGTATATAGGATTGAAGATAATTTGCTTTACATTTATTAATACTTATGTTATATTTCTTTACATAGTTTATTTTTTAAATCATGACTCCCGAAGCAGAAAGATTTAACGGATGGGCGGCAATGCTAGGTTTCGTAGCAGCTGTTGGTTCATACGTTACAACTGGTCAAATCATCCCAGGCTGGTTCTAATGACAAATTCTTCATACATAACAACTGAATCTGATGGAAGACAAAATATGTTTCCTTCAGAAACTCGTCCGTATATAGATGAGTCTGTTTCATATGAGGGTTACCCTCAAAATGCTGAAAAAGTTAATGGTCGTTGGGCAATGGTTGGTTTCGTTGCATTGCTAGGTGCATACGTTACAACTGGTCAAATCATCCCAGGTATTTTTTAATTAACCCTTAGCAAGCTTTGTGATTTTAATAGTCTTATTAACTGCCTAAGTCATCGCTTGTTTAACTAAACAATTTCAATAAGAAAATTTAATCTATTCAAACAAAAATCAAATGAAAAAAACAAACTCAAACATTAAAACAAAAACAATTGAAAAGGAAAAAGTAGTTGCAGAAACTATCAACGGTAGATTTGCAATGCTTGGTCTTATGGCTGCTATTGGTGCATATCTAACAACTGGACAAATTATTCCAGGCTTCGTTTAACCAAAACCTAAAAACAATTAACTACAAATAAAATGGAAAAATCACAACCTAACTATTGGCAAAATGCTGAAATAACTAATGGAAGGATGGCAATGATGGGCTTCTTTGCATTAGTAGTAAACTATGGTCTTTTTGGCTGG
>JFLJ01000176.1 GCA_000634115.1 Prochlorococcus sp. scB241_528O2 | reverse complement strand
TTTAGAATTTAATTTTTGTTGTTACTCTGTTTTTATTTTGAGATTTGAATTCAAAAATTCCTGTATCAGTAAATATGGTCAACTCATCTCCAGATGTTTCTTCAATTGAAATCCCTTCAGACTCTAAATTTTTAACATATACATTATCAATAAGTTTTAGAGATTTATCATCCTTGTCAAAAGAAAGCTTGTCAGAATAAGCCTCAAAATTACCACTATTACTCTTAATGACT
>JFLJ01000175.1 GCA_000634115.1 Prochlorococcus sp. scB241_528O2 | reverse complement strand
CCAAATTTTCCATTTTCTCCGCAAATTACCTTATCACCTTTACTTAAGGTATTTATTATTCCAGCTTCCATTGCGGCAGTTCCACTTCCAGTAATTGTTAGAACATCATTTTGAGTTTGATGAAGCCATTGTAAATTTTGAGATGTACTTTCTACGAGCTCTTGGAATTCTTTACTACGATGTCCTATTGGATGCTTGCCTAATGCTTGTAAAACTCTTTCTGGAACTGGTGTGGGTCCAGGAATCATCAATGATAATTTTTGTTGTATGGCCACTTTTTAATAAATAGGTCATTCTTAGATTAGTTCTCATTATATATTTTTCAATTACTTGATTTGAAAAAAGGATTTTCTTTACCTTTGTGGGTTGCTGGAGCTGCTAAGTCAGCATTAAAGAAACTTGTTGGGTTTCCATTTGATAATTATGAATTAATAAAAATTCCCAATGAAAAAAAAGAAATAAAAATCGAGATTCATTCTGTTGGTTTGCTGAAAGGTGACTCGCATGCATTAGGAATTTCCTTCGCAAATTCTGGCTTAGATCTTGACATTACGCAAAACTTGGAAATATGGACAATAGCCTCATTAGAAAAAATTTCTTTTAATAATTTTATTCAAACAAATCCAATCAATATTATTGCAGGATCTGGTGTAGGTATTACAGAGAATACATCTGAGATATGTATTTCTAATTTTTCTAAAGAAGTTTTATATGAAAATTTATTTGATATTATTCCAGATGGTTTTAATTTGAATTTAGAAATTATTTTCCCAAATGGCGAGTTTTTAGCGGAAAGAACTAGTAATAAATCATTTGGTATTGTAGATGGATTATCTATAATTGGAACTTCTGCCGAGACTTATTCGAGTGCTTCCCCTGATCAATTAGAAGAGGCAAAAAAGAATCTATCAAAGTTAATTAATAAGGATTTTAAAGGTAAAGTTGTTTTTGTTATAGGTGAAAATGGCTTAAATTTGGCAAAAACTTGTAATGTTAAGTTTCCAATTATAAAAGTTGGGAATTGGATAGGACCACTAATAGTTGATGCTGCAATAAAAAATTTTAAAACGGTAATTCTTTTGGGTTACCACGGAAAATTAATTAAATTAGCAGGAGGGATTTTTCACACACATAATCATTTGGCTGATGGAAGAATCGAGATTCTTGTTTATTTAGCAGTTAAAGAAAAAATACCAACTGAAATAATAGTAAAATTATCTAATTTAAATACTCTTGAGGATGCCTTATTACTTCTTGAAAGATTTAATAAATCTATAGCTGAAAAATTATTCCAAAATTTATCAAATACGATTGAGAAGCGTTCCTTTTTATATGTTAATAGGTATGTAAAAACGGATATAGAAATTGCAGCAATTGTTTTTGATAGAAAAAGGAAAATAAGGTGGTCGGGAACTAACGGTAATAATTATATTTCTTATTTTCAATTAAATTAATTTTTTGATTGATTATGCTTTTGTAAATAAATTGAGCTAACTTTTATACATGAGTCAAAAATTTTTAAAAAAAGAACGAGATCCTTCAATATTAATTTTAGATTTCGGATCTCAATATTCTGAATTGATTGCAAGAAGAATTAGAGAAGCTAATGTTTTTTCTCTCGTAGTAAGTAACTGTATTTCAATTGAGCATATTCTTGAAATTAATCCTAGAGGGATAATTTTGAGTGGAGGACCAAATTCTGTATATGCTCAAAATGCTCCTAAATGTAGTGAAAAAATTTTTGATTTAGGAATTCCTATTCTTGGCATATGCTATGGAATGCAAATAATGGTTAAAGAACTTGGTGGCTCTGTCACTTCAGCAACTAAAAAAGCTGAGTATGGGAGAGCACCATTATATATAGATTTAGAATGTGATCTTCTTTCTGATGTAGTAGATAAATCTATTATGTGGATGAGTCATGGAGATTCAATCAATTGTTTGCCTGATGGATTTAATAAAATTGCGCATACCGAGAACACAATCCATGCTGCAATTTCCAATGATAGAAAGAAATTATTTGGCGTACAATTTCATCCTGAAGTTATTCATTCAGAGTATGGAATGACATTAATTAAAAATTTTGTTTACAAAATTTCTAGTTGTTCGGCTGATTGGACAACAGAAACCTTTTTAGAGGAGACAATTCCTAGGATTAGAGAACAAGTTGGCAAAAAGAAAGTTTTACTTGCCTTGTCAGGGGGAGTAGATTCGTCAACTCTTGCTTTTTTGCTCAATAAAGCTATTGGTAATCAGCTTACATGTATGTTTATAGACCAAGGGTTCATGAGAAAAGGTGAACCTGAGTTTTTAATGAATTTTTTTGACAAGAAATTTCATATTAAGGTTGAATATATCAATGCTAGGGAAAGGTTTATTGCAAAGTTAAAAGGAATTACTGATCCAGAACAAAAAAGGAAAATTATTGGTGAAGAATTTATTAGAGTATTTGAAGAAGAAAGTAATAGATTGGGACCTTTTCATTACTTAGCGCAAGGTACTCTTTATCCTGATGTTATTGAAAGTGCTGGTACTAATATTGATCCCAAGACAGGTGAGAGAATAGCTGTAAAAATAAAGAGTCATCATAATGTAGGAGGATTACCAAAAGATTTACAGTTTAAATTAGTTGAGCCATTAAGAAAACTTTTTAAGGATGAAGTCCGAAATTTGGGGGCCGCTTTAGGCTTGCCGGATGAAATTATCAAAAGGCATCCATTCCCAGGTCCAGGTTTAGCGATAAGAATTTTGGGAGAAGTGACTAATGCAAAACTGGATTGTTTAAGAGATGCCGATTGGATAGTAAGAGACGAAATTAAAAAATCAGGTCTTTACAATGATATTTGGCAAGCTTTCGCAGTATTGTTGCCTGTGAAAACTGTAGGAGTTATGGGTGATAAAAGAACTTATGCGTGGCCAATAGTTTTACGTTGTGTATCCAGTGAAGATGGGATGACAGCAGACTGGTCAAAAATTTCTTTTGAGATTTTAGAAAGAATTTCTAATAGGATAGTGAATGAGGTGGCTTCAGTGAATAGAGTTGTTTATGATATTACAAGCAAACCTCCTGGAACCATTGAGTGGGAATAAATTGCTCTTAAAAACCCAGTTATAACTTCAATTTATCGGTTTATCACACACACAATCTCATATTCTAAATACCTGATACCAAGGGTTTTCAGATGTCAGTTTGTCACGGGTTTGTCACGAACCAAATTGACCGTCTCTTAAGAGAAATCGTATAAAGTATGTTTTCTCTACAGTTGATATATTTACATAAAAGGAAACTTATGTTGAACAAAAGAAAAATTGTTTTTGCAATAGGATTATTTTTGCTTCCAATAGGACAACCAATTTATTTAGGAAGTGCTTCTATATTTTCTAGTCCTGATGCAATATATTCATTATCTGCTAAAGCGGAAACAAAAAATGCTCAGTTTTATTACGAGCGTGGACTAAAGAAGTCAGATAAAGGAATTTATAAAGGAGCGATATCTGATTACAATAAAGCGATAGAAATTAATCCAGAGTATGAAGATGCTTATTATGAAAGAGGTTTGGCAAAGGAAAGTGTAAAAGATTATGAGGGAGCGATATCTGATTACACAAAAGTAATACAACTAAATCAAGACGCCTGGGATGCTTACTATGGTCGAGGTATTTCTTACTCGCAGTTAGGAAAAAATAAAGCAGCACTATCTGATTACAATAAAGCGATAGAAATTAATCCAGAAGATGGATATATATATCTTGATCGAGGTTCTTTAAGAGAAGAAATTGAAGATTACAAAGGTGCAACTGCCGATAATAATAGAGCATTCAAAATTTTTTCAGAAGATAAAGTTCAACTTTCTATTAATAATCTAATTGCGCCAGCGATGTTAAATAAAAGGAATAGTCCAATGTACAAAGGTTTTAATAAATATGCACAATTCAATGGGAAAACATATCAAAAACCTATTACTTATTATGTTCACGAAGAAGGTGGAAAATTTAAATCTAAAATCCAACCAAAATCTTTGAAGAGGTATTCCTATGCAATTTCTGATGATACCCAGAAATTTATTGATGATACTTTTTCAAAACTTGATCCTCTCATTGATCTTGATTTTAAAAGAGTAAATTCTCCAGTTGGAGCAATGATACGAATTTATCAAGTTGATGAGTTAGATGATAGTCCTGGATGGATGACTGAGGATAAAGATTCTCCTAACTATTATGTCGAGGTATATTTTTCTATGAATAAATATAAATATCTAAAAATGAAAAATTATCCAAATTTAACTGTTGATGCTGCTTTTACAATAGTCCATGAAATCGGGCATGCATTAGGGTTAGAGCATCGAGAGGGAGGGGGTTTGAGTCAATACACTAAATTCAATATTGATCCATATGATGTCCGAATTAATAATAGAAGTACAACAATGTCTTATAACAACTTTAAGTACGCAGATGAAGAAAATTTCTTCACTGAATTGGACATCAAAGCACTAAGACATGTATGGGGTGTTGAAAAGAACAATTAATTTATTCGTTGAAAATAAAAATATATTCTCTACATTTAGTTCATATAATTAAAACGCAAATTATAAAGAATGGAGTTAATCTGTTTTACCTGAGTTTTACGTAGCGCCTTTTTGCTGTCTCTTAAGAGAAATCGTATAAAAATAAATTTCTGTACACCTTTAACTTTTTATAAAGTTTGAAATTTAAATTTGCTTAATAGAAAAATTTAAGTAGATTTAAGTAGATTTTTAATGAATTAAATAATGCTATACATCATCATCATCGGTTTCATTGCTTATTATGTTTTATTTAAGGAAAAGGATAAATATAAAAAACAATTTGCTTGGATTAAAAAAAATCAAAACTTTATTTCGCTGTTAGTAATTGGTTTTGCATTAATTTATTTTTTAAATGAGATATTCTCACCACGTCCTCAAATAATCGTACCTAATAGATCAGTGCCATATTCAAATCCAGTTCCAAATGTATGTCAATCTTGTAAAATTTTAGGAGATTGTTCTGCTTTCCCGCAATGTGTTAGGCAAACAAATTGCAGACAAAAATGGAATGATATAACTGGTTCTTGGGAAGTTACTTGCAATCAATTTTAATTCATTGTGTGTTTTGAAAAAATCTGTATTTTCATAATGTTGAAAATAAAAATGTGTTCTCTAAAATAATTTGATAAAAATACAACGCAAAATATAAACAATGGAAGTAATCGGTTTTAACTGGGTTACACGTTAGAATCTGTTATCCTTTTTGCAATGGATCTCACCAGCGAGGTTACACTTAGGTAAAACGTGAGGGTAAAATCTCATCTCTACAGAGAAATCGTATAAAAATAAATTTCTCTACACTTTCCACGGTTTTATGCCTTTTAAAAATTCCATATCTAAATATGATTGGCAGTATTTAGTTAGCGCTTCTGTTCTCATATCAGTTTTTATTTTTACAGATTTAATTCAATTTTTCGATAAAGAATCTTTATACTTCGTCCCAAGATTAATTAGTGATCAACCCTATAGAATTTTTACATCAATATGGGTCCATGCAGATTTAAATCATTTATTAAGTAATCTCGGTGGAATAATTATCACTAGATATTTTTTAATGAGACTTGGAATTGCAAGCAGGACGTTTTATTTGAAATTTATTTTAATTTGTTCTTTTTTAAATTTTTTTATTATCTGGGTTTACGAGAAGATCTTATCGTATTTTTTTGATACCTATCCAAATTATGCTGCTTTAGGATTTAGCGGAATAATTTATGCTTTATTTGGATTCTTATTATTAACTTCTTTTTATGGAAAGAATTATTTTTTAGGTAGAAAAATTAGTTTAAAATCCAATGATGAAGTTCAAAAAATGTCAAAGACAATTTGTTTTATAGGATTAATTTTCTCTTTCTTGCCAGGAGTAAGTTTATTGGGTCATATAAGTGGATTTATTGCTGGATGTTTTTTATTTTTAATCTAAATTTGTATATAAATAACTTTCTCTACACTTTCTAATTTTTGTGTTTATTTTTTGTTTGATTTCTCATAAGGCGAAAAGATTGTACAAGCAAAGTAAATAATTGCATGTATTCCAAAACTAAAGCAACAAGCAATTAGAAAAACTATTCTCCAACCGCTAGCAGTACCCTATTCCTGCTGATTCAAGACCCTTAAAAACACCATAAACCAATCTACCAGTACCCTATCCCTGCTGATTCAAGACCCTTAAAAACACCATAAACCCATCTACCAGTTTAAGGGCGAATAATTTTTGATATCAACTATTTGAAACTATTCTACTTTTACCGTTTATAAAAAATTTTTCAATTAATTTTATTTGAAAGGTTATTAGTCAGATTTTTCGCATCATAGAGTCTCTAAGTTTATTTTATAAATTTTATGAAAACTCTTTGAAAAACTCATATATTTTTTATTCCTTGAGATTTGTTAAGGTAATTGGGTTACACGTAGGTTATACGTGAAGAAATCTGTCTTATTCTTCCCTTCAATCAACTGATATGAATATGTTTCTGGCATTACAAGTTTACCCGCACTATCGAGTGGGAATAAACTGATTTTAAGAACTTAGTTATAACTTGAATTTGTCGGTTTTACACGAGCATAATATTAAAATCTGATTATGTGATACCAAGGGTTTTTGGAGGTCGGTTTGTCACGGTTTTGTCACGAACCCTTTTGCCTCTCTCTTAAGAGAAATCGTATAAAGTCTTTTTTCTCTACAGAGGGTATATTGATTTAAATAAGATTTTTCATGAAAAAAAGAACTGCTTTTATTGGAGCAATATTATCTTTAATTCCATTAGGGCAACCATTATTAATTAAGAAAGGTGTGGTTTTATTAACTACAGGATTGATCCTTTCTATCTCTGAAAATTTATATGCAAGTGATGCTTCTTTTTATTTTCAAAGAGCAAACAAGAAAGAGGAAGAAGGAGATTATTATGGCGCAATTTCTGATTTCTTAAAACTAATTGAAATTGATCCTAAGAATGCAGAAATACATTTTAGAATTGGTAATATAAAAAGTCGAGATCTAAAAGATCACACTGGGGCATTAGTTGATTTTAATAATGCTATAAAAATTGATCCTAATCACAGTCAGGCATTTATTAGTCGAAGTGTTGTAAAAACTTTTTTAAAAGATTACTATGGTGCAATTTCAGATTTAAATAAAGCGGCAGAAATTGTTCCTAATGATACTAGCGTTTTTTTTAATAGAGGAATTGCAAAAACTTATATTGGTGACAAAAAAGGTGCCTGTTCAGACTGGCGAAAGTCATCTAAAATCGGAGATAAGGATTCAGATAAGTTATTGACTAAGTATTGTTGAAGTTTTTTCTCTACTAATTACAAAGCAATGTATAAAGAATGGAAGTATTCGGTTTTTCATCGGTTTTTCATGGGAATTATCACTTTAAGGAAGTCAATGATACCAAAGACTTTGAAGTATAAAAGTTGGGTGAAACCATTGAGTGGGAATAAACTGATTTTAAGAACCCAGTTACAACTTGAATTAATCGGTTTTACGTGAGATATATGCAAAACAATGGTTTAGCAATAGCAGTGATTTTGGCCGATAAAATCTAGGGGTTTCTAAGTTAGTTTTACGTGTCATCTTTTCTGCATCTCTTAAGAGAAATCGAATAAAGTCTATTTTTTCTAAAGTTGGTATATTAATTAAAAGGAAATTTTGATATGAAAAAAAGAACTGCTTTTATTGGTGCAATATTATCTTTAATTTCATTTGGGCAACCATTATTTAATAAAACTAGTGCGGTTTTATCAATTACAGGATTTTTGCTTTCTGTTTCTGAAAAAGTATATGCAGGAGATGACTCTTATTATTTTGATCGTGCTTTTGAAAAGGGCGAACAAGGTGATCATTATGGAGCGATATCTGATTATACAAAAGTGATAGAAATTAATCCTCAAGATTCAGTGGCATTTTATAATCGAGGCTGGAATAAAGGTAATTTAAAAGATTATTATGGAGCGATATCTGATTACAATAAGGCAGTAGAAATTAATCCTCAATATGAAAATGCATATTACAATCGTGGAATAGCAAAATATGAGTTAAAAGATTATTACGGAGCGATATCTGATTATACAAAAGCAATTGAAATTAACCCCAAAAATAACGATGCATATTACAATCGTGGAATAGCAAAATATGAGTTAAAAGATTATTACGGAGCGATATCTGATTATACAAAAGCAATTGAAATTAACCCCAAAGCAGAAATGGCATATAACAATCGTGGGGTTTCAAAGAGGAAAATAGGAGACGATAAAGGAGGATGTGATGATTATAAAAAAGCAATTTCACTTGGTAATAAAGTAACAGAAAAATGGTTTAAAACCGATGGTGCTGCTTGGTGTAGAAATATGTAGAAAAATCTTATAAAGTTCATTTTCTCTACAGTTGGTATATTGATTAGAAGTTAATTCTGATATGAAAAAGAGAACTGCTTTTATTACTGTGATATCATCTTTAATTCCATTAGGGCAACCATTAATAATTAAAACTGGTGTCGTTTTATCTACGATAGGATTTATAATTTCTATTCCTGCAAAAGCACATGCAGAGAGTACCAGTAATTATTACCATTTTGTTCGTAATGAATTTAAAAAAGGTAATTTTTATCAGGCAATTTCTAATTCAAATAAATCAGTGTATATAGATAAAGCAACATTAATTGCAAACATGTGTGGAGCAAAATTCAATGTAGTTGATCCTTATGAAGTAATTTTTAATTGCAATAAGACAATAGAATTTGATCTTAGAAAATCTCTTGCGTTTTATAATAGAAGTGTTTCTAAAGAGAAAATTGGTGATATTAAAGCTGCTTTTTTTGATGCTAAAAAACCAGGTGAATTTGGCAATGAAGATGAAAATAATAAGATTTGGATTAAGAAAAATTGTTAATTAAAAGTTTCATAAAAAAAAGTATTTTTTTAAGCGCAGTTATTTTTTTGCCAATTTTATTTGAACAAATTCAATCTATTCCGATTGTCAATACTTTAAAAGAAAGTACAGAAAAAAACAATTTTTATCAAATTTCTTCTTTAGCAAGATCTACTGCTGTAGAAATAATTTTGCCTCTAAAATCAGGGTTTGGTTCTGGTGTAATCATAGAAAAGAATGGTAGTCAATACACAATATTAACTGCCTTCCATCTATTCGAAAATATTGATTCAGAAATTACTTTTACAATTCGTACCGCGGACTATACTTTCTATAAAGTTAATAAAGAGAGCATTAAACAAATTGAAAATTCCGATTTAGCAATATTTACTTTTAAAACTGATAAGGAGTATGAGACAGTAAATTTTTCAAATATATCAACGTTGAAAAAAGGTGATGTGTTATTTTCTTCAGGTTTTGTGGATAGTAATTTTTATTTTCAAGAGGGGGAACTCATAGCAAGTTCTAATGTAAAAGTAAAAGATGGTAATCAATTAATTTACACAAGTAAAGTTGTACCAGGTATGAGTGGGGGTGGCATTTTTGATAATTATGGGAAATTAGTTGGTATTAATACTATGTCTGCTTTTAAGTCCTTTCAAGATGAATCTTTTTCATATTCAATTGGGGTGCCAAATTCATTTTTTATTAATTTTAAAAATGGAAATTCTTTTATTTATTCTAAACAATTCATAACAATTGATGATTATTTAGTTAAGGCAACAGAGTTAAGTAACGAGAAAGGTAATTCACAATTGATCATTAATATTTTGGACAAGAAACCTGAATTTTTTGATAATGATTCTAATAGTATTTCTAATTGGTATTTGTACCATAGATTATGTTTAGCAAACTTTGATCTAAATGATAATATATCTGCTCATAAAAATTGTTTAAAGGCAATTCAAATCAAACCTTTAGATTCTGTTGCATTGTTAAGTTATGGAATTACAAAATCAAAAATGAACGATGATTATGGTGCAATTAGCACTTTCAATAAATATCTTAAACTTGATCCAAATAATTATTTTTTTCTTGTGTATAGAGCAATATCAAAAGGAAAGATAGGAGACTTGAAGGGTGGGTTGTTTGATTTAAACAAAGCAATAGAAATTGAACCAGATGAAGAAATAGCATATCTTACTCGTGCTTTAATTAAAGGTGAGTTAAAGGATTATTATGGAGCAATATCTGATTACAACAAATCAATTTCAATTAATTCTAAAGAAGGTCAGGCTTTCTTCTTCAGAAGCATATTCAAAGAAAAAATTAATGATCGAAAGGGTGCCTGTGCTGATGCAAGAAAAGCATTATCTTTAGGATATAAGAATAAAGATAATCAAAAATGGATTAAGGATAATTGTTGATTAGAAGTTTTTAAGAAATTTATTCTCTAAAATTAGTTCATATATTTACGATGAAAATTATAAAGAAAGGCTCATTTTATTTTTACACTTGTACTACAAAACCCTCATTCTCCTAATCATGCGATAAAAGTTTTTCATCATAAATGTCTCCTAAAGCGGAAGATATATATTTGATACAAGATTTATTTGACGGTAAATAATTTTTTCTCAAAAAAAATTCTTCAAGAAAATTAATTTGCATTCTATTCAGAGTTAGCTTATATAAGTTTCCCTAAAGAAATAATTATGAGTGAAGAAAGCATTAATGATCGAACAAAATTGATTGGAGAGATTTTAAGTACCAAATTTGAAGAAATCGAAAATCGTGCTCTTGGAAATACTTATGACTCTGGAATCCCAGTATCTTTTTATGATTACGACGCAATGACTCAAGGACTTCCAAGAGGGGGTTTAATTGTTCTTGGAGGAAGACCTGCAATGGGCAAGACATCATTATCTTTAAATATGGCATTGAATGTTGCTAAAACTCATAATCTTCCTATTTGTCTTTTCCATTTAGAAATTAGTAAAGAACAAATATCTAATCGACTTTTATCAATGGAATTAGGAATTGAATCTGGTCGATTAAGAACCGGCCGATTACAACAAGATGAATGGTTTTTACTAAATGAAGGCATAAATTTATTGAGTAAATTACCTTTGCATATCACTGACAAACCAATAAGCTCTATTCAGGAGAAAATGGAAAATTTGGAGAAAGATGGGTGAAAGTTGCTAAGGAATTTGGATTAGAAGTCATAAAAATTGATTCCGCATGGGGTACTCCTCTTAATCCAGAAGAATTCAAAAAAGTATTAGAAGAAGATAAACAAAAAGAAATAAAAGCAGTCATTTTTACACATTCTGAAACCTCAACAGGAGTAATTAATGATCTAGAAACAATAAGCTCATATATTCAGCAACACGGCACAGCATTATCTATTGTTGACTGCGTCACAAGTATTGGGGCCTGCAATGTACCTGTAGATGAATGGCAACTAGATATAGTTGCTTCTGGATCACAAAAGGGATACATGATACCGCCAGGACTTAGTTTTATAGCAATGAGCCAAAAGGCATGGGAATCTGCAGAAAGATCTAATTTACCAAAATTTTATTTAAATTTAAAATCCTACAGAAAAAGTCTTTTAAATAATAGTAATCCATATACTCCAGCAGTTAATTTGGTTTTTGCTTTAGATGAAGCTTTAAAAATGATGAGAGAAGAAGGATTAGACAAAATTTTCCAGAGGCATGAAAAACATAAATTAGCAATGAGCAATGCTGTAAAAACTTTAAATCTAAAATTATTTGCTGATGAAAGATATTTAAGCCCTTCGATTACTGCAATAAAAACTGAAGAAATAGATGCTGAAGGATTTAGAAAGTCAATAAAAAATAATTTTGATATCCTATTAGCTGGTGGACAAGATCACTTAAAGGGGAAAATATTTAGAGTCGGTCACTTGGGGTATGTAAATGATAGAGATATTATTACAGTGATTTCTGCTATTAGTAAAACACTTCTTGATCTAGGAAAGATAACAGCTCAAGAAGCTGGTGAAGCAATAGTAGTAGCATCTAGATATCTTGATGAAGGGTAAGTTAAGTTCCTGGCTCTTCAACATTTCCGCCTAACTCAACAATCTTTTTTCTAAGAATTATTGATTTCTTTTCGTCTCCCTTAGTTTGAGCTATTGCAAGAGCAAATTCTAATTTTTCAAGCTGGTGGCCGCCCTCAAAAAAAGATAATTTTTTCTTGATGCGGCTTCTATTTGCTTTAAATGAAATTTTTGAAGACATAAAAATTCATGCTTTACATAATATTATGCCAACAAAAGGTGACTTTACGAGAGTAAAACAAAAATATAATTTGACTATAAACCCAAGCAAAAAATAATTTTCCTAATATTATGTCCAAACATCTTTCAAATTTATGGCAAACATAAATCTAATCTATTATCTAATTGCAGGTGGAATTTTTGGAGCTTTAGCACTAAAAACAGGCATCCCTGCAGCCCCTCTTGCAGGCTCTTTAATAGGCGCAAGTATCGTAAGTATCAGTGGGAAAGTCGATTTAGCAGAGTGGCCAATTGGCACAAGAACACTATTAGAAATTGGAATTGGAACAGTTATTGGCACAACTTTGACTAAAGACTCATTAGTTGATCTTCAAAACTTATGGAGGCCTGCTATCTTAATAACTTTTACTTTAGTTTTTACAGGACTAGCAATTGGATTATGGACAAGCAGATTACTCAATATAGATGTAATAACAACAATTCTAGGAGCTGCACCGGGAGGCATTAGCGGGATGAGTCTTGTAGGATCAGAATATGGAGTAGGCTCTGCAGTAGCAACTCTTCACGCAGTAAGGTTGATTACAGTACTTTTAATTCTTCCTGTAGTTGTGAAATGCTTAAATTTATTTGGAGTAATTAAATCTTAAATTTATATAGACATATTTCTAAAAAAAGATATTTTTAAATAGAGGAACAAGTTTAATGCCAAGATTCAAGAAGAAAAAACTAATACTATTAACGTTAGGAATAATTGCTCCTATATCCCTTACAACGTCAAGAGTAAATGCAAGTTCATTTGCAGCAGAAATATTTTGTACTATGAGAGATGGTGGAAATGATCATGAAAGTAGCTGGGATGCAGCATATTCATATATAAAAAAGCAAAAAGGAGGATTTTTCAAAGTTTCCCCTAAAAATGCAGCAGCGCAAATTACTGAAACAGTTATAAGAGAAAGAGAAAAATTTAGATATTGCGTTCAATACTTAGATAAGCTTCATCCAAACAGAAAACTAATAAGAGATTTAAAAAAAGAAGAAGAAAAAAAAGCAAAAGAGGCAGAAGATAGAATTAACAAAAGAAAAAGATTAGAAAAAGAATTGGAAGAAACTAGTGATGAAGATTTTACTGAAGAAACCCTTGACAGATACAGTTATTAATAGAGGTTTCCAAAAAGATAATACTTTCTTGGATGAATTATGGAATAATTTTATAATGTATCTATCAACACTAAATTATATCTTTACAGGCAAATTTCAACTAAAAATAATAAATAAATATTGACTTTTAAGATATTCAAGCCATTATTTATTTAATTAAATAATCTGAATGCATATTAATGATGCTGTGTTTTTAGAGGATTTATGTCCTAAGTTCAGATTGAGACAATGGCGAAAGTCAATTCATAGGTTTACAGGAAAAAGTTGTATATATTGCGGAAAACCATCTGAATCCATTGACCATGTTTTACCTCGTAGTCAAGGTGGCTTGAGTACAACAGAAAACTGTGTCCCTGCTTGTCTTGCTTGTAATGGGGACAAATCAGATGAGAATGCTTTGTATTGGTATAGAAGACAAAAATTTTATGATCCTAGGAGGGCAATGGCTATAAGAGCTTGGTTAGAGGGAGATTTGAGGTTAGCGATCAGATTATTACAGTGGGCTAATCCTAATTTTAAAGTTAGTAAAAAAAATTACGAAAAAGATGAATCACAATATAAAGCAGCTTGACTACCAAACATTACAAATACTTTTAGAGTTATAAGTCTCACATATATTTTCCAAATCTCTTGGAGATTCAGGGAATATTAAAATTGCAGACAAAGAAATAAGAACAACAATTAATTTTTGGTAGAATTTAGAGTCTAGAGAAGTTATTTCTTTTTCTCTTAGAAAAGTATAACTTTTGCTACTACAAAAAGTTTTTGACTTCAAATCAGTCTTAACAGCTATTTTCATCATAAATAATACATATGTACTACTATAATACCTTATGAAAAATATCGCAAGCTTACTAGGAAATAAAAAGAAATTTTTAATCTTAGGATGTGGTTTTAGCGGTAGTTTTTTTGCAAAGACCATAAGACAATTTGGTTATACAGCTTTAACAAGTTCTAGATCTCAAAAAAAAGATCCAAATAGTTTTGTTTTTAATAGTGAGAATGACATAATTCCTAACGAAGCAATTTTTGATGGAGTTACGCATATTCTTAGTTGCATACCTCCAGACAAAAATGGTAAGGATCCTGTATTAGGAAGCCTTACAAATAAACTAAAAAGTTTATCACTGGAATGGATTGGATATTTATCTACGACGGGAGTATATGGAAATACAAAAGGTAATTGGGTTTCTGAGGAAGATCACCCTAATCCTTCTCAACAAAGAAGTCAAAAAAGATTAAATTGCGAAAAGGAATGGATTGAATCAGGTTTACCCGTACAAATTTTTAGGTTACCTGGTATATATGGGCCTGGAAGATCAACGTTTGAAGCAATTAAAAATAAAAAAATTCGCGTTATCTTTAAAAAAGATCAATTATTTTCAAGAATTCATGTTGCTGATATCACAAATGCAATTATCTACCTATTACAAAATAAAAATTCTTTAAAATTTTACCAAATTATTAATATTGCAGATGATGAACCTTGTTCTCAAATAGAAGTAATTAAATATTGTTATGATTTACTTGGCTTAGAAATGCCAAAGCCAATATTTTATGAGGATGCAAAAAGCGAACTTTCAGCTATTGCTCAATCTTTTTGGATGGAAAATAGAAGAGTCTCTAATAAATTATTATGCGAAACACTTGGATATAAACTAATTTATAAAAACTATAAAATAGGCTTAAACAATTGTTTTTTGAATATTTACAAATAACTAAATTTAAAAACTTGTCATGAATTTTCAGGATACGAATAATAAATTGAAAGTAGTACTAAGCATTGGAGATGAGTCTGGTATAGGACCTGAGATAATTTTAAAAGCACTACATTCTAATCAGATTCAAGAAAATATTGATTTCATATTAGTTGGTTCAAAAAAAAATCTACAAAATACTTATGATCATTTGAAATCTTTAGGATTAAAAAATATTGCGAATCCCAATAATCTAGAAATTCATAATCTCGAAATTTCTTCGTCTGATAATAAATCCAAATCAAGTTATGGTCATTCAAGTTTCAAGTACCTTATAAAAGCAATTGAAATTGTAAAACAATATCCAAATTCAGCACTTGTAACTGGTCCAATTTGCAAAAAATCATGGTCACTAGCAGGTCATAATTTCTCTGGTCAGACTGAAGTATTAGCTAAATCATGTGGAGTAAAAAATGTTGGAATGTTATTCACAGCTAAATCACCAATTACAGGTTGGAGGTTCAATACTTTACTTGCTACAACTCACATAGCTCTTTGCGAGGTACCCAAGCTATTAAACATAAAATTAATACACTCTAAATTAGATCTTTTCAAAGAGTTTTGTAATTCATATACTAAAAAACCTACTTTAAGAGTTGCTGGATTAAATCCTCATGCTGGCGAAGAAGGGATTTTGGGTAATGAAGAAAAAGATTGGCTTAATGATGCATTGATAACTTGGAATAAAAAAAATAGAGATATTGAATTATTAGGACCTTTATCACCGGATAGTTGTTGGAATTCGTCAGCTAAAGCTTGGAGTCAAAAAAATACTGAAACGCATGATGGCATTCTTGCTATGTATCACGATCAAGGTTTAATACCGATGAAAGTTATCGCTCTTAATTACTCAGTTAATACCACGTTAGGATTACCTTTTATAAGAACATCTCCAGATCATGGAACGGGATTTGATATTGCTGGCAAAGGAATAGCTCAATCTCAAAGCATGATTGAGGCCATAAAAACTGCGATCGAAATGACAAAAAATTCAAGACTGCTTAACACGCATTAAAACTTGACCAAATTCGACGGGAGTTCCATTTTCAACAAGAATCTCTACTATTTCAGCGTTAAATTCAGATTCAATTTCATTCATCAATTTCATCGCTTCCAAAATACATATAGTTTGACCAACCTTAACAATATTTCCTACTTCAACAAATGGCTCCTCACCAGGGGCTGAAGCCCGATAAAAGGTACCAACCATAGGAGATGTAATATCAGTAAGATCTGAACGTCCAGGAGGAGCGACCTGTGGAGTCTGCGGCTCATTAACGATTGAGCTATTATCATTTACGGATTTTTGATTGGCAATTGTTTGCTTATCAAATGAATTATTAGAAACTAAATTATTAAATTGATTCTGGTCAAACAAATTGCGTTTTATTTCAAGTTTAAAGTCTTCTCCCTCTAAAGAGAATTCTTGAATATCGCTTTTTGAGATTTTCTCTATTAAGCGATTTAAGTCTTCATGATCTAATTTCATAGTCATTAATTTTCACGTCCAAGATAACTATCGTTACGAGTATCAACCTTAATCATTTCTCCCACAGAAATAAATAAAGGGACCATAACTTGAGCACCTGTTTCTAGAATAGCTGGTTTTGTGCCCCCACTAGCAGTATCACCTTTAACTCCAGGATCAGTTTCTGTAACTTTTAAAGTAATAGATATGGGAAGTTCCACTTCTAAAATCTTACCATTATGAAAAATAACATTAACCTCCATTCCTTCTTTTAAATATTTTGCACCTTTACCGATTTGTTCAGCAGAAAGTCTTGTCTCTTCAAAACTTGTCATATCCATAAAAACATAATCTCCAGACTCCACATAAGTGTGTTGCAGGTTAGACTTCTCAAGGATAGCCTGCTGTACTGATTCTCCGGCTCGAAAAGTTTTTTCAACCACATTGCCGTTTTGAACTGATTTTAATTTTGTTCGCACGAAAGCAGAACCCTTACCAGGCTTGACATGTAGAAACTCTACAACACGCCAAACTTGTCCATCCAATTCGATGGTAGTGCCTGTGCGAAAATCGTTACTGGAAATCATTCCTGTATTACATCCCCAAGGATCATAAACCTGCAAGAGTGCTATGCAAAAATTCTTATCAAATCAGAACAAACTTTTATTAATCCTATTAATCATAATTTTTCAGTTTTTTATCTTTAAACCGATTGAAGTCCTAGCCGATTTACCTACTGGAAATGCTGTAAAAGACCCGAACACAATCCTCAGAAACGCTCTCCCTATCAAGCAAATTGAATTACAAGAACTTCAACACAAATTGGAAGATACTAGTGACCTTGTAAGAGGAGGAAGATGGCCCGCTCTCACGAAAACTGTTACAAAATGTCAATCTTTGCTAAAAAAATACCAAAATCGGATTATTCAAGAATTGGCGAATGATAAACAAAAAATTGCTGAAAAAACATTTTTTGAGATCAAAGAAAATTTAGATAGCCTTCAAGATCATGCTAAATCAAAGGATAAATTCTCATTTGTAGCGACTCGAAAAGAGGCTTTAGATAAAATAGGTGAATTAGAAAAATATTTTTTACCAAATCAATTTCCTTACTCTATTCCTGAAGAATTTGATAATCTCCCAAGATTACTAGGCAGAGCAAAAGTAAATATTAAGACCTCCAAAGGCGATATGAAAGCTGTTGTAGATGGATTCAATGCCCCTCTTACTGCAGGAGCATTTATAGATTTATCTGCAAAAAAATTCTATAAAGATTTACCTATTAACAGAGCAGAAGAATTTTTTGTTCTACAAACAGGTGATCCAATTGGGGAAGCAATTGGTTATGTAGATCCTGAAACCAATGAAGAACGTCACGTACCTCTCGAAATAAGAATTCCTGATGAAAAGGATACTTTTTATAATCAAACTTTTGAAGATTTAGGCCTTTACACAGAAACACCAACATTGCCTTTCGCAACACTTGGAACTCTAGGATGGTCCCACTCAAATACAGCAGTTGATGATGGTTCATCGCAATTTTTCTTTTTTTTATATGAAGCAGAATTGAATCCAGCAGGTCGCAATTTAATTGATGGGAGAAATGCTGCCTTTGGCTATGTTGTAGATGGTTTTGATGTATTAGAAGAGCTAACAAAAGATGACAAAATTATCTCCATTGATGTTTTAGAAGGAATTGAAAACCTCAAATTAAATGCGTAAAGAATTACTAGTAGATTTAGGGGAAAAAGAATTAATTAATAGGCTTGGAAAATTTATGCCTAAAAATCAAGTTTTGGATGATTGCGCTTTCATCAAAAATAAAAATGATAACTTACTTGTTAATAATGATGCATTAGTAGAAAATGTTCATTTCAATGATATTACTATTTCCCCTCAAGACCTTGGATGGAAAGCAGTTGTTAGCAACATCTCTGACTTATTATCTAGTGGCAGCAGGAAAACTATAGGAATCACAATAAGTCTTATTCTACCTGCAAAAACTGAGTGGGTTTGGGTTGAAGAGTTATATAAAGGAATAAATAAAGCTTTAAAAGAATATGGTGGAATAATTCTTGGAGGAGATTGCTCAATGGGAAATGAAAAAATGATCTCTATCACAGCCCTTGGGATTCAAGGTGAACTTGAATTACGAAGAAACGCATGCAAACCAGGTGAAATTATCTTAACTACCGGAATTCATGGTCTTAGCAAATTAGGATTTCTGATACAAAGTAAAAATAAAATTGTTAGTGATATTTATCTACGTGAAGAATTAACCAGTAAGTGCATTGAACATTTTTGTAGACCTCATATTAATCCAAATTTCCTAAAAAACCTCCTTAAAACTCGCTCCAATAAGAAAATAAAGAAAGTAGGATGTACTGATAGTAGTGATGGTCTTTTTCAAGCCATAGAAGATTTAGCAATCTCTAGCAACTGTAAAGCAATAATTAATTACGATAAAATACCAAAAGATAAAAATTGGCCAAAAGGAGTTCAATGGGATGAATATTATTTTTTTGGAGGTGAAGATTACGAATTAGTTTTCTCTTTACCCAAAAAATGGGCAAAGAATTTATCTAGGCTAGATACAAATATTAACCAGATTGGTTTTTTTACGAATGGTGAACCATCGGTTGAATTTACAGATAATAAAAAAAATAAATTATTGAACACCAAACCTTTCAGGCACTTTTAATTATTCCCAATTCTTTGCAACAATTTCTGCTAAATCTACAACCCTCTGACTATAACCCCACTCATTGTCGTACCAAGCAAGAACCTTAACAAGATTTTCTCCTATACACATAGTAAGATCACTATCTACAATTGATGATTCATTAGTCCCTGCATAATCGCTTGACACTAATGGTTCATCACCATACTTAATAATTCCCTTCATTGAACCTAAAGAAGATTCTTTAAGAGCATTATTAACTTCCTCACTTGTGACAGATTTAGAAGATTCAAAAACCAAATCAACTGCCGAAACATTAGGTGTAGGGACTCTCATTGCAATACCGGTAAGTTTCCCTTTCATTTCGGGGTACACCAAAGCGACTGCTTTAGCAGCACCGGTTGAAGTAGGAACAATATTTGCTGCTGCTGCTCTAGCTCTCCTTAAGTCTCTATGACTATTGTCCAAAATCCTTTGATCACCTGTGTAGCTATGAATTGTAGTCATCAAACCTTTGTTTATACCAAAAGTTTTATCCAAAACCTTCACTACTGGCGCCAAGCAGTTTGTAGTACAACTGGCGTTACTTAAAATATCAAAGTCTTTATGTTTATAAGTATCAGCGTTCACTCCTACAACATAAGTACCCACACCATCACCTTTTCCAGGAGCAGTAAGAATTACTTTCTTAGCTCCTACTTCTAGGTGCTTACTTGCTGCAACATCTGTATTAAAAACACCAGTTGACTCAATGACCAAATCAACCCCCCAATCTTTCCATGGAAGATTCATTATGTTTCTATCAGAAAAACACTTAATTGTTTTGTTATTTATTACAAAAGTGTCATCAGTATATTTAATATCAACTCCTTCAAGTTGACCTAATACTGAATCATATTTAAGCAGGTGGGCGTTGGTTTTAGGATCGGAAGTGACATTAATTCCAACAACTTCAATATTGGTATAAGCACCTCTACTAAGCCAACAACGCATAAAGTTTCGCCCGATTCTGCCAAACCCATTAATAGCAACTCTCAAAGTCATAACTGATAATTTCTAATGATTAACCTAAGTTGCTGATCATACTGAATTTTTTGCAATAACGTAAGTATTTTTTGATTTATTAAGCAAATAAGTATTTTTTTGTATTAATTCAAGAAAAAAAACATTTTTTTTTTAAGAAAAAATACCAAAATTTTACTTAGCAGTTATTTTAATTTAAGTAAAAGATAAACATTGGATAAAGAATTACTGCCTAAAAGTCATTTTCATTTTATTGGAGTGGGAGGTATTGGAATGTCAGCAATAGCAATGGGTTTAATTAAAAAAGGTTATTCAGTCTCAGGATCTGATTTAGTTAAAAATGATGAAACCAATAAATTAGAGCTTTTAGGAGCAGTGATCTTTACTTCTCAAAAACAAGAAAATATTGAATATGTAACTTCAAAATTCAACAACAAATTAATTAATTTTGTTGTAAGCTCCGCAATCAAGCCAGAAAATGAAGAGTTAAACTACTGCAGGAAAAAAAATTTAATAATAAAACATCGTTCAGAGATCCTTGCAATTTTAATGCAGTCTTACAATTCATTAGCTGTAGCAGGTAGTCATGGAAAAACATCAACAAGTACATTTCTTTCCACACTACTTGAATTATGTACGCATAATTCTTCTTCAATAACTGGGGGGATAATTCCCATCTACAATTCTAACTGTCATTTAGAAAATACAAAATTCTTAGTAGCTGAAGTTGATGAATCTGATGGGACAATAAATAAATATAAATCTGATATCGGAATAATTAATAACATTGATTTTGATCATTGCGATCATTTTTCTGATTTAGATGAGGTTTTATCTTCTTTTAAGGATTTTGCTTCAAATTCTAAAAAATTATTACTTAATTATGATTGTGAAATTACAAGAAATAATTTTCATTCTGATAATACGTGGTCAATCACTTCGAAAAATAACGTAGCTTATGCAATAATACCTACTGAGATTAATAAAAGTTATACAATTGGCAAATATTATGAAAATGGGAATTTAATTAATAATTTAAATATTCCAATACCTGGATTACATAATTTATCTAATATCACTGCTTCAATAGCAGCCTCCAGAATGATAGGAGTAGATTTTATAGAAATAAAAAAGAATATCAAATATCTAAAACTACCAAAAAAAAGATTTGAATTTCGAGGGGAAATAAATGAAAGGTATTTATATGATGATTATGCACATCACCCAAACGAGATTAAAGCAACAATTAAATTAGGAAGATTATTTATTAAGGAAAATCGTAATAATGACTTAAGAAAAAGCAGATTAATAGCAATATTTCAACCTCACAGGTACTCCAGGGTAAAACAATTTTTTAAAGAAATTGCTGAGGAATTATCAAAAGCAGATATTATTTACGTAACTAGTATTTATGGAGCAGGAGAAAAAAACGAAAATCAAATTAATTCAAAAATTATTACTAATCTTATTTATAAACAGAACAAAAATGTTAATTACATAGATAATTATCATGAAATTACCAAGAATTTTTACGAATTAACTAAAAAAGGTGATTTAATTTTAAATATGGGAGCAGGTGATTGTCATAATTTATGGTCAATGTTAAATACAACAAAAAATTAATAGACATTGATGATTTATGAATAAAAAAAATTTTTCAGAGAACTTTAATCTAAGAAATTATACAACAATAAAAGTAGGGGGGGTTGCTGAATATTTTGCTGAACCAAGAAGTATTTACGAATTTTACAATCTAATTGAATGGTGTAATTTAAACAATAAAAAATTTGAAATTATTGGGGCTGGTTCAAATCTTTTAATAAATAATATTTTCATCAAAGGTTTAGTGATATGTACAAAAAAAATGAAGTCATTAAAAATAGAGCCATATTCAGGAATTGTTGAAGCAGAAGCAGGAGTAATGCTCCCAACATTATCTAATTCTCTCGCTAAAAATGGCTTACAAGGAGGAGAATGGGCTATCGGAATTCCAGGAACTTTAGGAGGAGCCATTTATATGAATGCTGGTACAGGTAATTTATCGCTAGCAAAAAATCTTATTTCTGTGAAAGTTATTAATAATAAAACTCTCGAAAAAATTGAAATTGAAAAAAAAGATATTAATTTTGAATATAGATTTAGCTCTTTTCAAAATGATAATCTGGCAATTATCAGCGCAAAACTACATTTTGAACCTAATGGAAATCTCGAAAAATTAATTCAAACAACTAAAAATAATCTTAAATTAAAAACAGAAACACAACCATATCATCTGCCTAGTTTTGGTAGCGTTTTTAAAAACCCTAAAAATAGTTATGCTGCAAAATTAATTGAAGATATGGGTTTAAAGGGATTTAAAATTGGTGGTGCAGAAATTTCTACAATGCATGCAAACTTTATTATTAATAATTCATCAGCAAGTTCAAAAGATGTTTTTGAATTAATAACTGTAATTCAACAAAAAGTACTACAAAAAAAAGGAATTTATCTTCAACCAGAAGTAAGAATGATTGGTTTTGACTATCCTTATTAAAGAAACGTTTTTACAAAATGGCGGGTTTTGGACTTCCTAACTTCGGACAACTTACAGAAGCTTTTAAAAAAGCTAAACAAATTCAACAAGATGCTCAAAAATTACAAGATGAACTTGAAAATATGGAGATTGAAGGAAAAAGTGACGATGAAATGGTAAAAGTCTGGATAAGTGGCAACCAAGTTCCTTTAAGGGTAGAAGTACAAGAAAATATTTTAAATTCAGATAAAGAAAAAATAGAGCAAAACATTTTACAAGCTATACAAAAAGCTCATGAATTATCTACTACAACTATGAAAGAAAAAATGAACGATTTGACTGGCGGATTAAATCTTAATCTTCCAGGTTTTGATAATAGTGACTCCTAGAAGACTCGATCATCTCTTTATAAAAAGAATATCTTTCAAAAGATTTATTTAAATTACAGCCCTCATCATTCATATGTAAGCAATTACGAAATTTACATCTAATCCCTTCATCCATTACTTGTTTATATATTTCCTTATAGAGATTTGGTAAAAATCTAATATCAACATTTAAAGTTTGCATATTAAATCCAGGAGTATCAACAATGTAACTTTTACTTGATAGAGAAAATAACTCAACATTTCGAGTAGTGTTCTTCCCTCTTTTAATTTTATTTGAAACTGGGGCAGTATTATTTTTAAGACCTGGAATTATCATATTAAGAACAGTAGTTTTACCAACACCAGATGGGCCCATAAATATCGAACAATTTTTTTGCTTTAACTCGGCCAATAAATTCTGAAAAGAATCAGGTTTATGAAAATTTAAAGTAATTGCTTGATAACCCCATTTAGTAAATTTATCAAGTAAAAAAGATATTCTTTTATCTGAAATTAAGTCACATTTTGTTAAAACTAATGAAACCTCCACCCCCATCGATTCTGCTGATATCAAAAACCTATTCACTTGAGATAAATTTAACTTTGGCTCTTCGACAGAACACATAATGTATATGTTAGAAATATTTGCAACTGATGGTCTAATTAATAAATTTTTTCTTTTTTTTAAACTTGTTATTACTGCGCGATTAGTTCTTGTATCAATATGTTGAATTACCACTTCATCTCCAACATAAATTAATTGATCTTTAAAATTTATAGACTTCTTGACTTTGCATAAAAATCTCTGACTATTTCGAAAGTTTTCTTTATTTTTTAAGTCTACTAAAAAAAATTCATTAAATTTTTTCGTAACTAAACCTAGATGATTAATATCAGTTTTCATTCAAAATTTTTATTTTTAAAAATTTTTCATATTCATTTATTTCTGTAAATAAACATCCCATCTCTTTTAAATTTTTTAATACCATTTCTTCTGGTTCACCTTTATCTAGTTCGACTATGAGTTGTTCATTTTTGGATAATTTCTCTAAAGCCAATTTAATTTTGACTACATTTAAAGGGCATGGAACCGATTTAAGATCCAAATACTTTAAAGCAATCATTAGGATTCTTTACCAAATAATTTACTAAATAGACCACTACTTGAATTAATATTTTTATCTGAATATTGAGAAGCTAAGCCCTCTAAAAGCTTTCGTTCTTCCTCGTTGATGCGAGTTGGCAATTTTACCTTTACTAAAACTTCATGATTACCTCTTGCAACTGGATTACCAAGTCTAGGTACACCTTTATTCTCAAGTGAAAGAGTTGTATTTGGCTGAGTGCCACTGGGAATTTTTAAATTAACATTGCCATCAACTGTGATAATTTGAACAGTATCTCCCAAAATAGCTTGTAAATAACTCACAGTTATTTCTGAATAAATAGTAACACCATCTCTTTTTAATGTTGAATCATTCTTCACCTTTATAAAGACATAAAGATCTCCAGCTGGGCCGCCTCTCAAACCAACATTTCCCTCTGCAGACACTCTTAATTTAGTACCAGTATCAACTCCTGCAGGAATGTTAATCCTTAATTTTTTTCTAACTTGTTTTACTCCATTACCCCCACAACTTGTACATGGATCTGCAATTATTTGACCAACTCCATTACATGTCGGACATTCTCCAACTTGTGTGAAATTTCCAAATGGCGTTCTGGTAGCTCTTCTAACTTGTCCACTTCCTCCACATGTTGTACAAGTTTTTGGTCCTGTTCCTTGTTTGGCTCCCGTTCCCCTACAAACGTCACATGTCTCGAGATGAGGAATTTTAATTTCTCTTTGTTGGCCAAATATTGCATCTTTAAAGTCAACATTAAGGTCATATCTCAAATCATCTCCTTGTTGAGGCCCTCTTCTTTGAGTTCTTCCTCCCTGTGGATTTTGTCCACCAAAGCCATTAAAAAAAGTTTCAAACAAATCAGCAAAGCCACCCATATCACCCATATCAGGCATTCCAGCAGCTCCTCCAAGGCCAGCCTCTCCAAACTGATCATATCTAGCTCTAGTGTCAGGATCAGCCAGAGCTTCATAAGCCTTTCCAATTTCTTTAAATTTTTCTTCAGCACCAGGGTCCTTATTAACATCAGGATGATATTGTCTTGCTAATTTTCTATAAGCCCTTTTTAAGGTATCAGCATCAGCATCTCTTGAAACTCCAAGTATTTGGTAAAAATCAGCCATTAGATAATGCTCAACTAAAAATTTGGAAACTATACATCTTGAGAAGTATTTTCCTCTGAATCAATATCAACTGTATCCTTTTCTACTTCCTCTTGTGAATTTTGTTTACCAGGTCCCATAGAAACTTTAACCAATGCATGCCTTAAAACCTTACCTTCTAGGTGATATCCTCGCTGTAATTCTTCTACAATAAAATCTTCTTTAAATTCTTCACTAGGCTCTCTTAATACAGCTTCATGTAAATTTGGATCAAATTGCTGGCCAACAACTCTCATCGGTGCAACTCCTTGTTGTTTTAAAACTTCTACTAATTGTTTATACAATCCTTGATAACTTCTATGAAGAGCTTGAGCTTCTTCACTTTCAGGTTTAAGTTGTTGTCTTGCTCTCTCAAAATTATCCACAATAGGAAGTATTGCCGTTAGAGATTTAGCAACAAGCTGGATTTTTAAATCATCCTGATCTCTAGACTGCCTTTTTCTAAAATTATCAAAATCTGCTGAAATCCTTACATATTGATTTTTTAATGTTTCATGCTCTTTTTCTAACTGTTCTAATCTGGCATCATTATTAGAAATAGTATTTTTTAAATCTTCAGTATTTATTTCTTCTGTTTTTTGAGAAGATAACTTATCATTTTCAATAACTTGATCTTCTGGTAGTGAAGTATCTTCAGGAGCATTATCCTGATCAGATACATCATTTTCTTTATTCTCAATATTTTCTGATTGATTTTCAATCATTATCCTATAGATTTATTAAAACTATTTTCCATTAAAGTCATACACAAAACAAGTTGCGGAAGGCCGCACAAGTTTTTACTCAGGAACAAACCTTAAGGCTAATCCGTTATTACAGTATCTTTTACCTGTGGGGAGTGGCCCATCATTAAAGACATGACCTTGATGACCTCCGCATCTAGAACAATGATATTCAGTTCTTGGAACAATTAACTTAAAATCAACTTTTGTCTCAACTGATCCCTCTATTGAGTCCCAAAAACTTGGCCATCCAGTGCCACTATCAAACTTTTTATCTGAGAGAAAAAGCGGCAAGTCACATCCTGCACAGTGAAAAACGCCTTTCCTTTTCTCATTATTTAATTGGCTACTGAAAGCTCTTTCAGTTCCTTCCTCTCTCAAAATATAATAAGATTCTGAACTAAGCCTAGATTTCCATTCATCTTTTGATAAATTCCAATTTTCTTTAGAAACAATTGAAGAAGCTAATGCTTGCATAGGCTTAAAGATTATTTTTAAGATTGACATAGTAGGAATTAGAATAAAAGTTCTTCTTGATAGAAATTGATTCATATATTTAAATCACACAAAAGGTTATGAGTACATTTCAAACTAATTCTATTAAAAATATTCATAAATTAAGTGTTGCACCAATGATGGATTGTACTGATAAACATTTCAGAATGTTAATGAGAAAAATAAGTTCTGAAGTTCTTTTATATACGGAAATGATTGTAGCCAAAAGTTTAGTTTATACGGATAACAAAAAAAAATTTTTAGATTTTAATAATGAAGAACACCCGATATCGATTCAATTTGGTGGGGACAATCCTGAAATCCTTAAAGAGGCAGCTAAAATGGCACAAGATTGGGGTTATGACGAAATAAACTTTAATGTTGGTTGTCCAAGTCCAAGAGTGTCTTCAGGGAATTTTGGTGCTTCACTTATGAAAGATCCTTTAACAGTAGCAAAATGCATAGAATCGTTAAAAAATAGCTGCAGCTTACCAGTCACAATTAAACACAGAATCGGTGTAGACGACGATGATAGTTTCAAAAATTTGAACAATTTCGTAAGGTATATTTCAAATGCTGGTGCAGACAGATTTACAGTTCATGCGAGGAAAGCTATATTGAAAGGTCTTAATCCAAAACAAAACAGAACCATACCTCCGCTTAGGTACGATGTTGTAAAAAAATTAAAAAAATTAAATCCGGAATTATTAATAGAAATCAATGGGGGTTTCACACATATCGATGAATCATTAAAAGCCCTAAATGATTTTGATGGTGTAATGATTGGAAGATCAGTATATAAACACCCCTTAAGGTGGTCTGAAATTGATCAAAAAGTTTATGGAATCAATAAAAAAACGAATTCTGCTTCAACTATTATCTTCTCATTAATTCCTTACATAGAGAAACATTTAACTAATGGAGGAAAATCTTGGGATATTTGTAAACATCTTATAAATTTAGTCGAAGGAATACCGAAAGCAAAGATTTGGCGTAATCAAATTTCAAATAAATCTATAAAAAAGGAACTAGATATTGAGTATCTTCTTAACTTGACTTCTAAACTTGAAAAAATGGGTTATTAATCTCCGTCATTTGAGGTATTACCTTCATTAGACACTCCTCTTTTTCTCCTGCTTCTGCCACTTTCATATTCAGAGTTTTCAGAAGTATTTCCATAACTTCTATCTTCCCAACCTTCTGCCCCAGAGGATTTATTACTATAAGAAGAATTAGGTTCAGAATTACCGCCGTAACTACCACCATTACCGCCGTAGCCACCACCATTACCGCCGTAACTACCACCATTACCGCCGTAGCCACCACCATTACCGCCGTAGCCACCACCATTACCGCCGTAGCCACCACCATTACCGCCGTAGCCACCTCTTCCTCCTCTTCGAGGGCCTCCGGAACCTCTTGGCTCTGCCTTATTAATTCTTAGTGGTCTACCCATAAGCTCTGTACCTTGTAAACCCTCAATAGCTGTAGACTCAATAGTTTCATCTGCCATCTCAACAAATGCAAATCCTCTTTTTCTTCCAGTATCTCTTTCAAGAGGAAGAGAACAATTTAAAACTTCACCAAAAGGGGCGAATAGCTGTAGTACATCTTCACGCTCTGCGCGGAAGGGCAAATTACCAACAAAAATACTCACTTTAAACTCAACAAAGAAAATTACCTAATTAAAAAAACTATAATGAAATAGTTTTAAAACATTACTTTTTTATTCTACTTCAAAGGATACCCTTGTTGTAGAAAAATAATTGAGATTCAAAGTAACAATTTTTTCTGCCAATTATTTACCTCTTTTTCTACTTGATTAAAACCTGTTCCACCTTCACTAGTTCTAGCCTTAACGACATTAATAGGTTCAAGATCAACAAAAACATCCTCATCGAATTCTGGATGAAAATTTTTAAGCTCATCAATTTTAAGATTTTTAAATAAGATTTTCCTTTCTAAGCAATATTTAACAATTTCACCCACAACTTGATAAGCGGTCCTAAAGGGAATCTTTTTATTTACTAAGTAATCTGCCAAATCAGTAGCATTAGAAAAATCATTTTCTACCGAATAAGATAAATTTTTAATATTAAATTCTATACCCTCATTAATTAATATAGTCATTGCTTTAATACAAGAAGATATAGTCTCTACAGTATCAAATATTGGCTCTTTATCCTCTTGAAAATCCTTGTTATAAGCAAGTGGTACGCCTTTGACCATAGTTAACAATGCTTGAAGATGTCCATAGACTCTTCCCGTTTTACCTCTTATTAATTCTGGAACATCTGGATTTTTTTTCTGCGGCATTAAGCTACTGCCCGTTGCACATTTGTCTGTTAACTTTGCAAAACAAAATTCATCTGTTACCCACAAAATTATTTCCTCGGAAATTTTACTCAAATGAGACATTGCTAGAGCAGAAGCAGAAACAAACTCTATACAGAAATCTCTATCACTCACAGCATCAATACTATTTTTATAAATCTTTTCAAAACCCAATTCTGCAGCTGTAAAGTTCCTGTCAATTTTTATTTTTGTACCAGCTAATGCTGCAGCTCCTAATGGCGAAGTATTAACTCTAGATCGTACTTCTTTAAACCTTTCACGATCTCTTTGAAACATTTCTACGTACGCCAATAAATGATGAGCCAAAGATAATGGTTGTGCTCTTTGCATATGTGTATATCCAGGAATCAAAGTATAAATATTAGATTTTGCAAGATTTAAAAAGGATTTTTGCAAATCAGTTATTAAAATTTCAAGATTGTCAATCTCTTTTCTTAGCCACAATCTTATATCTGTACCAACTTGATCATTTCTACTTCTACCTGTATGTAATTTTTTTCCAGTTTCACCAATTAAACTAATTAGTTTTTCTTCGATACAATAATGAATATCTTCAGACGGTGGACTTGGAGAAAATTTACCGGCCAAATACTCACTTTTTATTGACTCAAGACCATTAATAATCTGCAAAGTTTCAGCAGAAGATAAAACTTGAGTGTTACCAAGCATTTTTGCATGGGCAATCGAACAATCTAAATCTTCTAATATAAGTTTTCTATCAAAAGTAATTGAAGCATTAAACTTTTCAATGAAAGGGTTAAGTGTATTATCAAATCTTTTACTCCAAACTTTTGTCATATCAATTAAAAACTTTATATATCTCTAATAAAGCATTTTTTTATATAGGTGACAAAAATATCTATTTTAATTGCAATACAACAATAGATGCGTCATCTTCAAGATGTCTATTTTGTCCAGTAAAATCATCTAATTTTTTAAATACTCTATTCAAAATTTCCTGAGATGTATGGGATTGCTTGCATAATTTTGTGAGAGTTTTGATTAACCTTTCCTCATCAAATCTTTCACCTAAAGAATTAGAAGTATCGATAACACCATCAGTGTAATAAAGTACTAAATCATTTTCATTAAGTTTGATTTCGCAACAATTATATTCAGCATCTTTTTGTAGTCCAAGTACAAATCCTTCAGCATCTAATTTTATGATTTTCTGATCTGAGCTTTTCCAAAGCAAAGGAGGATTATGTGCCGCATTGGCAAATCTCAATTTTCTAGTTCTAGGGTCATAATCTGAATAAAATAATGTCACAAATCTATGTGATTGATCTAAATCATTTATTGCTAGTTGATTCAAATCATGCAAAATTCTATCTGGAGGTAAACCTGTAAGAACTTCTGCACGTAACATTCCTCGTAGCATAGTCATTAAAAGACCCGCAGGAATTCCTTTGCCCATAACATCGCCTATTACCAAAGCCCATCTAGCTTTTTCTTTTCTTTTATCTGATATATTCGTCTTTAAACACATAAAATCATAATAATCTCCGCCTAACTGGAGAGCAGGTCTACAATGTGCAGCAAGGTCTAAACCAAAAATAGTTGGACAATAATCTGGGAGTAATTGAGATTGAATTTCGGCTCCTGTAGAAATTTCTCTATCTACATTTTCATGCTTTTTCTTTGTTTTTATTAAGCAATAGTTTTCTAGTCCAACAGCAAGACAATTTTGAATAAAAAGAAAAATACTATCTTCAGAAATAGATTCACCAAATAAATCTTTGCTGAAGACATAAATAAATCCTCTACATTTTCCTCGGGATAATATTTTCTCTGTTTCAATGTTATATTCTTTAAAATTATTTTTTAGAGTTTTTTCAAAAGTATCAATTTCTTTTATTTTAAAATTTCTAGAAAAATTAAATTGATTAAAAAAAATATTAATTTCTTCTTGAATTTTTAAAAATTTATTATTAGCAGAAATTTTTATATTTTCATGCCATATTTCTCCCTCATAATTTAAAGGAATAATTAATATTATTTTTTCACTAAAAAGATGTTTAAAAATTAAGCATATATAATCCAATAATTTATTAATATTGGAAAAAGATTTTAAATAATATGCTAATGAAGATGCGATTTCAACAAATTTGTATTTATTTTTTAAAGATACTGCAGAATCATTATCTAAAAATTTTTGAATAAATTTGTTTGAAAATAATTTTTCTTTTTGATTATTTTTCACAACAAACTTAATAGATAAATATGTTTTAACATTAAATTTAAATTTTTAAAAAAATTTAATTAAATATTTATTGATCTGCAAGCATCGCCTCCACAAATTCATAACTATTAAAAGGTCTCAAATCTTTTATACCCTCTCCAGCGCCAATAAATCTTATAGGCAAATTAACTTCTTCAGAGACGGCTAAAGAGACCCCACCTCTAGAAGTACCATCTAATTTAGTAATAATTGCTCCACTTAAATTTGCTGATTTAGCAAAACTTTTTGCTTGCTTTAAGCCATTTTGACCTTGACTTGCATCTAAAACTAATAATGATTCAACTATTGCATCTGGCACCTTTTTATCAATAATTTTTTTTATTTTTGCTAATTCATCCATCAAATTATTTTTAGTTTGCAATCTACCTGCTGTATCAACTAATAACAAGTCCACATTTCTTTTTTTTGCAGAATTTATTGCATCAAACACTACAGCAGCTGGATCAGCATTTTTTGATTGATTAGATATAACATCAACATTACTCCTCTCCCCCCATATTTTTAATTGTTCTACTGCCGCAGCTCTAAAAGTATCAGCAGCAGCTATCAAAGTTTTATAATTACTCCTTGATGACAAATAAGCTAATTTTCCCAATGTAGTAGTTTTTCCAACGCCATTAACTCCTACTAGTAACCAGACATTTAACTTACCCTTTTTAGGAACTAAAAGATCAACTCCCGAATTTTTTATTGGTTTATCGATAATTAATTTTAATTCCTTCTTTAAGAATTTTATTCCTGCTTCTCCACCAACCACTTCTTCATTTAACTTTTTTCTTAGAGAACTTATAACTTTATCAGTTGAATCAATCCCGACATCTGCTCTTATTAAAAGGGTCTCTAAATCATCAAGAGATTCAGGAGTAAGAGGATCATCTCCCAATTTATCCAATAATTCAGTAACAAATCCTTTTCGTGTTTCTTCTAATCCTCTTCTTAATTTAGTTAACCAATCAATTTCATCTATAGAAATTTGATTTATTTTTTTTCCTTGAGCAGCTAATACCATCGCTGACCAAGTAAAATTATCATCGAATTCGCCCAATTCTGTTTCATTAATAGTGTTGGGTGATCTAGAAAGATTATCTATCGTAGTGTTATCAATCAAACCTTGTTTTTGATCATCCTGCTTCTCTAATTCTTGTTTTTGTTCTTCTTGTTGCTTTTTTAAAAGTGCATAAGCTTGTGCCGCCCACTCTCGAGAATTATCAGAATCTGTTTTAGTCATAAATATTTATAGTACCTTAGATACTTACTTAATAATTTTAAAATATTATTTATTTATATCAAATAATCATGACAGCTTTGCTGTTTGTAATCTCCTTAAAACTCCATTAATAAATTTTCTTCCTTGAATATCGCTATATTTATTGGCAAGATTTACTGCCTCGTCACAAGCAACCGGAATAGGAGTACTCAAGAAATTAATATCGACATAAGCTAAACGCAAAATATCTCGATCAATTCTAGGTAATCTTTTTAATCTCCAGCCATCCATTGCTTGATCAATATCCGCATCAATAATTGTTAGATGATTAATAATTTTAATAATCCTTTGATTCACATCCTCTCTAATATCAATTTGACCGCTTGAAACTATTAGTTTTGGAAAATCTAAAGTTACTGAAAGTGTATTCATTACAGTTTCAATTTTTTTTAAAGACTTTTTTAATTCATCTCTAACATTTGATAACGAGGTATCAACCCCTTCATGTAATTCACTTTCTAATATTTTTTGTGATGCATTTTCTAACTCTGATTCACAATTATCTAATTCATCTCTGCAATGGTTTATTAGAGAATCCAAAGCAGATTCAAAAATCTCTTCTATCTGAAATTTATTTAATTTACAATCACCTTTATCTTTTATCAGGCCTAGACAAATTAAAGATAATTCTCTAGAAAGAGATCTATTATGCATCAATTAAGAAGAGGTATTTGTAGAGGCACGTAATTGAGAAAATAATTTTGAAAATGTAGGATTTGTACTATTATTTTTCTCATCTGGATTAACTATCCCAGCCGAAATTATTGTTCTAAAAGCATCTTCAACAGAAATATCCAAATCCTTAACAGAAGACTCAGGAACCAAGGTATACCAACCAGTAGTTGGGTTAGGTGCTGTAGGTATAAAAACACTTAGCAACTTTTCGTCCAATTCTGGTTGCAGAGAGGGGCCCACATTACCAGTTACAAAGCCAACGCTATATAGTCCCTCACGTGGATATTCCACTAAAACAACTCTTCTAAATCGATTAGACTTGTTACTTAAGAAAGTTTCGAGCAATTGCTTAAGTGTTTTATAAACTGCTCCTGCTACAGGAATCTTTGATAAGGTACCTTCACCAAATTCTAATAACCATCTTCCAACAAAATTTCTTGCCATTAGTCCTATAAGCAAAATAGCTAACAAAGGAACGGTTAAACCCAAAGTGAGATTAATTAAATCTTGTAATAAAGGATTTAAAGTAATAAAAGGATTTAACTGCTTAGGAACAGAAGTAACTAATGTTAAAACAAATTTACTAACTAATGATGACAACCAGATAGTTGTGGCTAAAGGTATTACAACCAACAATCCAGCTATAAGATCATTTTTCAGATCCTGCTGGAGCCTAGAACCTAGGTTCGAATCTTGATTTTGATTAGATTCAACCAAAATAACTTGTCTAACTAAATTTACTTTACTAATAATTTAACTGTTTTTACTTAGTTAGGATATATTTTTTTTTAATAAATTTAAAATATTTATTAGTTTCTTACCCAAAAAATAACTTTTCAACGAGATAGTATACATAATAAAGAAATGATCAATACCCTCAAAGAGAAAAAAGAAATAAGTAAAAAATTAAAAGAAAGAGCTATTAATGAAGGTTTTGCAATATCAGGAATTGCTGCAATACCAGGTAGTTCTCGCTTAAAATTAAGAACTAGTGCATTGGACAGATGGTTATTGAAAAACTATCATGGCGAAATGAAATGGATGGAAGCAGAAAGAAGGAAAAAAATAAGCTCACTACTCGAAGGAGCAAAAAGTGTCTTAAGCGTTGGATTTAATTATATTTGTTCACAAAACAACAACAAAGACAAAATCTTCAAGGTAGGTAAATTTAGTCAAGGAGAAGATTATCATAAAGTGATTTACAAAAAATTAAAGAATATTGGCAAATGGATCAACAAAGAAATTCCAGATTGCAAATGGAAAATATGTGTTGACACCTCGCCACTTCTTGAAAAAGCATGGGCTGAAGAAGCAGGTCTTGGTTGGATAAGTAAAAATAGCAATTTAATAAACAAAAAACATGGTTCCTGGATTACTTTAGGTTTTATAATCCTTACAAAAGATCTATTACCAGACATACCTCATCAATCACTTTGCGGAAAATGTGATAAGTGTATTAAACAGTGCCCGACAAAGGCAATAGTAGAACCCTTTGTAATACAATCAGACCTATGTATTGCTTATCACACAATAGAAAGTAGAGAAGAAACTATTCCTAAAAAGATAGAAAAAAATTTAAATGGATGGATTGCAGGCTGTGATATTTGTCAAGATGTATGTCCTTGGAATAAATCAGTACCATACAACAATACTTTTGAAACTACTCCTAAAGAATGGATTAAAAATCTAAATATCGAATCATTAAGTTGGGATGATAAAACTTGGAATCAAAATCTAAAAGGAACTACATTAAAAAGAATTAAACCTTGGATGTGGAGAAGAAATATAAAAGCAAATCTGACTAATAAATAAAGATATGAAAAACATTTTAAAAAAAATAATATGCATCTCTTTAATAAGTTTTTACTTTTTTAAAGTAGAACAAGTTCAATCACTAATACCTTATTATTATTTACCAACAATAAAAAATTTAGAAAAAGAAAGCTTATCTATTGGCAAAAATGCATATCAACTTTTATATTTTGGAAAATATGACGAGGGTCTTAATTTAGCAAAATTAGCTGTACAGATAAATAAAAAAGATGAAAAACTATGGTTGATTTTGGCTGAGGCACAGGTTGCGAACGAGCTATATAAACAAGCGTTAATTTCTCTAAATAAGGCACAAAAAATTAGTTCAAAGAATAGCGAAATATACTTTGCTAAAAGTAATATTTATCTTAAAATTTCACAGCTTCAAGATGCAAAGACTGCTTTAGAAAATGGATTACGACTTGAACCAAATAACCATAAAGCTATTTTTCAATTAGGAAATATTTTACTAATGGAAAAAAATTACTTTGGAGCCATAAAGGTATTTGATAAATCTATAAAAATTAAACCTGATTTCTGGCAAGCAATCAATAATCAAGGTTTAGCTTATTTCGAGACAAACAACATCAATCAATCTATTAAACATTTTGAAAAAGCAATCTCAATTGAGGACAACGCTGAACCATTGCTAGGCCTTGCATCATGTTTAAGAATGAAAAATATTAAATTAGCAATGGAACTCGCCAAAAAAGCTTTAACTCAAGATCCTAACTATGTTGAGTATGATTACAGAAAAGAACAGTTGTGGGGTGAAAAATTGCAAAACTCAACTGAGATCCTTTTACAAAATGATCAGCTTCAAAGAGATGTAATATTGGCAAAGTCGAAAATAAATGCATCTACTTAATTATCAATACTGGTAAATCTTTGTTTACCTATTAGTCTTAATTTAGTTAATAAAACATATTTAAATTTGCGCTCTGATGGATAAGAAAAAATTCACTTCTATCTCTCTACAAGAAGAAATGCAACGTTCTTACCTAGAGTATGCAATGAGTGTAATAGTTGGTCGTGCTCTTCCCGATGCAAGAGATGGTCTTAAACCTGTTCAGAGAAGAATACTATTTGCAATGTACGAGTTAGGTTTAACACCAGATAAACCATTTAGAAAATGTGCAAGAGTTGTTGGAGATGTACTTGGCAAATACCATCCTCATGGAGACCAAGCAGTATATGATGCATTGGTAAGACTAGTACAAAATTTTTCTACTAAATATCCTACTCTCGACGGACATGGAAATTTTGGATCTGTTGATAATGATCCACCAGCCGCAATGAGATACACTGAGACCAGATTAGCACCAATAGCTTACAAAGGATTTCTAGAAGAGATTGGATCAGAAACAGTAAATTTCTCAAATAACTTTGATGGTTCACAAAAAGAACCAAATGTTCTTCCAGCTCAACTTCCATTTTTACTATTAAACGGCTCTTCAGGTATTGCTGTTGGAATGGCAACAAACATTCCCCCTCACAACTTAGGAGAAATAGTTGACGCTTTAATTACTTTAGTAGAAAATCAAGATACAAATAATAAAAAACTTTCTAACATTATTAAAGGACCTGATTTCCCCACAGGCGGAGAAATAATTTATAGTAGGGCAATAGAAGAACTCTACGAAACAGGAAAAGGTTCAATAACAATAAGAGGAGTAATAAATAAAGAAGAAATAAATTTAGGCAAAGGTAAACATAAAAGAAATGCATTAATCATTACAGAACTTCCTTATCAAATAAGTAAAGCAGGTTGGATTGAAAAACTAGCAGAACTTGTTAATACAGGAAAAATTAATGGAATCTCAGATATTAGGGATGAAAGCGATCGAGATGGAATGAGAATTGTAGTAGAGTTAAAAAAAGACTCTAATATTGAACTTGTAATTTCTAATTTATATAAAAAAACAACTCTTCAAACTAACTTTGGTGCAATTTTTTTAGCTTTAATTAAAGGCAAACCTGTACAACTTAACTTAAAACAATATCTAAACTATTTTCTTGAATTTAGAGAAGAAACAATTAGAAAAAGAACTAATTATTTTCTGAAAAACACTCTTGAGAAACTAGAAATATTAGAGGGTTTATCTAAAGCCACAAAAGAAATAAAAAAAGTTATCCAGATTATTGAAGACTCAGAAAATACTGCAGAAGCAAAATCAAAATTAATAGATAATTTCTACTTAAATGAAAAACAAGCAAATTCAGTTTTGGATATGCCACTGAAAAAATTAACAAATCTAGAAAAAAATCAAATAGATGATGATATCAAAAAATTACAAGAAAAAAAGAATTATTTTCAAAAATTATTAAATGAAAGAAAACTATTACTTAAATTACTTATAGAAGAATTAGTAATATTAAAGAAAAAATATAATGTTACAAGAAAGACAAAACTTATTAAAAATATAAATCAAAATAAAGAATTAGAAACAATAAATAATCAGATCTTAGAAGACCTGATTAATAAAAAAACAAAATTATATATTGACAATAGACTATATTTGAAAAAGATGATTTTGAATAATTATAAGAAATCATTTGAGGATGTAAATAAAATTATAGACAATAAAAATATTCAAAAATTTATATGTAATATCGATAAAAAAGTTAAAATAATTGGATTAACTTTTACAGGAAAAATTTTCCACATTGATTGGGAGTCAAATATTAATAATGACTATAAATTAGATAATAAAATACTTGGAAATATTGATCCAAATGAAATAATAAATTTTCATTCAATTAAAAAAGGGATAAAAAATTATTTATGTATCTTAAATTCTGATGGAAGATTTAAAAAAGTTTTATTTGATGAAGATATGATTAAAAGTAATAGATCTTTCGCAATAACAAAATTAAAAAATAATATTAAGATAATTGATTCATTTATTTCTAATGAAGAAAAAAATTTAATAATATTAACGTCAATAGGAAGAATTTTTAAATTTAATTTATCAAATAAATCTTTAACACCAACTACTAAACAATCACAAGGAATATTACTTGCAAAACTTTTACCAAGTGAAAGAATTGTTTCTTGTTGTACATATCAAAATGGAGATAATATTTATTTAGTTTCTAGACAAGGAAATATCTTTTGTATAAATAGCAATGATATTTATTACGCAAATGAATATAGTTTGGGATATTTGAATGAAAGAACCCAGCTTAAAAACGATTACTTCCTCAAAATTCTACCAAGTAACCATTTTCTTGATTTGGAAACTAATAAAAATAAATCTGCCAGATTAGCCTGTGATAAATTAAATTTCAAATCTAATAAAACAAATTTTTTAATTGACTTTTTAAAATTAGACAAAGGAGAATATCTTGAAAATTGTTTTAGGCTGGAAAACTTTCTAGACTAATTAAGATTTATATTCATTCTCAACCCATTTTAAATACTCTTGATTTACTGTTCCTGTTACATAGGAACCAGTAAAACAACTCATCTCCAAATCCTCAATATTAGAATCACTTATTATAGATTTACGTAAATTTTCAACGCTTTGATAAACGAGGTTGTCAATTTCAAGTTGATCAGCAATTTCACTTATTGTTCTATCATGGGCTATTAATTCATCTCTATTAGGCATATTGATTCCATAAACGTGAGGAAAACGAACAGGAGGGGCTGCTGATGTAAAAAAAACTTTATTTGCACCTGCATCTTTAGCCATTTGGACAATTTCTTTAGAAGTAGTACCTCTTACTATAGAGTCATCAACAATTAATACATTTTTATTTTTAAACTCTGTACTCATGGCATTCAATTTTTGTCTTACAGATTTCTTTCGTTTCTGCTGACCAGGCATTATAAATGTTCTACCAACATATCTATTTTTAAAAAAACCTTCTCTATATTCAATCCCTAACTGTCTTGCAACTTGCATAGCTGCAGGTCGAGAAGAATCAGGAATAGGCATTACAACATCAACATCTCCAGAATTAATTGTTTTTTTTATTGTTTCAGACAAATAATCTCCCATTTTTAAACGAGCTTTATAAACGGAAATTCCATTCATAATTGAATCTGGCCTAGCTAAATAAACGTATTCAAAAGCACAGGGACATAATATTGGATTTTCAGAACATTGCTTAGAAAAAAACTCGCCATTAAGATTTATAAAAATAGCTTCTCCAGGCTCTACATCTCTCACTACTTGATAATCGTTATTCTCAAGCACTAGAGATTCGCTAGCAACCATCCACTCTTCTTTTTTTGTAGTTGATGAAAGTCTTTTTCCTATAACTAAAGGTCTAATACCAAAAGGATCTCTAAATGCTAATAAACCATGTCCTGAAATTAATGCAATTGAAGCATATGATCCCTGAATTCTTTTATGTAAAGATTTGATAGCATCAAAAATAATATCAGGTTCTAATTCTTGATTATGAATTTGTTCTTGTAATTCTGTCGCAAATACATTTAATAACATTTCAGTATCACTTGAAGAATTTGTATGCCGCTTATCAATATTAAATAGTTGTTTTTCTAAATCTCTAGTATTAGTCAAATTTCCATTATGTATCAAAACAATTCCATAAGGAGCATTAACGTAAAAAGGCTGAGCTTCTTCTACACTTTCTGCTGATCCCTTTGTTGCATACCTAACGTGACCCAATCCAATTTTTCCTATTAAATTCCTCATATCTCTTGTTCTATAAGCAGTATTAACATGTCCTTTTGACTTATGTATATGGAAAATAGTATTTTCCATTGTAGCTATACCTGTTGAATCTTGACCTCTATGTTGTAGGAGCAAAAGACTATCGTAAATTTGTTGATTTACATCATCTGAAGAAACTATTCCAACTATTCCACACATAACTTAATTCCTTGAGAATTTTGATAGTTGAGAAATAATTTTCATATTTAAAAGTTATCTGAAATACTATTATTAAATTTTTCGGTTAATTCCTCAACCCTAATATTGCAGATATTTTTATCTTGAATTTGTATATTAAAAGTTTCATTAGAAACGTATCCTATTTTTTTTAAATATATACTTGATTTAGAATTTATTTGAAATTTGCTTAGATAATTTAGCC
The DNA here is from genome assembly GCA_000634115.1 of Prochlorococcus sp. scB241_528O2. Lineage (GTDB taxonomy): Bacteria > Cyanobacteriota > Cyanobacteriia > PCC-6307 > Cyanobiaceae > Prochlorococcus_A. The sequence goes on along the minus strand of JFLJ01000175.1, from coordinate 55,121 downwards.
ATTCTTTTTCTTTCATTTTATCTATTGAAAAAATAATTCTAGAACCTCCTTCGGCAAACAGTAAATTATCATATCTATTAAGATCTTTCTGTAACTCTATCGACGCACCCTTACCTGACAAAATACAACACTCTGCTAAAGCTATAGCTAAACCCCCATCGCTTATATCGTGAGAAGATACAACAAAACTGTTTAAAATAGCATTTCTTAAAAAATTCTGGCAAAATTTTTCATCTAGCAAATCTATTTTTGGAGGCCGACCTGTAATTTCTCCATGGAAATATTCCAAATAAGAACTAGCTGCAATTGTTGTTTCTGATTTATAAGAACCAATTAACCAGATTTCATCATAAATATTTTTCCATTCACTACTTATAGCTTTTTCAACATTATCTATCTTCCCAACCATACCAATAACTGGAGTAGGATTGATAGGAGTAATTTCATTATTTTTATTTTTTGATTCATTGTATAAGGAAACATTTCCTCCAGTAACAGGGGTTTCTAGAGTTTTACAGGCTTCAGATATTCCATTGCATGAAGATGAAAGTTGCCAATATCCAATTTCAGTCTCAGGAGAAGAAAAATTTAAGTTATTTGTAATTGCTACTGGTTCAGCGCCAACACAACTTACGTTCCTTGCAGATTCTGCAACTGCAGCTATGGCTCCTCTAAAAGGATCAAGAGAAACCCATCTACTATTACAGTCAACGGAAGCTGCAACACCAGAAAAAACTTTATTATCTTTTTCATTTTGTTCTCTTAGTCTTATTACAGCTGCATCTGACTCTCCAGGTTTAAACACTGTATTTGACTGCACTTGAGAGTCAAATTGTTTATAAATCCATCTCTTAGAAGCTATTGAGGGATTAGAAAGAAGTTTTAAAATAATTTGTGAATAAGAAAAACTCTTATTATCCTTCAATGAAAATATTTTTTGCTCTTTAATTTCTGGTAAATTATTTTCTGTCCATTCCCATTTCTTTAACAAATAATCAGGTGGATTATTCATAACATTATGAACATTCACAGGAGTATCATCTGATAAAGCAGAAGTAGGAATTTGAGCAACAATTTTACTTTTATGAGAAATAATTACCTCATTAGTCTCTATTACTTCACCAATTACATTGGCATATAATCCCCATTTATGAAATTTTTCAATAAGGTTATTAATTTTTTCTTCTTTTACGACCAATAACATTCTCTCTTGCGATTCAGATAATAAATATTGGTATGAAGACATATTATCTTCTCTAGAAGGAACTAAATCTAAATCAATGGATATACCTAAATTTCCATTTGCAGCCATTTCTGCGCTACTGCACGTTAAACCTGCTGCACCCATATCTTGAGCTGCAATTACATCTCCTGTCTTAAAAGCATCTAAACAGGCTTCTATAAGACTTTTCTCAATAAATGGATCACCTACTTGAACTGCAGGTCTGTCATCTAGTGAAGAAGTAGTCAATTCTGAACTTGCGAAACTAGCACCACCAACACCATCTCTGCCAGTGGTATTGCCAACATATAGTACAGGTGACCCTACATTTTTAGCTCCAGAACAAACTATTTCATTAGTCTCTAAGAGTCCTAGAGCCATAACATTGACAAGAGGATTTCCAGAGTAACTATCATCGAAGTCAATTTCACCCCCAATAGTAGGAACACCAACACAATTTCCATAATGTGCAATACCAGATACAACTCCTCTAAGCAAATCGACATTTGATGATTTATCAAGATTACCAAACCTCAATGAATTCAATACAGCTATTGGCCTAGCTCCCATTGTAAAAATGTCTCTTAATATTCCTCCTACACCTGTTGCAGCGCCTTGAAAAGGTTCGATTGCAGAAGGATGATTATGACTTTCTATTTTAAAAACAAGTTTTTGATTATTTCCAACATCAATAACTCCAGCATTTTCACCTGGTCCAACCAAAACATTTTTTCCTTTAGTGGGAAAATTAGATAGTAAAGGTTTTGAATTCCTATAACAACAATGTTCTGACCACATAACACCAAACATTCCTAGTTCAGTCCTATTTGGTTTTCTCTTTAATCTTTTGCAAATCTCTTCATAATCACTAATTGTTAAATTTTCAACTTTAAGTGCTTCATTAAGATCATATAGATCATTATTTTCTGAATATATCATTCTTTAGATCCAAGGGTCATCTTCTCTTTTATCACTGAAAGATCTATATTTTCTTTCATTATTATAAGAACTTTTTTGTTTGAAATCTAAGTTTTGGTTTATATCTTCATCTTCTTCAAGCCAATTCTCTAATCTATTTGAAGCTTTATTTTTCATATCATCAAATGTATCAATGATTTTTTTTCCTTGTTGCAAAAATTCATGCTTAATACTAGATTTTATTAAAGATAAATCATCCAAAGAGTTACTTTCACAAAATACTAAACCTGGTTGTTGATCATTAATATTTTCAATATTTAATTGCCATCTACTAGAACCTGGAATCTTAGGATTAGATCGAGAAACTAGATAATATTTAATTTTACCTGTTTTAATTTCAAATAAAAAATCTGCTATAACACCTATCTTGGAGCCATTTTTATTTATCAAATTAGCTTGTATTAAAGTTGGAAATCTATTTAAAGTTGCTAGATCAGAAATTGCAGGATCACCTTTCACATAAATTTCATTATCAATTATTTGACTAACTTGATTTAATCTCCAAACATTTCTTTTTAAATCAAAATTTGAAGGACGAGAGTACCATCCTAAAATTCGATGAACTGGAGGATGCATCCAAACATTTTCACCACACCCATAATTAAGGGCAATATTACCCTTAACATTATAATTTAGTAATTCACTTAATAAAATTTCTTTAGGTAATTTCAACTTAGGAACGGACCTGTACAGGCATCACTAGATAGGTAAAAGAATTTAGATTATCTTCTGGAACTAAAACAGCTGGAGTAGTTGCAAGATTACACTTTAAAATTACATTTTCAGAAGAAATAACTTTTAAACCCTCTAAAAGGTATCTAACATTAAATGCAATTTCAAAATTTTCTCCAGAATAAGAAACAGGTATTGATTCACTTGCATTTCCAATATCTTGTGCATCTGCACTTATTAAAGCTAAATCGGTATCATCCAATTTAATTTTAACAACACTACTCTGCTGATCAGCTAAAACAGCAATTCTTTCTAATGCATCAATTAATTTTTTGGTATTAAAATTGAAAGTTTTAGAAAAAGTATCTGGGATTAATTGTGAATAATTCGGATAATTACCTTCAAGAGTTCTTGTTGTAATAATTTGATTAGAGGAAATAAAAACTACTTGCCCTTTATCATAGAAAAGCTTTATCGAATTTTCTGAACTTTTTAAAGTCACTAATTTTTCAATTTCCCTTAATGATCTAGTTGGAATAGTTACTGATAAATCACCTTCATTTGAATAAAAGTTATCTTTATTTTCGATATTTTCTTCATTATCAATTAACGCGACAGCTAATCTATGTCCATCTGTTGAAGCAGATTCTAAAAAGTTTTGTTTAAAGATAAAATTAACTCCAGTGAGTAATTGCTTTGAATCGTCATTACTACTTGCAAAAATTGTAGATTTTAAAGCTTTTAAAAAGGAACTAGGATCAATATTTAAAGAAGTTCCACTTTCAACAAATGGCAAGTTGGGGTAATCATCTGATGGAATTCCTTTAAGATTAAAAGAACCTCTATCACTTTTTATTAAAACATTATCTGAATTTTCATCTACTTCTATAGAGACAGGTGATTCATTAGGAAGTTTATTTACTATTTCAGATAAAAGTTTTGAAGGTATCGTAATAGCACCACTATTTTTTACAGTTCCATCAAAAGCAGATTGAATTCCTAAATTAAGATCGAATCCAGTTAAGCTAATTTTATTTGTTCCTTGATCAGCTGTTAAAAGTATATTCGCAAGAATTGGATGAGTTGGTCTTGTAGAAACTGCTTTACTTACTAGTTGAATAGCATTATTTAACTCATTTTGATTACAAACAATCTCCATCGGTATTTGGATTTTTTTTACACATTCAATATACTTTTTTCGTTAATTAAATTCAATAAGTTATTTATTTTGCTTTCTAATAAATATTATTATATTTAAAAAAAAAGAATTAGTAGTAGTAGGAACTGTGGAAAATGTGGAATTCTCAATTAAAAAACCTTATTTACTTGTTTTATAATGGATTAAATAAGTGGAAAAAATTTTTTATTTGTTGAATAATTTCTTCTTTATTTAGAAAAATTAAAGTTATTCAACAAACTGTATTATTTTTTAAATTTTTTTCAACAAATAAATTTATTTTTTAATTGATTTCCACAGACACAATTTTTTTTGGAGTTTAATATCCTAAGATTTTTGTTATGTTTTTTAATGAAGGTTCAATATTTTTTCTAAAAACAGCATCATTATTTTTAATAGCGCAATCAGGGTCTTTTAAACCATTTCCAGTAAGAACACAAACAATAGTAGATTCTTTTTGAATTCTATTTTTATTTTTAATAAGTCCAGCAACCGATGCTGCACTTGCTGGTTCACAAAAAACTCCTTCTTTGGCCAAGATTTTATAAGCATTTATTATTTCCTCATCTGTAACTGACTGAAAGTCGCCTTTACTTTCTTTTTTTACCTCTTGTGCTTTTTCTCTATTTACAGGGTTCCCAATTCTTATTGCTGTTGCTATTGTTTCCGGGTCTTCAACTATTATATTTTGTACTAATGGAGCAGATCCCTCAGATTGAAAACCCATCATAATTGGTAATTTTAAATTTCTTTTTATTCTTGAATATTCTTTAAACCCTAACCAATAAGCGGTTATATTTCCTGCATTGCCCATTGGAATACAAAGCCAATCAGGAGCAATACCTAAGTCATCAACTATTTCAAAGGCTGCTGTTTTTTGGCCTTGTATTCGATAAGGATTAACAGAATTAACAAGTTCTATTGGATGTTCTGAAGATAAATCTCTTACAATTTCCAGGGCTTTGTCAAAGTTTCCATTAATAGATATTATTTCTGCTCCATACATTAAAGCTTGTGCAAGTTTACCTTGTGCTACAAAACCTTCTGGGATTAAAACATATGGTTTTAATCCTCCTCTTGAAGCATATGCGGCCGCTGCGGCAGATGTGTTTCCAGTACTTGCACAAATTACTGCTTCACGTCCATCTTCTTTTGCTTTGCTGATGGCCATAGTCATACCGCGATCTTTAAAAGATCCTGTGGGATTTAGACCATCATATTTTAAAAAAACCTTTGTTCCGTTTCCAATTAATTTGCTAATGGAGTCGCTTAGAATTAGTGGTGTGTTTCCTTCGTTTAGTGAGACTATAGGAGTTTTATTCGTAACTGGAAGATATTGTTTGTAAGCTTCGATTAAACCTGGCCATCTTTTTTTTCTGTAATTGATTCGCAGTTTATTTTTAATTTTATTTAATAACACCATAGTTGTTTAATTTGTTTTAATTTTATCTAAAGGGGAATTTGTAAAAAAGTCTAGTAATTCTGAAATTGATTCTACTTTATTCATAACTTTGCTTAAAGCGTTAACATTTAAAATAATAGTTTTTGTTGGATATCCTTCAAAAAATTTTATCAGATTTATTTTTCCATTTCCTAGTTTAATTCCTTGAATCACACTTGATCTAAGAGCTAACATTCCAGTCCTTTCATCATCTGCTTTAGAGGGGTGGATAATAGATGAAAGTCTTGTTAAAAAAACATTTCCTATCTCCGAATATACTAATTTACTTGCAATCGTAATAGGAACCTCAAAATCTTTATTTAATACCGATCTAATTTCTTTTTCGGGTGACCCAGTTGCTTTTAAAATTCTTTTTAATTCTTTTGTTGAGTAACCTTCTTCAGCAAACATTTTTAATGAATCGACTTTGATAGTTCTAGAAAATATGCTGTATATAATTTTAATTTCTTCAGCAGCCTGAACTTTTGAAACATTAAAAAGTAATTGAGAAACTATTAAAATAAAAAATACTTTAATTAATGAAAATTTCTTTGACTTCATTTTAGATATTTGTACCAGCGGCAATTTTTACAAGTCTAACAACTCCTTTTTCTGTAACTTTTTTCGCAATTTTTATGCCCATTTCTTTTGTATAAGGCTCATTTATGAGTCTAGGAACCCTTTTTACAAAAATATCAATAGAATAACCAGGCACTTTTTGTAGAATCTCTAAAAAGTTTCTTAGTGGCTCTATATGTATTATAAGGTCTCTAAAGTTGTTATTTTCATGAGTAATTTTTAATTTCATAGCGTTTGGGAGGAAATTATTAAAATTTTTCAATATTTTTAGATTTATTAAATCTATTTGATTTGTTAATCCATCAACTATTTCATTTCTAAGAAACCCTCCTTTTGGAGAAAACAGAAGATTTATTACTTCATCTAAAAGTTTTTCTAAATCAAGATTTGCTTGCTTCGCTGCGTTAGAAAGTAGATCTTCTAAACGTTCCCACTTAAATTTTTTATTATCAAAAAGCATTTCTTTTAAACTTTCTCTTAATTGTGGATCAGGATCTTCCATCAATCTTCTCGCAAAATATGGATAAGCTGCACCTAATATTTTAAAGTTTGGGTCTACGCTTAACGCAATTCCTTCTAATGTGAGTAATGATCTAATTATAAGTGCATAATATGGAGGTAATTTGAAAGGAAATTTATACATAATCCCAGACATGTCGTCTGTAACACTTTTGAAATCCATTTTTGAAACCCCTTTTTCAACGGCGTTAATAAAAACATCTTGAAATGCTGGGATTATGGGTTCTAGATTAACTTCTTCCGATAAAAATCCTAATTTTACAAAATCTTGAGATAATTTATCGAAGTTTTTATTTACCAAATGCACAACTGCTTGTATTAAACCTGACCTAGACTCTTTTGAAACTTCACTCATCATTCCAAAATCTAAATAACATAACCTCCCATCTTTTAAAGCTAATAAATTGCCAGGATGTGGGTCAGCGTGAAAAAAACCATGTTCTAAAAGTTGTTCTAAACTGCATTGCACTCCTATATCAATCATTTTATCGGGATCGATTCCTAATTTTTTAACATCTTCTAAATTTGTTAATTTTGTTCCATCGATCCATTCCATTGTTAAAACTCTTCTTGATGTTATTTCTTTGTAAATTTTTGGCACAGCAATCATACAGTTATGTTTATGCATATTGCTAAATTTTTCAGCATTCTTGGCTTCGTTTAAATAATCCATCTCTTCAAAAACTCTCTTTCCTAATTCATCAATCAATGCCACGAGATCACTTCTTATTAATCCAATATTATTTTTTAGCCAATAAGCAATGTTCCTAACTATATAAAGATCTAATGTGATTTGTTCTCTTAACCCTGGTCTTTGGACTTTAACTGCAACAAATTCTTCATTCTTAAGTCTAGCTTTGTGCACCTGCCCTAAAGATGCAGCAGAAATTGGTTCTGTATCAATTTCCATAAAAATTTCTTCTATTTTCGAGCCTAAATCTTCTTCTATTAACTCCATAGCCTTATCCCCATCAAATCCTGGTAATTGATCCTGCAATTGAGATAATTCTTCTAGAACAATTGCTGGAATAATATCTGGTCTTGTAGATAAGGCTTGACCTGCTTTAACAAATGCAGGTCCAAGCTTTACCAATAAATTTGTTAATTCTTTTGCTCTAAATCTTGCTTGAGTTTCATTTTGTAATCTACCTGTTAATTTATCCCATCCAACAGAAAAAATATAAGAAAAAATAGGTATTAGGGTTTCCCAAAGTCTTTTTAGAAGTCTATTTGGATGTTTTTTGTAAATTTTAGAAATTGTATCGGGATCATAATTTAGTAGTCCAGATACTTCTATAAAATCAGTAAAATCTTCTTTCATAAATTTATATATTTAAACCCTTTATTTTTTCAAAAAAGAAGTTAGTTTTTTTATATGCAAGATTTATCATGTTAATACAATTAAAAATAGAAAATATTGCCTTAATCGAAATTATAGAAATTAATTTCGAAAAAGGTTTGAATATCATAACTGGAGATTCAGGTTCAGGAAAATCACTGATTTTAGACTCACTAAATGTTTTATTTGGTGGAACTAATATACCTTTAAAACATTTAATACGTCCAGGAAAAGATTTTTGTGTTATTGAGGCAAAATTCTCCTCTTCTCAGCTAATTAACAATTGGTTATTTAGTAATGGCTTTGAAAGAAGTTTTTCAGAAATAAAAATTAAAAGAAAATCTTATAGAAAAAACAATAAAATTTTATCCAAATATAGCCTTAATAATTTATCAATAAATAAACAATCCCTGGAGGAACTAGGATGTTTGTTAATAGATTTTGCAGGCCAATCAGATACTTTTATATTTGATTCGCAAGAAAAGAGAAGATTAATAATTGATGATTTATGTTCTCAAGAATTGAGAGATACTAGTGCAAAGATTAAAAATATATGGGGGCAAACTCAAGATTTAAAGGGATTAATGAAAGAAAAAGTTGAATCTTTTAGGAAACAAGAAGAAAATAATTTAGTAATTGAAGAAATGTTGAAGATTTTAGACGATGCGAATTTAAATTCTAGTAATGAAATCTTAGAATTAGAATCACTAGAAAATAAACTCGTTAATAACCTTCAAATAAGTAATTCAATTCAATCATCTTTAGAAAATTTAAATAATTTCAGTCATGATCAACCATCAATAGCATCTTTGATCAACCAATCAATTAAGAATTTAAATAAGATAGTAGAGTTTGATTTAAAGATTCAAGATTTTAGAGAGAAGTTGTTACATATCCAAATTGATGTTGAAGATTTAATTTTCGATCTAAGTTCTTATATACAAGATGTAGAAAATCACGAATCTAATCTTCCCGAAATACAAAAAAGATTATTTTTTCTAAAAAACTTGGAGAGAACTTTTTCATTAGATTTACCTCAATTAATCGAAAAGAGAGATAAATTAAAAAAATATTTTCTAAAAAACGATCAAGATAATGAGATTTGCATGATGGAAGATCAAATTAAAGAATTACAAAATAACTTGAATTCTCTATTTTTTATTCAGTCTGCTGAAAGAAAAAAAATTGCCAAAAAACTACAATATTCAGTAATATCCATTTTAAGAAATCTAGGATTAGAAAACGCAAATTTTTCTATTCACTTTTCTAAATGTAGTCCTTCTTGTGATGGAATTGATAATATAAATTTCTTGTTCTCAGCTAATCCTGATCAGAATCTTGCCCCTCTATCAAGTGTTATTTCAGGTGGAGAAATGTCAAGATTTTTGTTGGCGATTAAATCTAGTATTTCAAAAAAACCAAATACCTTCTTTTTAGATGAAATAGATAATGGTTTAAGTGGTAAATCTTTGTTTTCTTTGGTGGAGTTAATAAAGGAAATTTCCAAAGAGCAACAAGTTTTATGTATTACACATCAGCCTTTTCTAGCTGCTAGGGGAGTAGCTCATTTTAAAGTTTATAAAGATGTAATTGATGGAATAACTTATACTTCAATATCAAAACTAACTACAAAAAAACAAAGAAAAAATGAATTAATAGATCTTATTGGGGGAGGTTTTGGCGAAGCAAATGATTACGCTTCTAAACTTATTGAGAGGGCAGCTGCATAAATTAGAAAAAATTCCACTATAATAACCTTTTTAAATCAATAATAGATTTAAACATGGTTATAAAAATCGATAATAGTTTTGAACAAGATAATTCAATAAATATTAGGGGTGCTCGTCAGCATAATTTAAAAAATATTGATCTTTCCCTACCTAGGAATAAATTTATAGTTTTTACTGGAGTTAGTGGAAGTGGTAAAAGTTCTTTAGCTTTCGATACGATTTTTGCGGAAGGTCAAAGAAGATATGTCGAGAGTCTTTCAGCATACGCAAGGCAATTTTTGGGTCAAGTAGATAAACCGGATGTTGACAATATTGAGGGCTTGTCGCCTGCTATTTCAATCGATCAAAAATCTACAAGTCATAACCCTCGATCAACAGTTGGAACAGTAACAGAGATACAAGATTATCTAAGATTGTTGTTTGGCCGTGCCGGTGAGCCACATTGTCATCACTGTGGGATTCCAATTGCGCCTCAAACAATTGACGAAATGGTTGATCAAATTCTTTTATTACCAGAAGGCACAAGATACCAATTATTGGCCCCTGTTGTAAGGGGCAAGAAAGGAACACATACAAAATTAATAAGTGGATTAGCTGCTGAGGGCTTTGCTAGGGTAAGAATTAATAGCGAGGTTAGAGAACTTGCCGATAGTATTGAATTAGATAAAAATCAAATTCATAATATTGAGGTAGTAGTTGATAGATTAATTGCAAGAGATGGAATACAAGAAAGATTGAATGATTCTCTTCAAACTTGTCTCAAAAGAGGTGATGGTTTAGCAATAGTAGAAGTTGTGCCAAAAAAAGGAGAAAACTTACCTCCTAACTTAGAGAGAGAAAAATTATACTCAGAAAATTATGCTTGTCCTGTACATGGATCTATTGTAGAGGAGCTTTCTCCAAGATTATTTTCTTTTAATAGCCCATATGGGGCCTGTCCAGATTGTCATGGCATCGGCTATTTAAAAAAATTTACTGCCGATAGAGTTATACCAGATAAAACATTACCTGTTTATGCAGCAATAGCTCCTTGGAGTGAAAAAGATAATACTTATTATTTCTCATTACTATATTCTGTAGGACAAGCTTATGGTTTTGAATTAAAAACTCCTTGGAAAGATTTAAGTGATTTGCAAAAAAAAGTACTTCTTTTAGGATCAGATAAACCAATATTAATTCAAGCTGATAGTCGTTTTAAAACTTCTAGTGGTTTTGAAAGGCCTTTTGAAGGTATTTTACCAATACTAGAAAGGCAATTGAATGAGGCTAATGGAGAATCAGTTAAACAAAAGTTAGAAAAGTACTTAGAATTAGTCCCTTGTAAAACATGTTCTGGCAAAAGATTAAGACCTGAGGCTTTAGCCGTTAAAATTGGTCCCTACAACATCACTGATTTAACATCTATAAGTATTTCTGAAACCTTAAGTCAAATCGAGCGAATCATGGGATTAAGTAACACCAAGAAGGAAAATATATCTTTATCAGAAAAACAAAAGCAGATAGGAGAATTAGTTTTAAAAGAGATTCGTCTACGATTGAAGTTTTTAATTAATGTAGGTTTAGATTATTTAACTTTAGATAGACCAGCCATGACTTTGTCTGGTGGTGAGGCTCAGCGCATTAGACTGGCTACTCAAATAGGTGCAGGTCTTACTGGCGTTTTATATGTATTAGATGAGCCAAGTATAGGTTTACACCAGAGAGATAATGACAGATTATTAGAAACATTAAAAAGTTTAAGAGACTTAGGAAATACTTTGGTTGTTGTTGAGCATGATGAAGACACTATGAAATCTGCAGATTATCTAGTAGATATTGGTCCAGGGGCAGGTGTTTATGGAGGGGAAATTATTGCTAAAGGATCATATCAAGATGTTTTGAAATCAGAGAGGTCATTAACTGGAGCTTATCTCAGTGGTAGGAAGTCGATTCCTACACCAAAAGAACGTAGATCATCTGTGAAAAAAAGTTTAATTTTAAATAATTGCTCTAAAAATAATCTAAAGAATATATCTGTGGAATTTCCTTTGGGAAGATTAGTTTCTGTAACTGGTGTAAGCGGCAGTGGTAAAAGTACCTTGATTAATGAATTACTTCACCCTGCTTTATGCCATTCTCTAGGATTAAAAGTTCCTTTTCCACAAGGGGTAAAAGAGTTAAAGGGTATAAAGGCAATTGATAAAGTTATTGTTATTGATCAATCTCCAATAGGGAGAACACCAAGATCAAATCCTGCTACCTATACAGGTGCTTTTGATCCTATAAGGCAGATATTTACTTCGACAGTGGAGGCAAAAGCAAGGGGTTATCAGGCTGGTCAATTTAGTTTTAATGTTAAAGGAGGAAGATGTGAAGCGTGTAAAGGTCAGGGAGTTAATGTTATCGAAATGAATTTTTTACCTGATGTATATGTTCAATGTGAAGTCTGCAAAGGAGCTCGTTTTAATAGGGAAACTCTTCAGGTTAAATATAAAGGTTTTAATATATCTGATGTTTTAGAAATGACTGTTGAACAAGCTGCAGAAACTTTTTCTGCCATACCTCAAGCTGCTGATAGATTATCTACATTGGTAGACGTTGGCTTGGGATATGTCAAATTAGGCCAACCAGCTCCTACATTATCTGGTGGAGAGGCTCAAAGAGTTAAGTTGGCTACAGAATTATCTAAAAGGGCTACTGGAAAAACTCTATATTTGATTGATGAACCAACTACAGGTTTAAGTTTTTATGATGTTCATAAATTAATGGATGTGATACAACGTTTGGTAGACAAAGGTAATTCTGTAATTGTTATTGAACATAATTTAGATGTAATTAGATGTTCGGATTGGATAATTGATTTAGGTCCTGATGGAGGTGATAAAGGTGGCGAAATTATTGTAGAAGGTATTCCTGAGGATGTTGCTAAACATCCCAATAGCCATACAGCAAAATATCTTAAAAAGGTTCTTAAATAAAAAATCTCTGTTGTATTTCTTTGTATATTAATTATCTGAGCAAAATCAAAGTCTTCTTTAAGGCTGTATAAAACTAGTTATGAAAAGGCTTTTTAAAAATTGTTGAATAAAAACTTTTAAATCATAATGCTTTCTTTAGATTTCTTTTGGAAATTCAGCTTATTTGTATTAATGGCGATTGATCTGAGGATTTGCTGAATGAGGCTTAAGTTTTTACATTTGCATTTGCATGGTTTGATACGCTCAAAAAATCTTGAATTAGGTAGGGATGCAGATACTGGGGGGCAAACACAATACGTTTTAGAGTTAGTAAAAAGTTTGGCTAATACTTCTGATGTTGACAGAGTAGATTTAGTGACTCGTTTAATCAATGATACTAAAGTAGATAGTGACTATTCAGAAGAAGAAGAATTTGTAGAACCTGGAGCTAGAATTTTAAGATTTAGATTTGGACCTAATAAATATTTAAGAAAGGAATTACTTTGGCCTTATTTAGATGAATTAACTGAAAGCCTTATTTCTCACTATAAAAATAACAAGCCTAATTTTATTCATGCTCATTATGCAGATGCTGGATATGTAGGAGTTAAACTAAGTAAATCATTAAATGTTCCGTTTATTTTTACTGGACATTCCTTAGGGAGAGAAAAACAAAGGAAATTACTTGATACTGGTTTAAAAACTAATCAAATAGAAAAGCTTTATTCCATAAGTAAAAGAATTGAGGCAGAAGAAAAAGCCCTTAAATCTGCGGATATTGTTGTAACAAGTACTAAGCAAGAGTCAGTTTATCAATATTCTCAATATTTTTCTTTTTCACCTCACAAAGCGAGAGTAATTCCGCCTGGGGTTGATCATAATAAGTTTCACCATATTCACTCAACAACAGAGACAGCTGAAATTGATAATATGATGAAACCTTTTTTAAAGGATTTAACAAAACCTCCATTATTGGCTATTTCTAGAGCTGTAAGAAGAAAAAATATTCCTTCTTTAATTGAGGCCTACGGAAGATCTGAAAAATTAAAGAGAAAAACTAATTTAATTCTGATTTTAGGTTGTAGAGATAGTACTTCAAAACTTGATTCTCAACAAAAAGATGTTTTCCATAATATTTTTGAAACCATTGATAAATATAATTTGTACGGAAAGGTAGCTTATCCAAAAAAGCATCTTCCAAGTCAGATACCCTCTTTATATAGATGGGCTGCTAGTAGGGGTGGTGTATTTGTCAATCCAGCTTTAACAGAGCCTTTTGGTTTAACTCTTCTTGAAGCTTCTTCATGTGGATTGCCAATAATATCAACAGACGATGGAGGACCTAAAGAAATTTGCTCAAAATGTGAAAATGGACTTTTAGTCAATGTTACTGATATTAATATGTTGAAAGTTAGCCTTGAAAAAGGAATTGCTAATAATACTCAGTGGAAATTATGGAGTAGAAATGGAATTGAAGGTGTAAATAGGCACTTTAGTTGGAATACTCATGTTCGCAACTATTTATCAATACTTACAGAAGAGTTGTTAAGTTCCAATCGTGATTCTTCATCTAGTATTAAACAGAGTTGTTTAAAAGGAAGTTCTTCACTTATAAAACCCCATTGATCAAATATTTTAGGATCAGTGTGAATAATTAATTGATTGTTTTGTGTTTTCTTTAGTCTAAAGCCTTTTTTAGATAGTTTTTTCATTAACTTAGCAGTTTCTTCAAATCTTGATGCCATTGCATCAAGACTAGAACAGTCACTTGTTAATCCATTATCTTTCCATGTAAAAAAACTCATAACAAATTTTTTATAGATTGATTTTTAAAACTATACCTAAAATTACAAGTAATATGTTGATTTTCCAAAAATTTTCAACTATTTTTTCTTCTTTAATTCCTTTAAGTTCATAATGGTGATGCAGAGGAGCCATTAAAAATATCCGTTTCCCATGATGAAATAATTTTTTTGTAATTTTAAAAAACCCTACTTGAATTATTACTGATAAAGATTCAATGAGGAAGATTCCTGAGAAAATAGATAAGGTAAAAATGCTATTTGTTAATAATGCTATAGAACCTAGAATTGCACCAAGACTCAAAGATCCTGTGTCACCCATAAATATTTTTGCAGGATAACCATTGTATTTGAGAAATCCTAAACATATGCCCGACATTGAATAACATAAGATACTAAAAATAATAAGCTCATTCTCGTTTTTTATTAATATTTCTGTTCCCAATCCATAAAAAACAATTGCACTACATCCAGCCGATAGTCCATCTAGTCCATCAGATAAATTTACTGAATTACTCATACCAACTAATACTAAAAAAGCAATGGGAAATATTAGAATATGTGTATTTATTCCCCATGATTCAGATACTTCAATTATTGGATTTAATAAATTTTTTTCATATGCAAAATATATAAAAGTTATTGCGATGAGACTTTGTAATATGAATTTTTCTTTTGCTTTTAACCCTGTATTTTCCTTGTTTTTAATGCTTAAGTAGTCATCTAAAAAGCCAATAATAAAAAATCCAAGAATAGTAAATAATAAGATAAATAATTCTATAGAATTTAAATGAAAATTTATTGTTAAAAGAAAAATTAAAAAAGGTAATATGATAAAAATTCCTCCCATTGTTGGGGTATTACTTTTCTTGTAGTGTTTAATAGGGCCTTCATCTCTAATGTTTTGAAATAATTTTAATTTTTTTATTATTTCTAAACCATTTCTTGTCGAGAATAAGGAAATAATAAAAAATAAAATATAAACTCCTATAAAAATAAAACTATTAAAAAAAAAGGAAGTAGTTATTAGAGCGAAAGTATTTAATATTAATAATGATTTAAAGTTAAACTTTTTAATCTTCCCAATCATCTTCTGAAGGCTCATCTTCAGTTTTATAATCTTCTTTTTCTCCCATAAGTGCTGAGAGTTCCTCCTCTTCTATCGTACTAATTTCTTGTGAATCTCCCTCTTTTTCAGTAATAAGCCTTCCTGTATTTTCTAGCCAAGATAGTAGATCTGGTTCATCTCTTAATGGCAAAACTGGAGCTGGATCATTTCTGTGGTAGCAAGTTAAAGCAGGGTTAACTTCAGAAATATCATCTAATCTAATTTTTAGTTTATTTGAATCCATTAAAATAAATGTTCTATATATAAGATAATACATAATGATCTACTCAAAAAACTTTGTTTGATAAAGGAAATTTAAAATACGTATTTATTTGGCTAATTTCAGTTTTATTGTCTGGATTATTTAAAATTATTGGTTACTTGAATCCCAATGTTTTATTAATTAATAACTTTGTTCTCTTGTGCCTAGTATTTGGTCCAGCTCTTTTAGTTACAATAATATTAGTTTTTACAAAGTTTTCTTAGCTACTTGAAAAATTTAAATTTATGGAGAAATTTAGATGCAGCAGATAAAAAAAATCGTACTAGCTTATTCTGGAGGCGTTGATACTAGCGTTTGTATTCCATATCTAAAGAATGAATATGGAATTTCCGAAGTTGTTGCTTTTGTTGCAGATCTTGGACAAGGTGAAGATTTGGAATCTATTAGGCAAAAAGCTTTAAATTCTGGAGCATCTAAATCAATCATTGGTAATTTAGTTAATACTTTTGTTGAGAGATACGCTTTTCCAGCTATTAGGACAAATGCATTATATTTAGATAAATACCCTTTATCTACAGCTCTTGCTAGACCTTTAATTGCGGAAAATCTTGTAAATACTGCGAGAGAGATTAACGCTGATGCAGTAGCTCATG
The DNA here is from genome assembly GCA_000634115.1 of Prochlorococcus sp. scB241_528O2. Lineage (GTDB taxonomy): Bacteria > Cyanobacteriota > Cyanobacteriia > PCC-6307 > Cyanobiaceae > Prochlorococcus_A. Next base: position 38,742 of record JFLJ01000175.1, on the reverse strand, counting down.
GATGTACTGGTAAAGGTAATGATCAGGTTCGATTTGATTTAGCAATTAACTCTTTAGGCCCTGATTTGAAAATAATTACTCCTGCAAGGGAGTGGAATATGAGTAGGGAAGAGGCAATTATGTATGGAGAAAAATTTGGTATTCCTGCACCAGTATCAAAAAAATCACCATACTCAATAGACGTTAACTTACTTGGCAGGAGTATCGAAGCTGGTTTACTAGAAGACCCAATGCAAGAACCACCTGAAGAAATTTTTAAATTGACTTCATCAATTCATAATTCGCCTGATTCTCCTCAAGATATAGAGATAGTTTTCAAAAATGGATTCCCAGTTGGAATTAATAAAGAATTTTTAACTCCAGTAGAGATTATTAAAAAAGCGAATGATCTTGCAGGTGCTCATGGTTTTGGAAGAATAGATATGATTGAAGATCGAGTAGTAGGAATTAAAAGTAGAGAGATTTATGAAACGCCCGGTCTTTTACTTTTAATCAAAGCTCATAAGGAATTAGAAAGCATAACATTAAATCCAGACGTAATCGATTTTAAAGGAATAGTAGACAAAAAATGGGGTCAATTAGTTTATCAAGGTTTTTGGTTTGGCCCACTCAAGGATAGTTTAGATGCTTTTATTGCATCGACTCAAACTTCAGTTAATGGAAGAGTAAAGATTAGACTTTATAAAGGGAATGCAATAGTAATAGGAAGAATCTCAGAAAATAATTCACTTTATAGAGAAGATTTGGCAACTTATAGCCAAGATGATGGATTTGATCACTCTCTAGCCGAGGGTTTTATTTATCTTTGGGGTATGTCTAATAAAATATGGGCAGAATTAAATCAAAAAACAAGTGATTGATATTTAAGATTCTGTATTGTCTTTTACTTCAGTATTGACTTTTTCTGAAATTGAAGTATCTGGGCTTGTTACTGGTTGCTTTTCCTTAGATTCAACTTTAGTTTCAGGATTATCATTATTTTCTACTTGAGTTGAACTCTTATTTGAGGGTCTTGGGGTTGGTAAAGGCCCCTCTTGTTTAACAGTCATATATCTAATAACATCTTCACTTAGTCTCATTGCTTTTTCTATTTTGAAAATATGTTGCCCATCCCCTTGATGACTCAATTGGACGTAAACACCTTCTCTATGTTTACCAATTTGATAAGCTAATCTTCTTTTACCCCTCATTTGGCTATCAAGAATAGTACCGCCAAATTCTTCTAAAAGTTGATTGTATTTATCAATGTGATTATTTACTTCATCTTCCGCAATATCTGGGCGGAGGATGTACATGGTTTCGTAATAAGGTTTTTGATCATTCATAGTTTCAGACAAGGTCTTTGGCTCATAAATTGATGTGATGAGCGTCTGTTCATTACTAACGATACATTACGAAGGGCAGTTTCTTAAAAATTAGGATCAATTTTTTTAAGATATTTTTTTAATGCATCATTCATGATGTGAAATGGAACTTCTAAACCATTTGTCCAGAATGATAATGATTTTACTCCTTGAGCAACAAGCATTTGTAAACCATCGATAGTAATGCATCCTTTTTTTGCGCTAAATTTTAATAATGGAGTTGGAGCAGGATTATATATTAAATCGTAAACAATTGTTTTAGAACTAAGAGATCTCCAAAAAGTCTCACCATATGGCAAAACATTTGCTTCATTTGTAATTGTTTTCATTCCTATTGGTGTTGTATTTACAATTAAGTCTGCTTCTTCAATTAAATTTTGAGTCTGATTATCATTATTTAACAAACCATGAATTTCAATTTGATTTCCGAAATTTTTTATTATTGCATCTAGTGATGATTTGTTACGGGATACTACTGTAATTGTTGATAAATTTAAGTTTATTAATCCCTGTATTACAGATCTTGCAGCACCCCCAGATCCAAGAACCATCGATTGTTTTTTTGTTAAATTTACGGTTTTCAATGGATAAATAAATCCCTCTACATCTGTGTTAGTTGCACTCCATTTTTGTTCAGAATTTAATTTAAGGGTATTAATTGCTTTAAGTTTCTTAGCAATAGGGGAAATTTCACTACAAAGGTCAAATACTTTTTCTTTGTAGGGAATTGTAATGTTTAAACCCTTGCAATTAATTTTTTTCAAAGAATTGAGCACTAATTTTAAATCTTCATCTTTACAAGGTATCGCAATATAAATTAAATCTAGGCCTAAATATTCAAGTGCAGCATTTTGCATAATTGGTGATAAAGAATGGTTTACTGGATTGCCAATTAATGCAATAAAAGATGTTTTACTTGTAATCATTTTTTAGAATTTTTTTTTAAAAATTACGATCTGTTCGGGAACCACTCCCCGTCTTTGAGTAACAATAATGACGCCGATGACCGATTATGGAGAATATCAAATATGAGAATTTACCCATGGGTAAGGTTGTAGGAATCGATTTAGGAACAACTAATAGTTGTGTCGCTGTAATGGAAGGTGGTAAACCCACTGTAATAGCAAATGCCGAGGGTTTCAGAACTACTCCATCAGTTGTTGCATATACAAAAAATCAAGATCAGCTTGTTGGACAAATTGCAAAAAGACAAGCAGTTATGAATCCTGAAAATACTTTTTATTCTGCAAAGCGTTTTGTTGGTAGAAGAGTTGACGAAGTTAATGAAGAATCTAAAGAGGTTAGTTACTCTGTTGAAAAATCTGGTTCTAGTGTCAAATTAAAATGCCCTATTTTGGATAAGCAATTTTCACCGGAAGAGGTAAGTTCACAGGTTTTAAGAAAGTTAGCTGATGATGCGGGAAAATATCTTGGTGAAAAAGTTACTCAGGCTGTAATTACTGTACCAGCTTATTTTAATGATTCTCAAAGACAAGCTACAAAAGATGCAGGAAAGATTGCAGGTTTAGAAGTTCTCAGAATAGTTAATGAGCCAACTGCTGCAGCTCTTGCTTATGGTTTGGATAAAGAAAATGAAAAAATACTTGTTTTTGATTTAGGGGGAGGAACATTTGATGTATCAGTTATTGAAGCTGGTGATGGAGTGACTGAAGTTCTTTCTACATCTGGAGATACCCATCTTGGTGGTGATGATTTTGATAGGTGCATCGTAGATCATTTAGCTAGTACTTTTAAATCAAATGAAGGAATTGATCTTAGACAAGATAAGCAAGCTTTACAAAGATTGACTGAAGCAGCAGAGAAAGCAAAAATTGAGCTTTCAAATGCTACGCAAAGTGAAATAAATTTACCTTTTATCACAGCAACTCCTGAAGGGCCAAAACACTTGGACTTGAACCTAACTCGAGCAAAATTTGAGGAATTAGCAGCTTCTTTAATTGATAGGTGCAAAACTCCAGTAGAGAGAGCTATTAATGATGCAAAAATCTCTACTAGTGAAATAGATGAGGTTGTAATGGTTGGTGGTTCTTCTAGAATCCCTGCTGTTTTAGATTTAGTAAAAAAAATAATAGGTAAAGAGCCTAATCAAACTGTAAATCCTGATGAAGTAGTTGCTGTAGGAGCTGCTATTCAGGGTGGTGTTTTAGCAGGTGAGGTTAAAGATATATTGTTGCTCGATGTTACTCCACTTTCTTTAGGGGTTGAGACTTTAGGCGGAGTTATGACAAAAATGATAAATCGCAATACTACAGTACCTACGAAAAAAACTGAGACATATTCAACTGCTGTAGATGGGCAAACAAATGTAGAAATTCATGTATTACAGGGAGAGAGAGAAATGGCTTCTGATAATAAAAGTTTAGGAACTTTTAGATTGGATGGTATACCCTCGGCACCAAGAGGTGTTCCTCAAATTGAAGTGACATTTGATATTGATGCAAATGGTATTCTTAGTGTTACTGCGAAAGACAAGGGGAGTGGAAAAGAACAAAGTATATCTATTACTGGTGCTTCTACTTTATCGGATAATGAGGTAGAAAAAATGGTAAAAGATGCAGAATCAAATGCATCTGTAGATAAAGAAAAAAGAGAAAAAATTGATTTAAAAAATCAAGCTGAAACTCTTGTATATCAGACTGAGAAGCAACTTGGTGAACTGGGAGACAAAATTGATGCAGCAGCAAAGTCTAAGGTTGAAGAAAAAAGCAATGCATTAAAAGAGGCAACATCAAAAGAAGATTATGAATCCATGAAAAAACTTCTTGAAGAGCTTCAGCAAGAACTCTATGCAGTTGGTTCATCTGTTTATCAGCAACCTGGTAATCAGCCTCCAACACCTGGTTCAGCAGGTGGTTCTGATCAGAACGATTCCAATGACAAAGGTGAAGATGATGTAATTGACGCAGATTTTACTGAATCAAAAGATTAGGAAAGGTAATTTTTAATTTCATGTGCAACCCATTTAGAACAGGCTGGAGCAAGTAAAATTCCATTTTTATAAAAACCTGTACAAATAACTAGACCATCTTTTAAATTCTTCATTATTGGTGAAGGTTCCCCAATTGGTCTTGACCTTATTCCATACCATTGTTTTGTTATGTGTCCTCTTTTAAGCCAATTTGGTTGTTCATCAATAAATTTTGTTAGTTTCTCAAAAATATTTTCTTCTGGTTTAGTACTATATTCGTCAGTTGAACCGATAATAAGTTTATTTTTTGATATTGGAATTATATTTGTGCCATTTATATTGAATTGTTTTGGGAGTGAAAATAAATCAACTTCTGTATCATTGATTCCAACTTCTATAGCTTGACCTAAAACAGGTTTTAATTTGATGTTGTGAGATAGGCTATCGATTAAATCAATCGTTTTTAAAGAATTACACAAAATAATTACATCAGATTTGATTTCTTTTTTCGTTTTAGATGTAGCAATCCATTGATTGTTTGATTTTCGAATTTTTATAATTTCGTCTTCTAAAAAATCTACTTTTTTATTTTCTAGATAGGTATCTAATGTCTTTAGTAAAGATACAGCATCTATTCTGCCATCTTTTAATGAAATCATTCCCTTTATATTTCTTGTTTGAAAGGCTTTATTTATATTTTTAATTAGAATTGAGTCTCTTTCTAAAATTTTTAAGTCTGGATCGTTATTTTCTTTAATAAATTTCTCTAATTTTTTAAACGTTTCTTCATTTGTAGTTAGTTTTATTAACGGTTTTGCGATATTTAATTCATTATTAAATTCTTGCAGGAATTTTAACCATTTTGGCCATAATTCTATGCTTTGTTTCCTTAGATACCAACTTCTACCCTTCCTTTTTTGATACATATTACCCATTAGAAGTCCTAAAGCTGCATTGCTACTATTTTTATGTTGAGTTGGATCTATAATGGTTATCTGAAACCCTAATTCCGATAATTCTAAAGCGTTAAATTTCCCTATAATTCCTGATCCAATAATAAGTACGTGTGCATTTTGACAATTTTCTTTTAAGCTTTTCATTGATATATTAAATACAATTGTTTATTTGACTAAAAAAGTTAAAATTTTTTGGAACATCCTTCAATTATATTCAAAATTGTTTGTCCCGATCGTCCTGGTCTTGTAAGTAAACTTACAAGTTGGATTTCAAATTATGGTGGCAATATCAAACATTCTGATCATCATACAGATCAAGATGCGGGTTTATTTCTCAGTCGAATTGAATGGAATAGTAAAAATGCATCTTTTAATAGAGATGAAATTTATAATCAATTTGAGAAAATTACAGCAGAAGTTAATGGAAAATTTAGCGTAAATTATTCAGATGAAATTCCAAATGTTTCTATTTTCGTGAGCAAACAAAATCATTGTTTGATTGATTTACTTTGGCGAGTAAGAAATGGGGAACTCAAAATGAAGGTGCCGTTAATAATTTCAAATCATTCTGATCTTGAAATTATTGCAAATGACTTTAATGCAAAATTTTTCCATATTGATACTTTTAATATTGATAAATCTGATGTTGAAGATCAAATTTTACATTTGCTCAAAGAATATCAAATTGATCTTGTTGTTCTAGCCAAATATATGCAAATTTTGAGCGACTCTTTTTTAAAAAAGTTTTCTTCAATAATAAATATTCATCATTCTTTCTTACCTGCATTTAAAGGTGCGCAGCCATATCATCGAGCATGGAAGAGAGGTGTGAAATTAATAGGTGCTACTGCACACTATGTTACTGAAGATCTTGATGAAGGCCCGATAATAGAGCAATGCACAGTTAATGTTAGTCATAGGGATGAAGTTGATGATTTGATTAGAAAAGGAAGAGATATTGAAAGGATAGCTCTAGCAAGAGCGGTTAGATTACATCTAAATCACCAAGTATTTGTTTATAACAGCAAAACTGCTGTTTTTGATTGAAAAAAATTTCCTAGTCTTCTAATTCTATTTGTATTTGTCTTTCGTAAATTGATTCTTCGTTAAAAGCTCTTGCTATCAAGAAACTCGCAATGCAGCTGATCAAGACAGGTTTCATTATTAATAAATTTTTTGTTAAGGCAAAAGCTAAAAACATAGCTGTTATTGGTGTTCGCGAACATCCTGCTACGAAAGCTCCCATCCCGGCAAAAATGTATGTACTAGGTGCATGTCCTGTTGCAATCTCTACCCAGCTCCCCATTATTAGTCCGATTGACCCTCCTAATGTAAGCATTGGATAAAACAATCCTCCAGGAGCTCCAGATGCTGCAGCTAAACCTGTCGTAATAAATAATACTAAAACTGCTAATAAAGCAATTCCAATACTTGTATTTTGCTCAGCTATTATTTTCTGTAATTCATCTAAATTATGAAATGTACTGGGTAAAAAAGAATAGATACTTCCTAAAATAAGTCCACATATACTCATTTTTAAAACAAATTTATTTTTATACCACTTTTTCCCAAGATTTTGCATTAACAAAACATATCTGCTGTACAATTCCGCAAAGATCCCAATAATTATTCCTAGTAAAACTAGGTATATAAAATCTATAGGTAAGAAAAGAACTGATGGGTCATATTCTTTTTGAATCAAAAATCCTAGGTTAAAATCAAAGCCTCCTGCTTTAGGGTCTAAACCCAAGGCTTGAATAATATCAGCAGAGGAATCTGCGATGAAAGTTGTAATTATTACTAATAGCAAAATTACTGGTCTTGCAGAGTTTAATAACTCTTCTATCGCATAAACAAATCCTCCTAATGGAGCGCTAAAAACTGCAGCTATTCCAGCGCCACCACCTGCTGCTACTATTACTCTTCTGAATGCTGTAGGAGCTTTGAGCCATTTTGCCATTTGCCAAGCAACTGAGCCTCCCATTTGTACTGATGGACCTTCTGGGCCTAAAGGGAACCCACTACCAATAGCGATAATTCCTGATGCGAGCTTTACTAATCCTACTTTTATATTCATTGGCACTTTTTTATGTCTTAAGAAACCCATGATTTGACTCACACCTGAACCTTTTGCAGCAGGTGCTATATTCTTGATCAAACATCCCGCAATTGCTCCTCCTACAGCTCCAAAAATTGGTAATATTGCAATCGATGGGAATTGGTCTAAAAGTGCTAATCTCCAATTATTAATAAAGTAGATTCCAGTTTTAAAAAATATGCTTGTAATTGAAGCTCCTAAACCTGTTAATAAAAGCGACAATACAACTACGAGAGATCTTTGTCTTAATAATTTTTTGATACTAGGAGAAGAATTATTACTGGTTTTTTGAATATTTTCTCTTATAAGGTTCGGCATAATCCATGATCACTTTGACAAACTGAAATCGTGTATTTCATCAAATTGAAGATAACGATAAAGTTCATCTGAATATGGATTAATTTTATCTTTAGTAATATCCTGATATTCTTCTACTTCAGGAATTTTTCCAAGCAGTGCGCAAACTGCTGCTAATTCTGCACTTCCTAAAAATACTTGAGCATTTTTCCCGAGTCTATTATCAAAATTTCTTGTACTAGTTGAAAACACTACTGATCCTTCATTTACTCTGGCTTGATTTCCCATACATAAAGAACAGCCTGGCAATTCTAATCTTGCACCACAATTTTCAAATATTTTATAGTAACCTTCAGCTTTTAGAGTTTCTTCATCCATTTTTGTTGGAGGACATATCCATAATTTAGCTTTTAAATTTTTTACACCTTCAAGAACTTTTGCAGCTGCTCTGTAGTGACCAATATTTGTCATGCAAGAACCTATAAAAACCTCGTCAATATTTGTATTACAGACATCAGTTATTTCTTTTACATTATCAGGATCGTTAGGGCAAGCAACTATAGGCTGTGTTACTTTTGCTAAATCAATTTCAATGATTTCTTGATACTTGGCATTCTTATCTGGCTGAATTAGTTCAGGATTTATTAACCAATTTTTCATATCATTTATTCTTCTTGAAATCGATTTTGAATCTTCATAATTGCTCTCAATCATTTTTTCAAGAAGGCAGATATTACTTCTTAAGTATTCTCGAACAGTTTCTTGGGATAAAAGTATAGTGCTACCAGCACATGAGCGTTCTGCAGTAGCATCAGTTAGTTCAAAAGCTTTTTCAAGTTTTAGGTTAGGTAATCCCTCAATTTCCATAATTTTCCCGTTAAATATATTTTTCTTATTTGTTTTCTCAACAGTTAAGAGTCCTTTTTTAATTGCGACGAGAGGTATTGCATTGACTAAATCTCTTAAAGTAATTCCTGGTAATAATTCTCCTTTGAATTTAACAAGAACAGATTCCGGCATATTTAATGGCATTGATCCTATCGCAGCGGCAAAGGCAACAATGCCTGAGCCTCCAGGGAATGAAATGCCAAGAGGGAATCTTGTATGACTATCTCCACCTGTGCCAACAGTATCAGGGAGAAGCATTCTGTTAAGCCAGCTATGAATTATGCCATCTCCGGGTTTAAGAGCTACACCACCTCTTTGAGATATAAAATCAGGTAATTCTTTATGGGTAACTATATCTACTGGTTTAGGATATGCAGCTGTATGACAAAAACTTTGCATCACTAAATCTGCTGTGAATCCTAAACAAGCTAATTCTTTCAGTTCATCTCTAGTCATTGGGCCAGTAGTATCTTGACTGCCAACTGTGGTCATAATTGGTTCACAGGTCATTCCGGGCCTAACCCCATATAAACCGCATGCTTTTCCTACTATTTTTTGAGCTTGAGTAAAGCCAGAATTACTTTCTTTTGGATTTTGTGGTCGGATAAATATTTTACTCGGTTGATAATCTAATTTATTTCTAATTTTGTCCGTAAGAGATCTTCCAATCATAAGATTAATTCTGCCGCCAGCTTGAATTTCATCAGTAAGGGTTGATGGACACAAGTCAAATTTGCTTATTAATTCTTCAGTATTTAACTCTTTTTCAATTTTGTTAATAATGCCTTCATAAGGATATATTTTAATAACATCTCCTGTTTTCAAATGAGATACGTCAGCTTCTATTGGTAAAGCTCCTGAATCTTGTGCAGTATTAAAGAAAATTGGGGCTATTTTGCTACCAATTATTATTCCACCTGTTTTTTTGTTTGGAACAAAAGGGATATCTTCACCTATATGCCAAATGAGAGAATTAATAGCAGATTTTCTGGAACTCCCTGTTCCAACAACATCACCAACATAAGCTATAGGTAAATTTTGTTTTTTTAAATTTTCGAGAATTTTTAGTCCGTCTGGTTTTTTAAATTCCAGCATAGCCAATGCATGCATTGGTATATCTGGGCGTGTTGTTGCATGTACAGCCGGAGATAAGTCATCTGTGTTTGTCTCTCCGTCAATTTTAAACACTAAACAAGTAATTTCTTTCTCTAGAACTTTTTTATTTTTGAACCATTCTGCATTTGCCCAACTATTAATTACCTCTTTTGCATAGATATTATCTTGAGATAATTCATAAATTTCATTAGCTGCATCGTAAACAAGAATAATATTTTTTAAAACTTCTGCTGCTTTTTTAGCTAGTAAATTATTTTTTCCTTTAAGTATTTCAACCAAAGAATTTACATTATATCCTCCTATCATTGTCCCTAGTATTTCAATTGCTTTTTCAGGGTTTATTGATTTGCAATATTTTTCGGAATTAACAATAGCTGTAAGCCAGCTCGCTTTTATATAAGCAGCTTCATCAACTCCCGGTGGTACTCTGTTTATAAGTAAATCAAGTAAATATGATGAATCGTAATTACTATCTTGTTCCAATAATTTTGTAACACAATTTGTTTGCTCAGCATTTAAAGGTAAAGGAGGTATTCCTTTTGCAGCTCTGTCAGCTACATGGTCTGCATAATCTTTTAGCAATGTTTCCAAATTCTTCATTAGTAAGGTTTAATACCTGATCTATTGTTATTTTTAATATTGAAAAGGAGAGTATTCATAAATGCTTTTTTAAATATTCAAACTTCTTAATTAATCAATGCAGACATCATCAAATAATCCAGCTTTAGAAAAGACATCAGATTTACATGTTGTCGAAACACGTCCATTAATACCTCCAAGCAGATTACATAATGATATACCTTTAGATCATACCTCTGCTAATACAGTATCTAAAACAAGAAAATCGATACAAAATATTTTGCATCATAATGATCAGAAGCTTTTAGTTATTGTTGGTCCATGTTCAATTCATGATCTAGAGGCCGCAAAAGAATATTCAAACTATATTCAAAATTTTCGAGAAATTTATAAAGATAAATTAGAAATAATCATGAGAGTATATTTTGAGAAACCAAGAACAACTATTGGCTGGAAGGGACTTATAAATGATCCTCATCTAGATCATTCTTATGATATTAATACTGGTTTAAGAAGGGCAAGAAGTTTACTTTTATATCTAGCAACTCGTGGAATACCTTCTGCTACAGAATTACTAGATCCAATTGTTCCACAATATATAGCCGATTTGATAAGTTGGACAGCTATAGGGGCTAGGACTACTGAAAGTCAAACTCATAGGGAAATGGCATCAGGATTATCAATGCCTATAGGCTTTAAAAATGGAACGGACGGTTCTTTTACTACTGCAATAAATGCGATGCAGTCAGCTTCAAGATCGCATCATTTCTTGGGTGTAAATGATAATGGAATGGCTTCGATTGTTAATACTACAGGGAATCCAGATGGCCATATAGTTTTAAGAGGCGGTTCAAAAGGACCAAATTTTGAAAGTCATCATGTTCAGAAAATTTCTTCGGAATTAAAGCAATATAATCTTCCTCATAAAGTGATGATTGATTGTAGTCATGGAAATTCTAATAAGGATTACCGAAAGCAGTCTGAAGTTTTAAACAACGTAGCTTCTCAACTCGGTAATGGAGAAACAAATATTTTAGGAGTTATGCTTGAAAGTCATTTAAAGGAAGGAAATCAAAAACTTTTAAAAAAAGAGGATCTTGAGTTTGGTAGAAGTATTACGGATGCATGTATAGATATAGAAACAACTAAAGAGTTAATCGCACATTTATACAATTCTATTAATTAGACACAAAGAAATTAAAACATAACGCTGATGAGATTGGAACTATGAAATTATCTATGCCTAAAATACTAAACTGTTCAAGTAGAGTGGCAATAAAAGCTATTGTAAAATAATTTAAATTAAAATTATTATTTTGGGCATATCCTATTATTGAAATTACTATCAAGCTTGTTAAAAACATTGTTATAGTCCCAAAGAAAGATTTTTTTTGTTTAAACAAAATCCAACTCCTTGAGTTCGTGTTTTTGCCTATTAAACCTGCTAGGCCATCTCCGAAAGTCATTATAAAAAATCCAGTAATTAATGAATAAGGATCTTTATCCCAGAAAAGAAAAATTAAAATAAATAAACTAAAACAATAAAATAATGTTCCAAAACTTTTTCTATCAACATCTTCAATTGATGGAAATATTTTATAGTTGTAATTTATTAGAACCAGGCATGTAATAATTCCTGTAAAAAAAAGAGCTGAATTTTGATCAATTTTTAGTAATTGTGCAATTGGTATTAAAGGCCCTATCCCAATATGTATTATTTTCCTCTTGATTTCATTATTATCATTAGGTTTATCTTTTTCAAAGATTGATGATAAGAAAAATATTGAAAATATATAAATACAAATTACAAAAACTTTTAACAATTTAGTTAGGCTGCCTTATCATAATTTGACATCATTCTAAGCCTTTTTAAGGCTTTTGCTTCTAATTGCCTGACTCTTTCTCTAGATACACCAATATCTTTACCTATTGCTGCAAGAGTGGATTCTTCCGTTCCATCTAAGCCAAATCTTTTTTTCATAATTTCTTGTTCTCTTTCATTTAATTGCGCGAGCCAACTGCTTAAATGTTCTCTAAGAATAGATCGATCCATTCCTTCCATAGGATCTTCGCTATTAGGGTCAGGAATTAGTTCCCCAAGAGTACTTCTATCTTCTTCTCCTCTTGCATGAGCATCTAGGGATGCACAAGGAGCACTTTGGGAAATTAAGTCCTCTAAATCCTTTTGTTCAATTCCCATTGCCATTGCCATTTCTAACCTGCTTGGCTGTCTGCCTAGTTGATGAGATAAGTCTCTAGAAATTCGCCTCATTTTTGATAGTTTTTCACTAATGTGAATTGGTAATCTTATAGTTCTAGCGCTATTATCTATTGCTCTTGTCATTCCTTGTCTAATCCACCAATAGGCGTAAGTAGAAAATTTATATCCCATTTTTGGGTCAAACTTATCTACAGCTCTTTCAAGACCAATCGTTCCTTCTTGTATTAAATCTAGTAGTTCTAATCCTTGGTTTTGATATTTCTTTGCTACTGATACAACTAGTCTTAGATTAGCTTCCATCATTTTGTCTCTAGCTCTTAAACCTCTTTTTAATTGTTTCCATTCATCATGTTTGTCACAGTTTTTAAAATACCTTTCAAGGCAGGAAATTAATTTTGCAAAACTATTTTTTGATTGACTTTCTATTTTACTAAAGTTTTCTTTACCTCCATAAATACTTTCCTGTAAATCATGTTTAAAGGATTTTTTTGGATCAGTTATCTCTTCATTCTCTTTAGCGCTTATATTTTCTTTAACATTAAAATCACTTTTAAGAGCTAATGCTTCAGATAGTTCATTGTTTTCTGTTACTTCTTTAATCAGGGTTTTTAAGGTTTGAACTTTTTTTGCTAGATCAATTTCATCTTCTCCAGTTAATAATGGAACTCTTCCAATGCTAGAAAGGTAATACCCAATAGAATCAGTTACAAATCGCGTTGATCTTTTTTGGTTTTGTTTAGATGTTGAGCTGGATTTTTTATCCCTCAATTCATTCCTTGTCTTAGGTAACTTAGCTTTCTCTAAGTTATTTTTTGAAGAACTATTGAAAGATTTTGTTAAATCTGGTTTTGTTTTGCGAGAATTACCCGCAGTGTTTGGTAATCTAGGCTCATCAATATTATTTGAAAAGCTCTTTGCAGACTCCAGAGGGATCCCCATCACCCTGGCCTCCTAAATAATGGATTTTTTAAAAAACTAGCACTGAAATTGAAATAAAAACTATATTTACGTTGAAACTTTAAAGACAAAAAAATCTTTTTTTTCCTAAATTTCTTGAAATCGATTGATACGATTGGGATTTGTAAAATATAAAAATTTTTAAAATATTAAGTATTTTTTTTAAATGTTATAAAAATCAATATTTGTGTCATTTATTTATTAGCTCAATTTGGGATCTATTAATAGTAGAGTTAAATGCAAATTTTTCGTAAGAGCCATCCTCCTTCATTCTCCATGAAAAATAATCATCCTTAATGTATGTTTGTAAAAGTGAGTATAGTTGTGATTTTAATTTTGAATCTTCTATTGGAGTAATAGCCTCTATCCTTCTATCAAGGTTTCTTTTCATCCAATCGGCACTCCCAATAAAAACCTCATTTTTATCATCATTATAAAACCAGAAAATTCTTGAGTGCTCAAGAAAATGTCCAATAATGCTTATGACTTCAATATTTTTACTTAAATTCTCTCTTTGTGGATATAAGCAACAAATCCCTCTTATGATGAGAGTAATTTTTACACCTGATTGAGAAGCGAAATAAAGTAGTTGAATAATTTCCGGGTCCACTAAAGAATTCATTTTTGCAATTATCTCAGCTTTTTTACCTTCCTCAGCATGTTTAATTTCTCTTTTTATGAGAAATATAAATTTTTCTCTCATGGAGGATGGAGATACTAACAATTTTTGATAAGACTTTTGTTTAGAAAATCCTGATAAGTAGTTAAATAATTCAAGTAAATCTGATGCAATATCGGGGTCTGTTGAAAGTAATCCTAAATCTGTATAAAACCTAGAAGTATTAGAATTATAATTACCTGTTCCAATATGAAAATAATTTCTTAAACTTCCTTTTTCTTTTCGAACTATTAAAGCTATTTTTGTATGTGTTTTAAATCCTATAATTCCATACACAACATGAATTCCAGCTTGTTCCAATTGCTTTGCCCATTGAATATTATTATCTTCATCAAATCTTGCTTTGAGTTCAACAAGAGTCATTACCTCTTTGCCATTTTCTGCAGCTCTCATTAAAGCTGCGATAATAGGCGAATCCTTTGATACTCTATATAAAGTTATCTTTATGGCCATAACAAGTGGATCATCAGCGGCTCTATTTATGAATTCTTCAACTGAAGTTTTAAATAAGTCATATGGATGATGAAGGAGAACATCTTTTTTTCTGAGTACATTGAAAATAGAATTCAATTTATTGTTCGAATGCGAATCTAAATTTTTTAATTGCGGGTGTGTTTTCCCAATTAGTAGATTTTCTTTTAAATCTTCTCTATTAATTTTTGTCAGCTGATTTAAATCGTCAAGGCCTAATAAACTTTTGCAAAAGTAAATATATTCCTCTTGTATTGAGATACTTTCAATGAGTAATTTTAGAATGTTTTCTGGTATATCTGATTCAACTTCTAATCTAACTACGTCTCCACCTAATCTTCTCTTCTGCAAACTTTGTTCAACTGCTAAAAGAAGATCATCAGCTTCAAGTTCTTTTAATTCTAAATCTGCATCTCTTGTCACTCTAAAAAATGAGTAATTTATACATTCCATTCCATTAAATAGAGAGTTTATATTATTCGCAATCAAATCTTCAACACTTATGAAAAAGTGGTAACTTTCATTATTAATTTCAATAATTTCATTAGGAATTTGTAGAAATCGATTGATATTTTTTGTAGGTATTTTTATTCTGACAAACTGATTTTTAGAATTCTCGTTATTCCTTATTAAAGCAGCTATGTTGAGACTTAAATTACTTATAAATGGAAAAGGATGTGCAGGATCAACAACTAATGGAGTTAGTAAAGGAAATATAGATGAACTGAAGAAGTTATTACACCAATTCTTTTGATTTTCACTAAGATCCTTATATTTTTTTAAAACTATACCTTCTTTTTTTAGTTCATTATTTAATTCATTATTTACATAGTTTTCTTGAAGATTAGTTAAATTTTTTACTTCTTTATTGATTTTCTTTAATTGCTCTTTAGGTGTAAGTCCATCAATGCTTTTTTTGTTAATGCCTGCTTCAACTTGAGCTTTTAAAGAAGCTACCCTTACCATAAAAAATTCGTCAAGATTATTACTAAAAATTGAGCAAAATTTTACTTTATCTAGGATTTTGTACTCTTTTTCCATGCCAGTTAGTAGAACTCTTTTATTGAATTCGATCCAACTTAATTCTCTATTAATAAAATTATCAGATAGGTTTTTCATTAAGATACTTTTGATTTTTGATGATTAAAGGAATTATTATTTTTACCTTCTGCAATGAGGTATATCATGAAAATTAAGATAATGGAACCAGCAATGAAAGGGGATTTAGGTCCAAAGCTATCATAAACTCTCCCAGCCATTGCTATTCCTAAAACCCCCCCAAGACTCTGTAGACCTTGCAGGTTACTTAGAATTGATCCTTGTTTATCATCGTCTAATTTCTTTGATATTAGTGCTCTTAGGGTAGGTGTAATTAAACCGGCCCCAACTGCTAAAAATGAAACAGCTAAATAAATATTAATTGTCGCATTTTCTTTTGGAGCAGTTATTAAAAGTGAACATGCTACAAGAATGAAGCCTGATCCCATAAGAGTTAATCTCATTTCTCCGAATTGCTTTACAAGAGGCCCAATAAGTACTCCTTGAACAATAATGGCTATAATTCCTACTACCACAAGAGTTCCACTTGATGCTTTGGTTGTCCAGCCTAAAGATTCTTGAAGGAAAAATATTAGGATATTTGTTAATCCAGTAAAAGCAATAAAATAGATAAAAAATGCTAATGATAATTTTCTAATCTTTTCTTCCTTGAAAACTGCAAATAGTTGTTTTATGGGGTTTTTAAAAATAGTTTTTGATTTATTTGAGTCATTATTAGGCTTGGTTTCTGGTAGGTAAAAAAATACAAGGATGAAATTTATTATTGGAATGATTGAGGCTATCAAGACTGGAATTATAAAATTATTATTTGTATTTTTTGCAAAAATTACAACGAAAATATTTCCTAAGAAAAAACTTAAACCAAAAGCTACACCAATCAGGCCAAATGTTTTTGCTCTTTTTTCAGGACTTGAAATATCAGCAAGGATTGTTGTTGCAGTAGCTGCAGTTCCTCCGCTTAATCCGTCAATAAGTCTTGCTAGGAATAATAAAAATAAAGGGATAGATGCGATTGAATTTGACCAATTAAAAAGAACCGTAAAGGATAATATTGATATACCTATTACTGAACCAGTAATACAAAAAAGAGTTACAGGTCTTCTGCCATATCTATCACTCATAAGTCCTATGAAAGGAGAAGCTGTAAATTGAGCCAATTGGTAAGTGCATGATAATAAGCCATATGTACTTGCTTTAGAGTCAAAAAGTAAAACAAAAGACGGTAAAATGGGTAAAAGAATACTTTCACTTAATCGATCATTCAGAAGAGTGACAAAAGCACTCAGGAGAGTAAATTTTTTGTTTGGTTTCAATAAACTTTCTTTCACAATATTTACCTTCATTTCTATTAACTTCTACTACCATACTTGTTAATGGAGATTATTGTGCCCGGCATTGTTTATTTAGTTGGAGCAGGTCCTGGTGACCCTGAGCTATTAACTTTAAAAGCTTTACGCCTAATAAAAAATTGTGATGCGTTAGTGCATGATGCTTTAATCCCTGATGAAATAACAAAAAAGGCAGGAAAAAATACTGAAATTTTCCATGTCGGGAAAAGAGGTGGGAAGTGCTCTGTTCCTCAGGCTGAAACAAATGCTCTTATTTTGAAATTAGCAAAAGAAGGTAAAAATGTTGTAAGGCTTAAAGGGGGAGATCCTTTTGTTTTTTCAAGGGGTGGAGAAGAAGTATCGTTTTTAGAAAAAAATGGAGTTTCAGTTGAAATTGTTCCTGGTATAACTTCTGGTATAGCTGCTCCATCATATTTTGGTATTCCACTAACCCATAGAGATGCGGCGAGTTCTGTAACTTTCGTAACTGGGCATGAGCATGTTGATAAAGAAAAAAGGAGTGTCAATTGGAGAGATTTAGCTAAATCTTCAGATAGCTTAGTTATTTTTATGGGTATAAAAAATATTGAATTTATAGTCGAAGAATTAATTTTAGGTGGTTTATCTAAGAATACTAAATGTGCTGTAATTCAAGAAGCTACATTGAAAAATCAAAAATGTTTTATAGAGAAATTAGATAATCTCTCAGATAAAATAAAAGATAAAGAGTTTTTAGCTCCATCAATCATCATTATTGGAAAAATTGTTGAATTTAAGGTTAATAACAACATAACTAAAGCATCTGATGTCTATTTATCAGATATTTATAAAGTTCAACTATATAATAAATCCCAAAAGTAAATTGGATTGAATTTGGATTTAAGCTTTAAATCATTAACTTGATTAATTTGTCTGCAAGATAAGCTATTTATTGCAACTATTATGTCATCATTTTGAAATTCTGGAGAAATTAATTCTTCTTTTACAATTTTCAATTTCAAAGCTTTAGAAACCATAATACCCTCTAAACACCCGCTTTCTTTTCTAGGTGTTATCCATTGATTATTTCTTTTGATTAGAAGATTAAATGTACTTCCACAACAAAGTTCACCTGACGTATTCAACAGGATAGAATCATCAAATGATTTTTCATTAGCCTCTGACAAAACTTGTATTGCCTGATTATATGAAAAAGTTTTGCATTTACTTATAAGACTGAATTCATTTATTTTTTCCGTTTGACTAATAAAAACGCTTATCGGATTGAAATTTGGTTTTATTCTATAGAACTCAAGCCATAAATTATCTAAATCTTTTGTCTCTAAAGTGCTATCAATTGTTAGTGTTCGACCTTCATTAGTTCCTCGACTATAGTTTATTCTTACTGAACCAAATTGATCATTATTAAGCGATAACTTTCTAATTCCATCATTAATAAGTTTTTTCAAGGTTAATTTATTTATTTTGAGATTAATATTTAAAATTTTGCTACTTTTTTCTAACCTTTTCAGATGTTCATCAAAAAGAACAGGTATATTTTGCTTTATCAAAATGGTTTCAAATATTCCATCACCAAATTTTAATCCTCTATTATTAGCAGCAATAAATATTCTATCAATATTTAACCATTGATCCTTGTACCAGCCTAATGTTTCTATCATTTTAAAGCATCAATTAATGGTAAAAGTTTCCACTTAAGTTCATTGGTTTCCTCTTCAGGATTAGAGTCAGTTACAATTCCGCAACCAGCATATATATTTATTTTTTTGTCTTTAATTAAAAATGATCTTATTAGTATATTGCTGTCAAACTCTCCATTCCAGTCAAGCTTCAAAAATGAGCCACAGTATGGTCCGCGTTCACATTCTTCTAATTCAAAAAGTCTCTGACATGATCTTAATTTAGGCGCTCCAGTTATAGAACCTCCAGGCCAACAAGCTTTTAGTAAATCAAGCCAGTTCTTGTTTTTTTTTAATTTGCCTCTGATTACTGAAGTTAGATGATGAACTTTTAAGAAACTTTCAAGTTTTAATATTTCTGGCACCATAATGCTTCCTGTTTCGCAAACTTTACTTAAATCATTTCTTATTAGATCAACAATCATAATATTTTCGGCTCTATCTTTTTCGTTCGTTATTAAATCGATAGCATTAAGTGCGTCCTGATGTAAATCCTTATCTCTGGATCTAGTTCCTTTGATAGGTCTTGATTCTACAAAATTTTTATTATCTATTTTTATAAATCTTTCCGGCGAGGTAGATAATACCGCCTCTTTATAATTATCATTATTATTTAATATTATTCCTCCAAAGGGAGCTCTTAATTTCCTTCTGATTTTAAAGTAAATATCTAGGGGACTATAGTTTTTGGAAGATTCAATTTCGCATTTAGTTGTTAGGTTTGCTTGAAATAAATCCCCTAAAGAAATTAGTTTTTTCAATTCTAAAATATTTTTTTGAAATTTTTCAGCCATTTCGTCCAAGTTAATTTTTGAAAAATCAAAATTCAAATTAGTTTTAATAATATTTTCTTCTAATGTATCTATTTTAATGATTGTATTTTTATAATTCATCACTTCATCTAGGTTGGTACCTTCAATAATTATTTCTTTTTTTATTAAATTGCATTTAATGATTGGATCATATGATGCAATCCATAAAGTTGCCATTTCAGATTTTCTCCATGGGTTTTTTGGTTCAACATATACCGCAGCTTCATAACTTAACCATCCAATCCAAAATCCTTCATTAATATCTTTTAAATTGTTAAAGGGATTATTATTTTTATCTAAGTTATTTGTATCTCGTGATTGGATTATTTTTTTAGGTTTTATCCCTATTATTGACCATTCGCCATTATCTTTACCATCACTGTCTAGCCATGCTAATCCTTCATCTCCAAATTTTTTTGCCAGATGATGTGTAATCAATGCTGGATCTATCCATTTATTTAAAAGTATTTTTTTGATTTTCATTGTTTATTTTTTTTATTGAGCCATTTTTTATAAGCGGTATTTCTAATTCTGCAACTATCACACTTTCCGCATGGTTTTGAATTGCCTAAATAACAACTCCATGTTTTTTCTAAAGGTACATGATTATCTAAAGCTAATTGAATAATTTCTTCTTTATTTAAATCTAATAAAGGTGTCCAAAGTTTTATTGGGTTATTTTCTCTTCCTCTTTTGTTAGATAGATCTGCTAATTCTTGAAATTTTTTAATATAGTCAGGCCTGCAATCAGGATAACCAGAATAATCCAGTGCATTAACTCCTAATCCTATAAAATCAGCATTTATTGCCTCCGCGTAACTTAGTGCGACGGAAATGAATATAGTATTTCTTCCAGGAACATAAGTATTAGGAATTTTATTAGTTTTAACTCCCTCTGTAGGAATATTTTTTTGAGTATCAGTTAATGAAGATCCTCCCCATAAAGATAAGTCAAGCTTAATAATTTTAAATTCCTCTATATCAAAGTGTTTTGCAACTATTGATGCAGAATTTAATTCTTTTTTATGACGTTGACCGTAGTCAAATGAAAGGCCAAAAATTTTAGCTTCGAATTTTTTTGCGATACCAGTAACGGTAGAAGAATCTAATCCTCCCGATAATAAAACCACTATTGATTTATTTTTAAGACACATATAATTTCATTTAATTTTTAAGTATTTATGAGTTTGAAGGCTCAATTTCCAGTCGGGGTTATTTTTCACGAAATCAATTGCAAGAGAAAAACCATTGCTATTGTTCCAGGCTGGTTGTAAATAAAAAATTTTATCTTCTTTTTTTAGGCTATCTTGAATCTTTGAGAATTGATATTGTTTTAAAATTTCTTTTTTTATTTGAATAGCAAATTCAATATCTTTGACTTCATTTATGATTATTTTGATTTCATTACAGTTTTTTAAAAAATAATTTTTTGGAGGTGAGTGTCTTTTAGGAGATAAAGTAATCCAGTCAAAACTACCTGATATCGCATTAACTCCACTTGTTTCAATATGAATTTTCATTGAGTTTTGGTCTTCTTCCATAGTCATTTGTTTTATGGCTTTGCAAAAATTATCCAAGTTATGTTGTAAAGGTTCTCCACCTGTAATAACGCAAAAGGAAGCTCCTTTTTCCCTGGCAATTTTTATTCGGTCTATTATTTTTTTAATTGATATAGAGGGGTATTTTTTCTCATCCCATGAATGCTTGGTATCGCACCATGAACAGCCAACTCTACAACCAGCTAATCTTACAAAAAAAGCACTTTTTCCAGCATGATAGCCTTCACCTTGTAATGAATGAAATTGTTCAACTAAGGGCAAAAAATTTGTCATTTTTTTCATTCAAAAAAATAAGGAATATTAATTTGATTGAGTTAATTTTTCTTGAGAGGCTTTTATTAATCCTTTAAATAAAGGATGAGGTTTGCCAGGTCTTGATAAAAACTCAGGATGATATTGACATGCCAAGAAGTAAGGATGATTTTCTAACTCAATTAACTCTACTAATCTGCCATCTGGAGATGTGCCACTAATTTTGTATCCACAATTTAGAAAACTTTGTTTGTAGTAATTATTAAATTCGTATCTATGTCTATGTCTTTCATAAATAACATCTTCATCATATAATTTTTTCCCAGTGGTATTATTTGTCAATCTACATGGATAAACTCCAAGTCTCATTGTCCCACCTAAATCAACTACATCTTCTTGTTCTGGTAATAAATGTATCACTGGATTGGAAGTTTTTGGGTCTAGTTCTGAACTAGATGCATCGGGAAGATTAGCTACATTCCTTGCCCATTCTATAACTGCACATTGCATACCAAGGCATAGGCCTAAAAACGGAATTTTATTTTCTCTTGCAAATTTTATAGCCGCAATTTTGCCATTGACTCCTCTATTTCCAAATCCCCCAGGTACGACAATTGCATCAACTTCATTTAAGTAAGTTTCTGCTGAATCTTTTTCTATCATTTCAGCGTTTACCCAATGTAAATCTAATAAAGCCTTTTGTTCAATGCATGCATGTCTTAAAGCTTCAACAACGGATAAATATGCATCTCCAAGTTCAATGTATTTACCTACGAGAGCAACTTTTATTGGAGCTCCAGGATTCCTTAGATTGTGAATTAGATTTTCCCAACTTTTCAAATCACATTCTTTATCTTCAATTTCTAGATACTTTAGTGTTTCTTTGCATAAACCTTCTTTTTTTAAAGAAAGAGGTACAGAATAAATACTATCTGCGTCTAATGCTTCAATTACAGAGTTAATATTAACTCCACAAAATCCACTAAGCTTCTTTTTCAGACCTTCATTTATTGATTTATCACTTCTGCATACAAGTAAATCTGGTTGAATTCCAATTGATCTTAATTCTTTAACTGAATGTTGTGTTGGTTTAGTTTTTATTTCGCCAGAGGTTTTGATGAAAGGAAGTAATGTTACGTGTATGTATGCAACATCATTCTTATTGACATCATTTTTAAATTCTCTTATAGCTTCTAAAAAAGGTAAAGATTCAATATCACCAACTGTTCCACCAATTTCAGTAATAATAATATCTGCATTGCTGTTTGCTGCTACTCTATGAATTCTTTCTCTTATTTCTCCAGTTATGTGAGGTATTACTTGCACAGTTCCACCGTTATAACTACCTCTTCTTTCTTTGTTAATAACTGCTTGATAAATAGATCCCGTTGTTACACTATTTAATCTAGTCATAGCAGTATCAGTGAATCTTTCATAGTGACCTAAGTCTAAATCTGTTTCGGCCCCATCTTCGGTCACAAATACTTCTCCATGTTGGAAAGGACTCATTGTCCCTGGATCAACATTTAGATATGGATCTAGTTTCAATATTGAAACACTATATCCTCTAGACTTTAATAATCTACCTAAGCTTGCAGCTACAATTCCTTTACCAATGCTAGAAACTACTCCTCCGGTGACAAAAACAAATTTTGACATTTAATATTTTGAATTAAGCACTGCCTCTTTATATCTTATTTAAACAAAAAACTTTTAGAACATCCATATATACTCTTATTCATCAATTGTTATTTCAATATCTAATTCTTTTAATTGTGATTTAGAGACACTTGAAGGTGCATTTGTGAGAAGACATTTTGCTTGTTGATTTTTTGGAAAAGCAATGGTTTCTCTGATTGAGTCTGCACCTAAGATAAGCATGGTAATACGATCTAATCCAAATGCTATTCCACCATGAGGAGGAGCACCCATTTCTAAGGCTTCTATTAAAAATCCAAATTTTTCATCAATCTCTTTATCCGTAAGTCCTACGGTCTTCAGAACTTCTCGTTGCAAATCAGCTTCATGAATACGTAAAGAGCCACCTCCTAATTCTAAGCCATTAAGAACTAAGTCATAAGCATTTGCTATAGAGTTCTCAATTTCTTTTTTCAAGTTTTTAGAATCTTTACATTTTATATTTTTAGGAGAACAAAACGGATGATGTAAAGCTTCATATCTATTTTCCTCTTCATTTCTCTCAAACATCGGGAAATCAGTTACCCATAAGAAATTCCATTTACTTTTATCTATGAGATTTAAGTCTTTTGCGATGTATTGTCTCACTCTATCTAATGACTGGTTAACAATTTGTTTATCTCCAGCTCCCAAGAGGATTAAGTCTCCATCTTTTGCTTCGGTGATTCTTAAAATATCAGCCATATGCTTTTCATTTAAATTATTTTTAATTGCTCCAATAGTCTCAAGTTCATCTCCTTTGACCCTTATAAAGGCCAAACCACCAGCTCCTGCATCTTGAGCTACTTGGAAGATATCACCTCCTGGTTTAATTCTTACGTTGCTAATACTTGAATTACCTCCTTTGACTGTTATGGATTTTATATAACCTCCAGACTTAATTGCCTTAGTAAAAATATTAAAGCCAATATCACCTAATACTTCTCCTAAATCTTTTAATAGCATTTGATATCTAGTATCTGGTCTATCAGTGCCGTAATTATCCATTGCTTCTTGCCATGACATTCTTGGAAAAGCATTATCAAAATTAATATTTAACACTTCTTTCCATATTTTTTTTATAAGACTTTCATTAAAAGAAATTATTTCCTCTTCACTAATAAAGCTCATCTCAATATCTAATTGAGTAAACTCTGGCTGTCTATCTGCCCTTAAGTCTTCATCTCGGAAACATTTTGCGATTTGATAATACTTGTCCAAGCCTCCAACCATTAAAAGTTGTTTAAATAGTTGTGGGGATTGAGGTAGAGCAAAAAATTCCCCATTCGAAAGACGTGCAGGAACAAGAAAATCGCGAGCACCTTCTGGAGTTGATTTTGTAAGTATAGGAGTCTCTACTTCTGTAAATCCAAAATTATCAAGAAATTCTCTAGCAACTTTAATAATCTTATGCCTTGTTTTTAAATTTTCTAGTAATTTCCCCCTTCTTAAATCTAGATATCTATACTTTAACCTGAGTTCCTCTTTTGTATTTTCATAATCATGTATAGAAACTGGAAAAGGCAAGTTTTTTTTAATTTGGTTGAGAATTTGCAAATTTTTAACCTTAAGTTCTATCTCTCCAGTACTTAAATTGTTATTTATTGAATCTTTGGGCCTTTCATTAATAATTCCGCTAACCATTATTACCGTCTCATTTCTCAGATTTTCTGCCTGTTTAAATAGGTTTTCTCCATCATTGGGGTTAATTGTTATTTGTAAGAATCCACTATGGTCTCTTAAATCAATAAAAATTACACCACCATGATCCCTTCTTCTATCTACCCATCCGCATAGATTCACTAATTTACCAATATCTGTATTATTGAGTTCTTCGCAAATTTTGTTTCTCATCTAAGTATGATTTATTTATCAATAACTTATAATAATTCTTTAAGGGTAAATTTAGTTAATAATTCTTTTTATAAAACGCTCTTTTTGTTATAACTCCTTTGAATTTTTTCCCTCTTATTAATATTTGAACTTCATTATTTATTAAGGCATGCGAAGTATTGATGTATGCAAAAGCTATAGCTTGTTGTTTAGTTGGAGACCAACTGCCGCTAGTGATAGTTCCAATATTTTCTTCACCTTTTAGTACTGTGCAACCTTTTCTTCCTATTGCTTTACCTTCTATAGAGAGACCAACTAACTTTTTTTGAATACCTAATCTTGACTGCTCTTCAAGGAATCTTCTTCCAAAGAATTCGTGATTATTTTCTAGATGTACTAGCCAGCCTAAACCTGCTTCATATGGAGAGGTTTCTTCATTTATGTCTTGACCATAAAGATGCATGCCTGCTTCAAGTCTTAGTGTATCTCTAGCTCCTAAACCACAAGGCGCAACATTTTTGGAAATTGAGAAATCCCATAAATTAATTGCTGCTTTTTTAGATAAAAGTATTTCTAGACCATTTTCCCCTGTATATCCTGTCTTGGAAAAGAAGATTTTTTCTTTAGGCGAAATATGTTCAAAAATTTTATATTCGCATCCAAAGTTAGGGATATGTGAGATCGAAGATTTAATCCATTCTTCAAATAAATCGAATGAGTTTTTCCCCTGTAGTGCTAAAAGTACTTTCTCTTTTTTAAAGTTTGTTATCGAAATTTCATATTTATCTAAATTATTTTTTATCCACTGAAAATCTTCCTCATATCTACTTGCATTAACTATTAATAATAATTCTGATATATCATTTTCTTGTATACCAAGGTCATAAATTATTAAGTCATCTATTATTCCTCCTTTATCATTGAGCATTACTGTATAAAGCCCCTGACCTTCAGAAAAGGAGTATAAATTAGTAGGAAAAAGTTTTTGAATATAATCCTTTGGGTTGATTCCCTTAATAGAGATTACACCCATGTGAGAAATGTCAAATAACCCTGCCGAAGATCTAACTGATTCATGCTCTTTGATTAATCCTGAAAATGATATGGGCATTTCCCAACCTGCAAAATCCACTAATTTTGCATTGGATTGAACATATTTTGAATAAAGAGGACTTTTAAGCAAATCCATGAAATATTTTGTTTGTTCTTGGTATTTTTATACTTTAGTTTAGAAATTTTTTATTGCATATTTTCTAATGACAAAATTAAACTTCTAAGTACTTTGGCTGCAACTATGCTACTAACTCCGCTTTTATCAATTTCTGGAGATAATTCCACAATATCTGAAGCCACAATTCTAAAGTCCTTTAACGTTTTCAGGATTTCTTCAAAATCATTCCAAAAAAATCCTCCAGGTTCTGGAGTTCCCGTCCCTGCTAATAAACTGGGATCAAACCAATCTAAATCTATTGTTAAATAGATTGGATATTTAGAATATGGTAGAAGAGCTTGCTTCAACTCTTGTGCATTTCCGCCTGGACAAAAGTTAACTAATTGATTGTTATTATGCATAATTTGAAATTCTTCTTTAGTCCCACTTCTTATTCCTACTTGCAATATTTTCTTTTCAGGTAGCACCTCTAAGCATCTTTTCATGGCACAAGCATGACTGTGTTTATTTCCTATATATGATTCTCTTAAATCTGCATGAGCATCAAGTTGAACCAATATCAAATCTGGATATTTTTTTATTAATGCATCAATAGCTCCTCTGGTAATAGAGTGTTCGCCTCCAAGCATAATAGGACTGAGGCGTTTATTAATTAAAAAATTTGTTGCTGATTTGACTGATTCAATAACGGACTTTGAGTCATTTTTATCAATTATTATTGACCCAAAATCAACATACATAATATCCTCTAAGTCTTTATTTAGTTTTGGACAATATGTTTCTAAACAAGAACTGACTTGTCTTATCGCTTCAGGACCAAATCTAGCTCCAGGTTTGAAAGAACATGTCCCATCATAATTGACTCCAAATATACCAATTGCGCAATTATCAGGGCTCCTTTTCGCCCCCATAAAAATCGCATTTTCGTTATCAAATAAATTTTTTATCATTCTATGAATTGAGTTCTTTTACAATTTTATTTGGCATCATTTTGAATGCTGCATTTTGAAAATTTAAATTCCAAATTTCACAACCTTTTTCTATTTTCAGGGCTTCATTGCAATTTTGCTTTGATAAATTTAGAACTTTGTCAGAAGCGAATGTCCAACTCCAAATACCGCTTGGATATATAGGCACAAAAGAATACATAGTTTCAGAGACTCTAAAGATTTTTTTCAGGGTTTTCAAAATACTTATATGAATATTTTTGAAGGATTCAGGTGATTCGCTTTGCGTTGCTAAGATACCATTTTTTGTAAGAATTCTTTTGCATTCTCTATAAAATGAATCTGAAAATAATAAATTTGAAAATTCTGAGGGATCTGAGCAATCTACAAATATGACGTCGTAAAAATTATCTCTTGTTTTTTTTACCCATTTGACACCATCATTAATGTGAATCTTTAATCTTTTGTCATTCCATGCTGCGCCTCCAATTTCTTTTAAAAATTTTTTAGATATTTTGATTACCTCCTCATCAATCTCTACCAGATCAATTTTTGATATTTGAGAGTATTTAACGCATTCTCTTGCAGTACCACCGTCTCCTCCACCAATAATTAATACATTAGATTTTTCGTCAATGCTGCTTAATGCAGGATGCACAAGACACTCATGATAATATTTCTCGTCTTTTAATGATGTCATCCAACAACCATCTAGCATTAAAGCTTTCCCATAAAATTCATTTTCAATAACAAGAATTTCTTGATATTTTGATTTTTGTTTAATTACAATTTCTCCATTTAGGCCGAATCTTGAGCCTTGATGATATTCATCTATCCATGTTGAGATATGAGTCATTTGCTTTTTAAGAATTTTTTCTTTTAAGTTTTTGTTTGGCTATTTGCCAAAGCCTTTGAAAATCTTTAGACGTTTGTTTTTTAATATTATCTCCTGCATGATGTTCAATGATTGAAAATCTGTCTAAAAATTTTTTATTAGTTTTTTGAAGAGCTGATTGAGGATTTATCTTTAAAAAGTTTGAGAGATTAAGAAGGGTAAAGTAAATATCCCCAAATTCATTTTTTATTTCTGAATCATTTTTACTTTTAATTGCTTCCTTTAATTCA
This sequence comes from Prochlorococcus sp. scB241_528O2, assembly GCA_000634115.1. Taxonomy (GTDB): domain Bacteria; phylum Cyanobacteriota; class Cyanobacteriia; order PCC-6307; family Cyanobiaceae; genus Prochlorococcus_A. The sequence continues at coordinate 10,745 of JFLJ01000175.1, read as the reverse complement.
TTAATCTCTTCTTCTAACTTTTCAAAAATCTGATCGGTACTTTCCCATTTAAAACCATATTCTTTAACAACATTTGTGATTTTATCTGTTCCAACCGTTGGCGGTAAATTTTTGATTTTTAGATTTAAATTTTTACTAATTGATGATTCCATATGAGGTTCTTCTTTTTCTGAATTTTTAATATTTTCCCAAACCTGTTGAGATTTTTCTAGAGATACTTTTTCTTTTTTTTTGAAAATATATGGATGTCTATTAATAATTTTCTTGTTTAGATTTTTTATAACATCATTTAGTTCAAATTCTTTTTTTTCGAAACCGATTTCAGCATGAAGCATTACTTGTAATAAAAGATCTCCTAACTCTTCACATATATTATCCGCCTTTTGTTCATATATAGCATCTATAAATTCACTACTTTCCTCATGTAAAAATGGGATCAACGATTTATGAGACTGTATTTTCTGCCAAGGGCATCCCCACGTTTTATCTTTTAATGATTTGATATTAGATATTAAAATTTTAAAGCTTTCTATAGTCTCTAAATTCGAATTTTTGTGCAAGTTATATCTATCGTTTGAGGACATAGGATATATTTTATTAATTTAATTTTGCCTCAATCCTGAAATATTTAAATAATTAGTATAAATATTTCAACTTCATCTATTAGAATGTTTTATTATAAGGGCGATTAGCTCAGCGGTAGAGCGCCTGCCTTACAAGCAGGATGTCCCTGGTTCGAACCCTGGATCGCCCATTTATTATTTTTCTAATGACTGAGATCGTCAATCTTTCAATCAGTCAAAGCGCTGCTTCAGAACTATCTAGGCAAGCTTCTTTTGGAGGTTCTCCTGGAGAAATGTCAATTGATTTGGTTGAGGATAAAAATTGTTCCGAAGGTTGGATGCATATTAAATTAAGGCCTGGAACATGTAATGGATCCCCTATTTCAAGAACAGAAGGAGTCACTTTATATGCGGATGAAAAAAAGTTTAATTTACTGAAAGATTTAAAATTAGATTATTACTGTGATTTAAGTGGTGGTGGATTTCTTATTTCAACACCAAAAAATGCAAAACGTTGTTCCTGTGGTTCTGGCTTTAAACTTTTGTAGTATAAACGGGCCTTTTTTTGCAAACTAATATTATTTTCATTAATTGGCTTTTATCAAGATAAAATAAATAAAAAGTTTCTTGAAATAAATTTTGCATATGACAGAGATGAATGATCAATTATCTTTAGAGAATTATTCACCTTTTGAAGTAGAAAAAAAGTGGCAAAAAAAATGGGAAAGTTTAAAAGCGTTTTGTCCTAATCCTGAGGATGATGGAGAGCCTTTTTGTATTGTTATTCCGCCCCCAAATGTAACTGGATCTTTGCATATGGGACATGCATTTAACACGGCTTTGATAGACGTTGTAGTACGTTTTCAAAGACTTTTAGGTAAGAATGTTTTGTGTTTACCAGGAACTGATCATGCTTCAATAGCTGTTCAAACTATTCTCGAAAAACAATTAAAAAGCGAAGGTAAAACAAGCGAGGATATCGGAAGAGATGAATTTCTTAAAAGAGCATGGAACTGGAAAGAGCAAAGTGGTGGCAAAATAGTTTCTCAATTAAAAAGGATAGGGTATTCAGTTGACTGGAATAGAGAAAGATTTACTCTGGATCAAAAATTAAATGAGGCAGTTGTTGAGGCTTTTAATATTCTTTATAAAAAGAATTTAATTTATAGAGGTGAATATTTAGTTAATTGGTGTCCTGAATCTCAATCTGCCGTAAGTGATCTTGAAGTTGAAATGCAAGAAGTAAATGGTCATTTATGGCATTTTAAATACCCTTTAATTTCTGAAAGTGGGGCACAGTTAGATAAATACTTAGAGGTTGCAACAACAAGACCAGAAACTCTTTTGGGTGATACTGCTGTTGCAGTTAATCCTGATGATGATAGATATAAAGAATTTATTGGTGTCAAAGTAAAAGTCCCTTTCGTTGATAGAGAAATACCCATTATCGCTGATTCACATGTTGATAAAGATTTTGGTACGGGATGTGTCAAGGTTACTCCAGCCCACGATCCAAATGATTTTGCAATCGGAAAAAGGCATAATTTAAAACAGATTAATGTAATGAACAAAGATGGAACTTTAAATATTAATGCAGGCAAATTTCAAAATTTAGATAGATATGAGGCTAGAAAGAAAATTATCAAAGAATTGGATAACTTAGGCCTTTTGACAAAGATAGAGGATTATAAACATACTGTTCCTTTTTCTGATAGAGGTAAGGTGCCAATCGAACCTTTATTGTCAACACAATGGTTTTTGAAAATGGATGACATATCTCAAGGATGTCTTAATGAAATTGATTTTAAAAAACCATCGTTTATTCCTCCACGCTGGGAGAAAGTTTATAAGGATTGGTTAGAGAATATTAATGATTGGTGTATCAGTAGGCAATTATGGTGGGGGCACCAAATACCAGCATGGTACGTTTTAGATGACTTTCAAGACACAATAGAACAAAATACTCCATATGTCGTTGCAAGAAATGAAGAGGATGCCTTAATCAAAGCACATAAACAATTTGGATTAAATATTAAATTGGTTCGTGATAAAGATGTTTTGGATACTTGGTTTTCAAGTGGTTTATGGCCTTTCTCAACCCTTGGTTGGCCAAATACAAATGACCCGGATTTTAAAAAATGGTATCCAAATAGCGTTCTTGTAACGGGTTTCGATATTATTTTCTTCTGGGTGGCGAGAATGACAATGATGGGGAATACTTTTACGAATAAAATTCCTTTTAAGGATGTTTATATTCATGGTCTAGTTCGAGATGAAAATAATAAAAAAATGAGTAAAAGTTCAGGTAATGGTATTGATCCAATACTATTAATTGATAAATATGGTTCTGATGCTTTGCGATTTGCTTTGATTCGAGAAGTTGCAGGAGCTGGACAAGATATCCGGCTTGATTTTGATCGAAAAAAAGATACATCTTCAACTGTTGAAGCTTCAAGAAATTTTGCAAATAAATTATGGAATGCAACTAAATTTGTATTAATTAATAAAACTTCTAACAATAATTATTCGCTTAATGAGAGTGATGAAAATTCTTTAGAGTTATGTGATAAGTGGATTTTATCTAAACTTAATAAGGTAAATACAAAGGTTACTGCTTTGTTGAAAGAATATAAATTGGGAGAATCTGCGAAATTACTATATGAATTTACATGGAATGATTTTTGTGACTGGTATGTAGAATTTGCTAAACAAAGGTTTAACAATAAAGAAACTAAAAATAGACAAATATCTGAAAAGATTTTAATAAAAGTACTCAATGATATTTTGGTAATGATTCATCCTTTTATGCCACACATTACAGAAGAACTTTGGCATGTACTGCAACTTAAACCAGATAAAGAATTATTATCTCTTCAAAAATGGCCAACCCAAGAAAATAAATTTGTTGATAATATTCTTGATAATTCCTTTGAGCAACTCTTTGAAATTATTAGATTGATTAGAAATTTGAGAGCTGAATTAGGCCTCAAGCCATCAGAAAAAGTGCCTGTTTACTTAATTTCTGATAATGATGAATTGCTAGATTTTTTAAAAATTTTAGTTGATGATATCCAAACCTTAACTAAATCTTCTGAAGTATTTGTTTTTAAACCTAATGCTGTTGATAAAAAAGAGTTTGCTAAATCTTTTTCTGGGATAATTAGTGATTTAGAGGTTTACTTACCTTTTCAGGATTTTGTAAATATAGATGCATTAAAGGAAAGGTTAACCAAGGATTTAAAAAAGGTGACTATTGAACTAAATAATTTAAATAAGAGATTATCTAATAAAAATTTCGTGGATAAGGCTCCAAAAGAAATTGTTGATGAATGTAGATTTAAATTAAACGAGGGTTCGCTACAAATGGAGAGAATTGCCAAAAAACTCGAACTTTTGAATTGATAATGAATATATTTCTAGAAAATATTTATAATTTGTCTTTTTTTTTTAATACTGGAATTGGGGTTTTTTCTTTTGTTTGCATTTATATTTTAATTGTTTTATTAATACTTCCAGCTTCTTGGTTATCTCTATTATCAGGTTTTTTATATGGCTCATATTTAGGATCAATTATCGTTTTCATTTCGGCTTCCATAGGAGCATCAGTTGCATTTTTTGTATCAAAAAGTTTTTTTGCAAAAAAGCTAAAAAACCTTTTTAATCGTTATCCAAAATTAAGTGTGATGGAGAAAGTAGTAGAAAAAGGCGGCCTTAAATTAATTTTTTTAGCGAGATTATCCCCGATATTTCCTTTCAGTATTCTTAATTATTTTTATGGTTTGAATAATGTTAAATTTAGAGATTTCGCTCTTGGTCTTCTTGGAATAATTCCAGGAACTTTTCTTTATTGCTCAATAGGTAGTTTAGCAAAAAGTCTCCAGGAGTTAAAAAATTTGCAATCACCAAATAATTTATATATGACTATGATTGGAGTTGTCTCAACGTCTTTAGTTGTATATTTTTTAGCTAAATACTCTAGAGAGTATTTTGAAAACTCCTAAGAATTTAATCTTTAATATTCCAATCTCTAATAGATGCAATTAATACAAACCAAATAAGCCTAAATTTACCTAGTAAAGTTTTGTTGGATTCTAATTGGATATATTTTGCTTGTCCACAAGGTGTTTTTATGTGGTTGAAAACAGCTTTCTTAGTCATTAGTCTCGAAAAAAAACCTGATAATTATTCTTATATTTTATAGCCAAGATTTTAAATTTTTTTAATTAATAACCACATTTTTCATTGACTACCTTGTTGAATATTATTTTTAAAACAATTTAAATCTTCTCTCCAGCTTTAAATCCTCTAAAGCATTTGAATCTTGGAAACCTAAGACTATAAGCCACCGCATCCTTGGATTTAGTTTTGGCATCAGCTCTGATTTCTACAAGTTGACCAACGAGCTGATTGCGTTTTGACCAATATTCCTCACGTTGGATATCACTAAATCCACTCCCGCAACTAAGACTGTATTCATACCCATCGTCATCACCTTCTACCAGAATTGCTCCGAGTCGACCTTTATTGCGACCTGTACCTTCTTCAACTGATACAACTTTTAAAGTGACTTCAATGAAAGGTTTTGCTTTTAACCAACTGTGCGTTCTTTTACATTCATAGATAGCATCAGGGTCTTTAATCATTACTCCTTCATATCCTCCTTCCACGGCAGACTTATTCAGTTCTACAAATCGTTTCTGTCCCTCAATGGTGTCAAGATCTACATTTTCCCATTCAAGTGATCGTATATGTTTTAGCAGTATGGAATGTTTTGCCACCCATTCTTTTACTAATAAACTTCTTTTTGTTTGATTAGTGCTCCATCTCCCTGTTTGGAAGTTTTTAAGAGGACATAAGTCAAAAAGGTGGAGCACTGCGTCTTTAGTTTGTTTGCCATCTTTTCTATGTACCTGTTTCATTAAATCCTGAAAATTAGCGCTAATCACTTCACCATCAAGGACTAAATCATAAGGACTAGGATTTTCTTTTATAACGTTTTCTATTTCTGAGATGATATGATCAAAATTATGAAATTGCTTTCCATTTCGAGAAAACATTTCTACTTTATTTTGTCTAATAATAGTTAAAACCCTTACTCCATCTAATTTGATTTCAATTTGCTTTTTGCCTATCATTTTTTTTTCATGATTTGCACTATCATGAGCTAAAGGACAACAAAAAATAGGGATCGCATATTTTGGAAATTTCTTTGCTATCTTGTTGATTGTTTTTTCAGATACGCCACATCTAAGATCTTTAATTAGGACTCGTCTATAAAACCCATTCCACTCTTCTTTTTTTGCAGATTCCATCGCTGTAAAAATTGCATCGCGGGCAGCGTGCCCAGTAATTTCTCTTTGAATTAGCTTATTGGCTAATTCTTTAAAATCTTTCCATAAAAAACTTTTACTTTTTTCATGCTCTTTTTCAGGAACCATTTTTACTCCAAAAGTTACTAATGGATCGAGAGCCATACGAATTCCTTCAAAAAAATCATCAAAGCCTTTCTCCATTGCTTCGAAGATGATTTTTTCTTTATCTAATCTACTTGGGTGTAATTCTAATTGACGTATTATTTCTTCTTTTAACAATTCTTTTGGCCTCACAAGAAATTATTAGTTAACTTTGGCTATTCTGTCTATTTTCCAATCCTTGTCAGTTTTTGCGAAGGTAAAATCTAATGGTAGCTCATCTTGTTTATCTTCTGATTTTAAATTTAACGTTATTATGATTTGATCTTCTTGAACTCTAGGTCTTCCTGATTTTAAATTTCTGTATTTATTCAGGTTTAAACTAGCTAAGAATTTGAGAAAGTCTTGGCGCTTAACATGAGTTTTATAAGTTTTTGTAGTCAAACCATAAGCTGCATCAATTCTCCCAGCAGCTATTTGATCAAAAAACTTTCTTACTAATGGATTAATTCCTCTTGCGCTTATAACTAATTTGACGGCATTAAAAGTCCAAAAAGAAACTAGCACTGCTCCGCCAACTAATAACGCTTTAATTCCAATATCTTTAACTAGTGTTGCATCCATGATGAATTGTGGTTTTTTTCTTACTTTAAGAAAATAAATCGTTTTTGATGGTTTTTTTTGTCAAAATAATACTAATTTTAATTCATAATGCCTTTAATTCCTCTTTTACCCTTATTTCATAGATTTAATAGCCAATATTTCGAAAATTCTTTAGCTGTTAATAATCAACCTTTAGTCAAAGTTAGATGGAGCGATAATAGATTAAAAACTACTGCTGGTTTTTATAAAAGAAAACGAATAAATGGTCTTTTAGATTCTGAAATTATATTATCGAAACCTATTTTGAGTAAATTATCTACTAGTGCAATAAATAGTACTTTATGTCATGAAATGATTCATGCATGGGTAGATAGGATATTAAAAAAAAATGAGACACATGGTCCAAATTTCTTAGTAAAGATGAATCAAATTAATGCGTCAGAGAAGAATTTTCAAATTTCTGTAAGGCACTCATTTCCTATAGAAAGGAGAGAATTAAAATATATAGGAACTTGTCAAAATTGTGGTGAGAAATTTTTTTATAGGAAAAGAATAAAGAATATTGCCTGTAAAAAATGTTGTGTAAATTTCTTTAATGGATCATGGAATAAAAACTGTTTAATTTTGTTTGATTAGAAAGTTAAGATGTGTTTTTGTTTCTATATTTGGAATTTTGTATTTTTTTAATGTAATTTATACTTGAAAAAACATAATATTATGGATTCAAGGAGAATTAGAAATCTTAGAAATAGTTTTGATAGAAATATTGTTGATAAACAAGTTGATAAAATTTTTGAAACTGGAAGACAATTCGTTGATGGAGTATCTGGGGCTAGGCCAGGTAAAAGAAGGAACTCAGATTTTCAAGGAATAACAAGTAAGAGTGTTAAAAAAGTAGGAAGATGGGTATCTGAAAAAGTGGATTTATTTTTTGATGAAGATAATGATGATTGGAATGATGATAATTTTTACGATGATAATAGCGATATTAAGACATTTACTAGAGAATCATATTCTTATGAATCTACTAAACCGCATTCAAAAAGACCTTTAGAAGCCATATCTTTAAGGCAACCAAAAAATTTACAGACAACTGAGCAAAAAAAATTACCTTATGGGAAAGAGAGTAAAGACGAAGATTGGCCAGATGAAATGGATTTCAAAGTTGAAAGATGGCAAAGATCTTCAGAAAAAGAGGATGATTCACTTAGAGATCAATTAAACCATCGAGGTGGTTCATCAAAATCCAGAAATCTACCTAGATCAAGAAGAAGAAGAGTATAGATTTACAAATTCGTTAATTCCAGATGAGCCCAGTAAACATTCTAAATGTGGATTAAATACTTCCCTAATAATAGTTAGCGGTTTTTTGTCACGAAAAAATCTATAATTTCTTGACCAGAATGGACCTTGAAAATAAAATTTTTCTTCTAACCATTTTGAATTAACAAGTGAAATACTATCAACTTCCCTAAACAATTCTGATCTGTCCTGTGTTAAATTTTTCCAAATTGGCTCTTCTTTGGCTTTTAAATTTTCACTCACTTGTTCTGCATTCCACCAACTTTCAGCCCATGCTAGGTTTTTATTATTGTTTTTAATCCACACTTGTCTTCTAATTAAAGGGCCATTTAACTGATTCAACTCTTTAGGACCCTCTTGAATGGATAGAGGATCTAATTGCATTGCAATTAATTTAATTTTTGTTTCTTGATTAGTTAAAAGCTGTAGATGTCTGGTGGGACTTCCATCTCCAAGCAGCATTAATTTCCATGGACCAGATATTTTTGGTAGTTTATTTTTCACTAAAAAAGTAGAGGCTTTTTCTTCCCATAAGATTTCTGGTGAGTTGAAAAGTTTATTATTCAGTGATCTTACAGATTCCTTTTAAGATGATAACTTTTTTCAGTACAAATATTTGCCTTTTCTTTTTTTATTTCTTTTATTTTTAGCCAAACAAGTAATGCAGTTAAATCAGCTTTGCTAACTCCAGGAATTTTTGAAGCATCACCAAAATTTTTTGGCTTTATCCTATTCAAATTTTCTCTAGCTTCTAAAGATAATGTATCTATTTTTTCATAATTTATTTCTTGGGGCAGAGATTTACAGCTTTGTCGATTGATTTGTTCAATATTGTTATTTTGTCTTTTAAGATAACCCTCGTATTTAATATCTATTTCAACACCTTCCTTTATTGCCGAAGTAAGATCTTTATCAGTCAAATCATATTTAATTAGATCTGAATAATGAAAATTTGGTCTTTTTAATAGTTCTTTCAAAGTTGTTGAGCCTTTGATTTTTGAACCTGTGTCTAATTCTATTTTCTTAGCTACTTCATCTGTATTTTTTAAACGGGTCGTTCTTAATCTTAATTTCTCTTCTTCAAGTGATTGCATTTTTTCTTGATATGCCGCCCATCTTTTCTCATCAATTAACCCTATTTGATAACCTAAAGGCGTTAATCTTCTATCTGCATTATCTCCTCTTAGGGTTAACCTATATTCACTCCTACTAGTAAGAACTCTGTATGGTTCTTTGAGATCTTTGGTAATTAAATCATTAATCATTGTTCCTATATAGCTGCTTTCCCTAGTAAAGATTATTGGATCTTTTTTGTTTAGTTTTCTTGTAGCATTGATTCCTGCAACTAATCCTTGTGCAGCTGCTTCTTCATAACCAGTAGTGCCATTAATTTGTCCAGCGCTAAATAAATATTCAATTTCTTTCGTTTCGAGTGATGTTTGGAGCTGTGTTGCAGGTATATATTCATACTCCACAGCATATGCTGGTCGCAACATTTTACATTCACTTAATCCAGGTAAGGTTCTTAAAAGTTCTAATTGAATATTTTCGGGTAAACCTGTAGAAAATCCTTGAACATATATTTCAGGGGTTTTAATTCCTTCTGGTTCTAAGAAAATTTGATGTGATTCTTTATCAGCAAATTTAACGATTTTATCTTCAATAGATGGACAATATCTTGGACCCTTACTATCAATAAAACCGCCGTAAATGGGGGTTAAATGTAAATTTTCTCGAATTAGTTGATGTGTTTTAGAAGTTGTTCTTGTGATATGACAACTAACTTGGGGCATATTATTTTTGATATCTGGATCAAACGAAAAATATTTATCAGCTGCAGTACTAGGTTGAATATCTAATTGATCAAAAATGATACTTTTTTTATCAACTCTTGCTGGAGTTCCTGTTTTTAAACGTTCTGTTTTGATACCAATTTCGTGCAAGCTTTGGGTAAGTCCTTGTGCTGCTTGTTCGCCCGATCTACCAGCTGACATTGATTTATTACCTATCCATATTCTTCCTTCTAAAAAAGTACCAGCTGTTATGATAACTGATCTCGCTGAGTAATAACTACCAAAGAATGTTTTTACACCCTTTATTCTTTTTTTTGACTTCAATCCAATTTTTTCAGTTTTTGCAATATCTAGTTCAGTAATCATGGCTTCTTTCAAAGATAAATTATCTGTATTTTGTAGTATTTCGATCATCTTTTTTGAGTATTCTCTTTTATCTGTTTGAGCTCTTAATGCCCATACAGCTGGTCCTCTACTTGCATTTAATATTCTTTTTTGTATCGCTGTTTCATCAGCTAATTTTCCAATAATTCCTCCTAATGCATCAACTTCATGCACTAACTGACTTTTTGCTGGCCCCCCAACTGCAGGATTACAAGGTTGCCAGGCAATCCTATCTAAATTGATTGTGAATAAGGCTGTAGAAAATCCTAATTTTGCTGATGTAATAGCTGCTTCACATCCTGCATGTCCTCCTCCAATGACGATGATATCAAAAGATTCATTTGTTGATTGATGATCTTGCATTATTAGGATTGATTTAATTAGCTAAATTCTTAAATCTCGTAAATTGAGGTTCAAATAATAATTTAACAGTTCCTACGGGTCCATTTCTATGTTTAGTGACAATGATCTCTGTTATCCCTCTATCTTCAGTCTCTGGATTATAGTATTCATCTCGATAAATCATTAATACTAAATCTGCGTCTTGTTCAATAGAACCTGATTCTCTTAGATCGCTTAACATTGGTCTTTTATTTGTTCTTGACTCTACTCCTCTACTAAGTTGAGACAAAGCAACTACTGGTACTTTTAATTCTCTGGCCATGCTTTTAAGACCTCTTGTTATCCTT
>JFLJ01000174.1 GCA_000634115.1 Prochlorococcus sp. scB241_528O2 | reverse complement strand
CCTCTTGTTATCCTTGAAAGTTCTTGCACCCTATTATCAGGAGTAGTCCCTTCCATTAATTGGAGGTAATCAATCACAATTAATCCAAGTTCTTTTTTTTGTTCAGCTATTAATCTTCTGCACAGAGATCTCATCTCTAAAACACTTAAGTTAGGTTTGTCATCTATAAATATTGGTAATTGACCTAATGAATTGATACCTTCTCCAAGTAATGGCCATTCATCTTGTTGTAATCTTCCTGTTCTT
>JFLJ01000173.1 GCA_000634115.1 Prochlorococcus sp. scB241_528O2 | reverse complement strand
TTGATTAACTTGTTGCTTCAATATTTACTTCTGCATTTACTTCTTGATGTAATTTTATTTTTGCAGTAAAGGAACCTAAATTATGAATATCAGGAACTATTATGTTTCTTCTATCAATTTCTTTTTTGGTTGCTGCTTCTATTACTTCGGCAACATCACCATTGGTCACCGTTCCGAACAGTACACCATCTTCTCCAACCTGTTTTTTAGTAGTGAATCTACCTATTGTTGATAATGCAGTTTGAAAATCTAAAGCTTCTTGCTTTAATT
>JFLJ01000172.1 GCA_000634115.1 Prochlorococcus sp. scB241_528O2 | reverse complement strand
TTTCCTTTCAATTTGTTTAAGAACAGCTGGTGTTACATTCATTGCCTTGCCATAAGGTAATAGAAAATTTCTTGCATATCCAGGTGTTACTTCAACTAAATCACCTTCTTTACCTAGTGAGGCGATTGATTCAGTTAATGCCACTTGTACTCTTTTAGCCATGAAAATATTGAACAATATAGTTAATAATAAGACTTAGAGGGTAACTTT
>JFLJ01000171.1 GCA_000634115.1 Prochlorococcus sp. scB241_528O2 | reverse complement strand
TAGAGATACAGACGAACAAAGTTAATAAATCTATTGTTCTAATTAAAGATGAAATTAGAAGAGTATTGAATTTTATACCTAGTAATTTATTTACTATTAATAAATTAAGTGATGATTTATGGCTTTTCAGAGGAGGAGGCTTCGGCCATGGTGTAGGTTTATCACAGTCAGGAGCAATTGAAATGGCTGAATTAGGATTCTCTTATGAACAAATAT
>JFLJ01000170.1 GCA_000634115.1 Prochlorococcus sp. scB241_528O2 | reverse complement strand
CAGCAACTCTACCCTCTAATATTTTTATGTGTGAAGGTGTATCTTTAATAAGGTCTTTGAGGAAAAATCCACCATACCAATCTTCACAGGGATGTGGTCTAAATATCCATGAAATATTAGGGTTTCTTTTCGCTAATTCATAAGTCGTCATTGTCCAGTCTACAAAATTAGAAAAGTTTTTCATTCCATAACAATGTGGGAAGTCGTACCAGTGATGACAAAAAACAACTACATATTTTTGTTTTTTTTGTTGGATTTTTAATTTATTTAAAGATAAATTACCTATTTTAGATGTTTCATATGCCATCTTTTCATTGATATCTGTATTTTTCCTTTGAGATCTCTCTTTTAAGTAATTTTTCCCTTTCTTATAAATGCTATCTTTTAAGGTGTTCGAGATTTCTTCATATTCATTAAATTTTAGATTTTCGACCGGTTTTTTTAAATCTAAAAGGTTTTCAATCTTTCTTATTCTTAATGTTTCATACATGCTGTAGATGTGATA
>JFLJ01000169.1 GCA_000634115.1 Prochlorococcus sp. scB241_528O2 | reverse complement strand
CAGGAGGAGGGAAGTCAGGAGCTTTAAATTATGCCTTGAAGTTTACTCATGGTGAATGGATATTAGTTTTGGATGCTGATGCTCAACTTAAACAAGATTCTTTGAAAAGGTTATTTAGTTTTGTATATGAGGGTGATTGGTCTGCAGTTCAATTAAGAAAATCAGTAACAAATGTAAGTAAGAATTTTTTAACTTCATGTCAGTCAATGAAGATGGCTATGGACGCAATCTTTCAATATGGAAGGTTAACTGTGGCT
>JFLJ01000168.1 GCA_000634115.1 Prochlorococcus sp. scB241_528O2 | reverse complement strand
ATTAATTAAAAAAGATACATTATTGGCATGTGGTTGCTTTAATGAAGACACCGTAACGGATGATCTCGATTTAAGTTTAAGATTATTATTATCAAATTCTAGAATTGGGATCTTATGGGATCCTCCAGTTATGGAAGAAGCAGTTGAGAATTTAAGTGCTTTATTATCTCAAAGGCAAAGATGGGCAGAGGGCGGTTTACAAAGATTCTTTGATTATGGGG
>JFLJ01000167.1 GCA_000634115.1 Prochlorococcus sp. scB241_528O2 | reverse complement strand
AAAGATTCTTTGATTATGGGGATCAATTAGTTACTAAAAAAATTGATTATTTGCAGAAATTTGATTTAACTTACTTCTTCATCTTGCAATATGCACTACCAATTATTTCTATTTTTGATTTAATTTTCAGGATTGCTTTATTAGATCCACCAATTTACTGGCCTATTTCATTCACAGCTTTTATGTTATCTGGAATTGCTTTTTGGTACGGTTCTTATTGCAAAAGTGAAGTGCCCGTATTAGGAAAAGGAAATTTTTTTATGATATTTGTATCGGTTTTTTATTTATCACATTGGTTTCTAGTAATCCCTTGGGTAACAATAAAAATGTCTATTTTCCCAAAAAAGATTTTGTGGAGAAAGACTATTCATACTGGAGTTTGATTTATTCATCAAGGTCTATAATTTCTCCATTAAAAAAATTTGCTAAGTTTTTTGAACTATCATCATAAGTTTCTTCTTTAGAAATTTTTGTTGATAAATTATTATTTGGTTCTTTTTTTTCAATTGTTTTAGGATGCCTTAGTTCATTTTTTGCTGTTTCTGGAGAATTTATTGGGTTACCTTTAGTTAATTGTCTACTAGAAAAATTAAGTGTTATTTGATCTCCAAATATTTTTTTTACTGTATTTTCAATTATTAGTTTTCTACTTTTTATCATATTTTCCCAGTTAGGAGATAAAGCAATTGTGATTTTCTCGGAATTAAAACTTTCAAGTTCGGCTTGTTGCGAAAGTAACATTCTTGTTGATGGCAACTCTAATTTAGAAAGAATTAATTCCCATTGATCTTTTAAATTATTTAGCCCCTCATCATTCGGGCTATTATCAGAAATATTTTCTATACTTTTGTTTTCAAATTTTTCGTCTTTTTTTACAATTAATTTATCACCACTCATATAATCTTTAATGCTTGGTTTTTTAATTTCTTTGGAAATATTATATTTATTAATTATTTTCTTGTCTTCTATGCTTTCATGCTTATCTTTAGTCGGATTATTTTTACTTTCTTGCTTAGTTTCAAAACCATTTATCTCCTTATTATTTAGAAGGCCAGTTAAGTGTATTTCAAACCAAAGTCTTGGATTATCACTAGTTTTG
>JFLJ01000166.1 GCA_000634115.1 Prochlorococcus sp. scB241_528O2 | reverse complement strand
GTTTTGATTTGATATTCAATATTTCTCAGATTATTATGCCAATTAATTATCGTTGCTTGATTTATTGTTTTTGAGATTTTATCCAATTCATTTTGAAATTCTTCAGAGGTATAGTAAAGATCTGAATATTTATTATTTTTAGTGTGTAGTAGTAAATCTCTTGTTATATTCAATAATCCAATAATTATTTGATGGGGTTCATTTCCAGCATCATATAATTTGTTGCAGGTGATTATTAATGACGATGGATTATTTTCAATTAATGATTTAATTAGATTTGTTAATTCAATTTCTGAGACTTCTCCAAGCAAGTTTTGAATATTATTTGTTGTTATACCCTCTGGTAGAAGATTAAGTTGTTCAAGAAGGCTTTGTGCATCTCTCATACCTCCATTAGATCTTTGTGCAATCATTTTTAATGCTTGAACTTCATACTGAATGGATTCTTTTTCTGCTATTTCTGATAAATGTTGAAAAATGTCACTAGGACTTATTCTTCTAAAATCAAACTTTTGACATCTACTTTGTATTGTATTTAATACTCTTTCAGGATTTGTCGTCGCAAGGATAAATACAACTCTTGAAGGCGGTTCTTCAATAGTTTTGAGTAAAGCATTTGATGCTGCTGTTGAAAGCATAGAAGACAAGAAAATAATTAATAAATATAATATTTCCAAAGAAATTAAAAAACCAAGCATTAAAGATTATATGAGTGG
>JFLJ01000165.1 GCA_000634115.1 Prochlorococcus sp. scB241_528O2 | reverse complement strand
AACGTATACTTTCCATCTAGCTTGAGTAGGTGCAAATCTTGCTCTTTCTATAATTTCTCTTATATTTTCAACTCCTGTATTTGATGCTGCATCAATTTCAATAATATCCAGAGCATTCCCATCTGTAATTTGTCTACATAATTCACATTTACCACAAGGATTGATTGTTGGTTGCTCGAATGCTTGGCAGTTTAAGGATTTCGCAAAAATTC
>JFLJ01000164.1 GCA_000634115.1 Prochlorococcus sp. scB241_528O2 | reverse complement strand
GCAGACTCTTTAATGATTCTTTTTGATCCTGAAGGTAGTTTAACAATTTTGGATGAGAATAAATTATCTACCATCTTTTTTGTGATTGTAAATTCTTTTGTATTTTCTTCAGAAGGCAAAGTATACATTATGTCTAGCATTAGTTCCTCAATGATTGATCTTAATGCTCTTGCACCTGTTTTTCTTTTATATGCTTCATTTGCTATTGCTTCAACAGACTCAGCCTCAAATTTTAATTCAACATTATCCATACTTAGTAATGTTTTGAATTGTTTGACTAGTGCATCTCTAGGTTGAGTCAGAATAGATTTTAAAGTTTCTTTAGTCAGACGATCTAATACAGCACAAACAGGAATTCTTCCAATAAATTCTGGAATTAGGCCATATTTAACTAAATCATCTAACTCTAAATTTTTGAGTGAATCTCTTGGGTCTTCTATTTTTTTTGTATCAATTTTATTCTGTTCTGAATTGGTAGTAAATCCTATAGAGTGCTTACCCATACGCTTTTGAACAATATCCTCTAAACCTATAAAAGCCCCCCCGCAAATAAATAAAATTTGACTCGTATCAATTTGGATACAGTCATGATAAGGATGTTTTCTACCCCCTTGCGGTGGAACATTAGCAATTGTTCCTTCAAGCATTTTCAATAATGCTT
>JFLJ01000163.1 GCA_000634115.1 Prochlorococcus sp. scB241_528O2 | reverse complement strand
TCAGTCAAAGTCGTTGCATCAGCCACTGCAAACGGAACATCTAGAAACTCAGCTAAAGTTTGTGCCAATAATGTTTTTCCGCTTCCAGTTGGGCCGATTAGTAAAATATTTGATTTGTGTAATTTAGTTGCTTGTGAATCCTCTGAATTGCTATTTTTATTATCTTCTTTAACTTTCCAAGCTAATCTTTTGTAATGGTTATATACGGCTACTGATAATATTTTTTTTGCAGATTCTTGTCCAACGACTTGATTATCAAGAAAACTTTTAATTTCTAATGGTTTAGGAATTGA
>JFLJ01000162.1 GCA_000634115.1 Prochlorococcus sp. scB241_528O2 | reverse complement strand
TTAGGAATTGAGGATAATTCTAAAGGAATAGATTTTTTGGGATTATCAGTTGGTAATTTCTTTTTTGCTTGCGGGGAGTTATTTTTGTTCGCTTGATTATCAAGTAGTTCTTCATCGAGAATCTCATTACAAAGATCTATGCACTCATCACAGATATAAACCCCAGGACCAGCTATGAGTTTTCTAACTTGGTCTTGTGATTTGCCGCAAAATGAACATTTAAGATGGGCGTCGAATTTAGCCATCGATTATAAAGTCTAAAATGAAGGTGTTAAATATTACCTATTCACTAGCATTGCTTATAAATATCGATTCGTCATCATATTCTTAAAAAATAAGTGTCGCTTGTCATTTTTTGATAACTTTATCAATTAATCCGTAATCGACTGCTTCTTGGGGAGATAAGAAGTAATCTCTTTCTGTATCTTCATTAATCTTTTCTAAAGGTTGACCAGTATGTTCTGCTAAAAGTGAATTTAATGTTTTCTTGAGAAAAAGAATTTCCTTAGCTTGTATTTCAATTTCTACTGCTTGCCCTTGTGCACCTCCTAGAGGCTGATGAATCATGATCCTGGAATTAGGTAAAGCCAATCTTTTCCCCTTTGCACCTCCCGAAAGTAGAAATGCCCCCATACTTGCAGCAACTCCGAAACATATTGTCACTACATCCGGGGATATT
>JFLJ01000161.1 GCA_000634115.1 Prochlorococcus sp. scB241_528O2 | reverse complement strand
CTTGAACCTCTTTCGATGGCCTTTATATATCAAAAGCTCTTTCTCCTCTACCAGATTGTTCTATAACCGTAGGTACAGCAGCACTTATTTTGTTAATGCTTGCATAAGAACTTATTGAGCTTTGGATTAAATGTTTTTTTTCTGAATTCACAAAATTATTTTTATCTAGTAATGTTTAAGACTTTTTTATCTGAAAAATTCATACCTTTTTCATAAAAAGTATCGTAGTTTCCTATTTCAATT
>JFLJ01000160.1 GCA_000634115.1 Prochlorococcus sp. scB241_528O2 | reverse complement strand
TGTAGTTTTTTCTTTAACTTCGGAATTGTCTTCAAGCCAAGTTATTAATTTTTCTTTGAGCAAATCATTACTAATTACGTCTGTTAATTTTTGTATATCTATTTGCTTTGAAGATTTAGAGATTCCATCTTCATATTCTTTCATTTTTAAATTAATTTCTTCTTGTTCAACTGTTATTTTTTCTTTTTCTGCTAATGCTTTTAGGGCTAAATTTCTTTGGACATTTTTTTCTGCTTGAGGCCTTGTGGATTCTGCCAATGACTTAACTAATTCCGGAGTGAAAGTAGATTTAACATCAAGACCTTGTTGAGCAAATCTTTGCGCAGTTTGTTCAATATTATTTCTAACTTCTATATCAATCATAGATTTTGGAATTTCAGCAACTAATTCGTTTGTTAATGCTTCTAATAAAGCTTCAATTTTTATATCTTTTTGAGTTTTTTCAAAGTTTTCTTTAAGTTGCTTTTCGATATCTTTTTTCAATTCTTTTAATGATTCTTTATTGCCAGACTGTTTTGCAAAATCGTCATTAAGTTCAGGTAATTCTTTTTCTTTAAGATCTTTAAGATTTACTTCAAAGATTGCTTCTTTGCCTCTTGAATCCTCATGAGAATAATCTTCAGGGAATTTAAGGTTGAGAGTTTTAGTATCACCAATTTTCATTTTTACGATTCCTTCAACGAAACCGGGAATCATTTTGTTCTTTTCTAACTCAAGATCCATGGATTCACTGGTACCTCCATCTATATCTTGTCCAGAATCTTTATATTTCCCTTTGAAACTAACTACAGCAATATCTCC
This sequence comes from Prochlorococcus sp. scB241_528O2, assembly GCA_000634115.1. GTDB lineage: Bacteria > Cyanobacteriota > Cyanobacteriia > PCC-6307 > Cyanobiaceae > Prochlorococcus_A. Next base: position 669 of record JFLJ01000160.1, on the reverse strand, counting down.
TAATTTCGCTGCTCTATTGGTTACTGGAACAATATTTGCAAATTGACTTCTAGATTTTTCTAAGGCTTCATCTACTGAATTAGGATTAAATTTATTTTTTGAGATTTCAACACTAAGTCCTTTGGATTTTTTTAGTTTTAATTCGGGAGCAACATCAGTTTGAAGGGTAACTTTAAGTGACTTTTCAGGACTAAAATTTGCAAGTAAAGATTCAAACCCATCAACCAATTCTGGCTCACTTAGTGGCTATATAGATTTTATTTTTAATGCTTCTTGCCATGATTTATCAATGATTTTTTCTAGCGCAGAAGCATGTAATTGTGTAATGCCAATTCTTTGTATTAATACTTGTTTAGGAATTTTACCAAGTCTAAATCCAGGAATTTTAGCCGAACGACTAATAGTACTGATTGTTTCATTTACACACGTCTTGCATGTCTCAGATGGTATTTCTAATTCAAATGAAATTCTACTTTGAGGCAGAGGAGTTGTTTTGACTATTAATTCTTCTTTAGCCATGTTTTTGTAATTATTACTGTAAGCCGAAACTTAATTATTTCACATTATGTGATTTCCTTGAAAGTTAATTTTTTGATAAAGTAAAAAAAATAGTCAATCTATTTATAAAAATCATTTTAAAGTGTGAGACAATCTCCGTTTTTGCCTAAT
>JFLJ01000159.1 GCA_000634115.1 Prochlorococcus sp. scB241_528O2 | reverse complement strand
TTTTTGCCTAATAGGCCATTAAAAGTTGCTGTTTTAGGATCTTCAGGTGCTGTGGGATCTGAATTACTCAAAATTCTTGAACAACGCGATTTCCCAATATCAGAATTGGTCTTGCTTTCATCTGAGCGGTCCGAAGGAAAAAAAATTATTTGGAAAGGTGAAGAATTAGTGACAAGAAAAACCACTAAGGAAGAATTTCTGAATCTTGACTTAGTTTTAGCTTCGGCCGGTGGAAGTATTTCAAAAAAATGGTTATCTACCATTATGGATCAAAATGCTTTATTGATAGATAATTCCAGCGCTTTTAGATTAGATAAGAATGTACCTCTTATAGTTCCTGAAGTTAATGCTAGTGATGCACTTAATCATGATGGGGTGATAGCTAATCCAAATTGCACTACCATTTTGTTGACATTAGTTTTAGCTCCATTAAATAAACTTTCGAAGATTCAAAGGGTCATTGTCTCAACATATCAATCTGTCAGTGGTGCAGGCCAATTAGCGATGGAAGAATTAAAACTTTTAACTGAACAATATCTTCAGGGTGATCCTCAAAAAAGTGAAGTTTTGCCATACTCCTTGGCTTTTAACTTGTTTTTACATAATTCCCCCATGCTTGCAAATAATTACTGCAAAGAAGAGATGAAAATGGTTAATGAGACCAGGAAAATATTAAAAATTTCTGATTTAAAGCTCTCTGCTACATGTGTTCGAGTTCCAGTACTGAGAGCACATTCTGAATCTATCAATATTGAATTTGCTGGCACAGTTGAACCTAAAGCCGCGCTTGATGAATTAAAAAAATCTCCTGGAATTGAAATTATTGAGGATTACAAAAATAATAGATTTCCTATGCCTAATGATGTTATGGGAATGGATAATGTTG
>JFLJ01000158.1 GCA_000634115.1 Prochlorococcus sp. scB241_528O2 | reverse complement strand
AGATTTGCTCAACAAGGTCTTGATGTTATGGGAATGGATAATGTTGCTGTTGGCAGGTTAAGAACTGATATAAGTCAGTCTAATGGATTAGAATTATGGTTATGTGGTGATCAAATAAGAAAAGGAGCAGCTCTTAACGCTGTTCAAATAGCCGAGTTATTAATTCCAAAAAAATGATTACAGATAAAATTGAGTTTACTAAGCCATTATTTGGAAGAATATTGACTGCGATGGTTACTCCATTTACTGAAAATGGAGATGTAGATTATGAACTGGCTATAAAACTTGCAAATCATCTCTTTGAGCATGGTTCTGATGGCATTGTGTTATGTGGTACAACTGGAGAATCTCCGACTCTTTCATGGGTGGAACAGCATGATTTATTTATGGCAGTAAAAGGATCCTTGGATTCAAGCTGTAAAGTAATAGTTGGAACTGGTAGTAATTGTACGAGCGAGGCTGTAGAAGCTACAAAAAAGGCCTATAACTTTGGTGCCGATGGTGCTTTGGTTGTTGTTCCTTATTACAATAAACCGCCTCAAGAAGGTCTATATAATCATTTCAGTTCTATTGCTAATTCTGCAAAGGATTTGCCTTTAATGCTTTACAACATACCTGGAAGGACAGGGTGTAATTTATTACCTGATACTGTGAAGAAACTTATGGATTTCTCAAATATTCTCAGTATTAAAGCGGCAAGCGGTAGAATAGAAGAAGTAACAGAATTAAGAGCTATTTGTGGCTCCGAACTCTCTGTATATAGTGGCGATGATTCATTGTTGCTTCCAATGTTATCTGTGGGTGCTGTAGGAGTAGTAAGTGTTGCAAGTCATTTGGTTGGTTTGCAATTGAAAGAAATGATTGAATCCTTTCAAATTGGAAAAGTTTCCAAAGCCCTTGCAATTCATGAAAAACTGCAGCCTTTTTTTAAAGCACTTTTTATGACTACTAATCCAATCCCGATAAAGGCTGCATTAGAGCTATCGGGATGGAATGTAGGCAGTCCTAGAAATCCTTTATCTCCACTACCAATGGACATGAGAAAACAACTTTCAATTATCCTCGAATCCTTACATTAAGGATTCTGTATTAACTTGATAATTAAATTAAATTAGTTTGATTACAAGCAGGACTTTATAAATTTCTAAATTATGCAATCAAGATCAAATTCAACTATTAATAGATCTTCAAATAATTCATCAGGATCTAACAATAGTAACAGCCCGACTCTAAGAGTAATACCATTAGGTGGCTTACATGAAATAGGAAAAAATACTTGTGTATTTGAATACGGAGATGAACTAATGCTAGTTGATGCTGGCCTGGCTTTCCCTTCAGATGGTATGCATGGTGTGAATGTTGTTATGCCAGATACAACTTTTTTAAAAGAAAATCAAAGAAGAATAAAAGGAATGATTGTCACTCACGGTCATGAAGATCATATTGGAGGTATTTCTCATCATCTAAAGCATTTTAATATTCCGATTATTTATGGCCCAAGACTAGCAATGTCAATGCTTAGAGGGAAAATGGAGGAAGCAGGGGTATCTGATAGAACAACTATACAGACAGTAAATCCAAGAGACATTGTAAAAGTTGGACAACATTTTTCTGTTGAATTTATTCGAAATACCCATTCTATTTGCGATAGTTTTTCTTTAGCAGTTACAACACCTGTTGGCACAATTATTTTCACGGGAGATTTTAAGTTTGATCATATGCCAGTAGATGGAGAGCAATTTGATATTGAAAGAATGGTGCATTATGGAGAGAAGGGTGTTTTATGCATGTTCAGTGATTCTACTAATGCTGAAGTTCCAGGTTTTTGTCCTTCTGAGAAGACTATCTATCCTTCTCTAGAAAAACATATTGCTGAGGCAAAAGAACGAGTTATCCTTACTACTTTTGCTAGTTCTGTTCATAGAGTGACAATGATCTTAGAGTTAGCTATGAAACATGGAAGAAAGGTTGGTTTGTTAGGTAGATCGATGATAAATGTTATTGCTAAAGCTAGGGATATTGGTTACATGAAATGCCCAGATGATTTATTTGTGCCTATCAAACAAATTAGAGATTTGCCTGATAGAGAAACTTTATTATTGATGACTGGCAGTCAAGGAGAACCTTTAGCTGCTTTAAGTAGAATTTCTCGTGGGGACCATCAACATGTACGTCTTAAAACTACTGATACTGTTATATTCTCTGCTAGCCCAATCCCAGGAAACACTATTGGTGTAGTTAATACAATAGATAGATTAATGAAAATGGGAGCTAAGGTTGTTTATGGAAAGGGTGAGAATATTCATGTTTCTGGTCATGGTTTCCAAGAAGATCAAAAATTAATGTTGGCGTTAGCCAAACCTAAGTTTTTTGTACCGGTTCACGGAGAACATAGAATGCTCGTTTGTCACAGTAGAAGTGCCCAGATAATGGGAGTTCCAAAAGACAATATTTTAATTATTGAAAATGGAGACGTTGTTGAATTGACTCCTGATTCTATTAAAAAAGGAGATCCTGTAAAAGCTGGAGTAGAGTTGCTTGATAATTCTCGAAATGGAATTGTTGACGCTCGAGTATTAAAGGAAAGGCAGCAATTAGCTGGTGATGGTGTTGTAACTGTTTTAGCACCTATAAGTACTGATGGAAAAATGGTTGCACCTCCTAGAGTTAATTTAAGAGGAGTTGTCACTACTGCAGAACCAAGAAAAATGTCTATGTGGACAGAACGAGAAATAAGCTGGGTCTTAGATAATAGATGGAAACAATTATCTAGGCAGACTGGACCTAATAATTTTGAAGTAGATTGGATTGGTGTTCAAAGAGAAATTGAAAATGGTTTATCCAGAAGAATGAGAAGAGAGTTACAAGTTGAACCACTTATTTTGTGTTTAGTTCAACCTGCCCCAAGTGGAACCCGTGCATATATTCCAAAGATTACCGAAGAGCAGAATCACTCTAATAGGAATAGAAATAATCATAATTTCCAAAAAAAATCAAACAATAATCATCCGAATAGTTCAAATAACCCGCAAAATAAACAAGAAAATCCCAAACCTTCACAGAATCCATCAGCTGATTCTACAACTGAAGATTCATTTGAAGGCAGAACAAGAAGAAGAAGATCTGCCGTTACATCTTAACTGTTTTCAAAATTTATATAGTTTTTATTCCAAACAATTTTTAAAAACTCTTGCAAGCTAACTTGCCCTTTATTTTTTTCATAAATTGAAGTTACTATTTTTGCTAGATTTTTAGAACTATATTGCTTTGTAGATTTTTCTCTTAAAAATCTATTTAAGATTGTGCACCGTGCTTCAATACACATACTATTTAAAAGATTCCTATTAATACCTTTGACGTCTTTACAAAATAGGTATGCTAGTTCACTCAGATCATTACGTTCATTATTGTAGTTGCTCATTTTTTGAGAAAAATTATTTATTCTTTCAGAACAACCAGGATAGATAACTTCCAAGTTAGGAATAATTTTTTTTCTTACTAAATTTCTTTTTATTTTAAGATCTAAATTTGTTGGATCTTCCCATACTGGTATGTGCATGTTTTTACAGAATTGTTTTGTGTCTTCTCTACTAAAAATTAATATTGGCCTTATTAAAAAAATTTGATTTTCTAGTAACCTTTTGCTTTCAATATTACTGAGACCGGCAAAATTACTCCCTCTGGCTAAATTTAGGATAAATGTTTCAGCGTTATCACTACTAGTGTGACCAGTTAACAAATAAATATTTTTTTTTTGCTGGTTCTTCTTTAATAAAGTTTTGGCACTTTCACATAATTTTTTATATCTCCATTCTCGTGCTTTTTCTTCTGAAAAGATATTTTCTTTATTTGCTTCATCAAAATAGAATGAAATATTTTTACCTTCGCAATAACTTTTTAATTCAAGAGCATATAATGAGGATTTTTCATGCCACTGATGATCACCATGCCAAACACTAATTGACCAATTGTGAAGTCTTTTTAGGTCATTAATTAGCGTTAATAAGGTCATTGAGTCTTGTCCGCCGGAAACACTTATTAAAATGTTTGATCCTTTGGGAATTAATGTTTTTTTGCTAAGAATCTCCTTATGAAGTAGATGATGCCAAGATGACCAATTTTTTTGGGTTAAATTTTTATCAGACATTTTGTGTTGCTCAGATAATATTTTTTAAAAAATGCACTGTTTTACTAAAACAATGTCACAATCAGATAATAAATTCATTAAGTAAATGAGTCTGATTAATCTTTTGCCACAAAAAATTAAAGAAGAGTTGAGAACTCAATCTTTACTCAAAGTTATTTCAGGATTGAATAATTTTGATATTCAATCTGTTAAAACAATTGTTGAAGCTGCTTCATTAGGAGGTGCAGATCTTGTCGATATTGCTTGTAAACCTGAACTAGTTGATTTAGCTCTTAAGAATTCTTCATTACCTGTATGTGTGAGTTCAGTGGTGCCAAAATCTTTTTTAGATTCTGTTAAGGCAGGAGCCTCATTAATTGAAATAGGAAACTACGATACTTTTTATGAAAAAGGTATGAATTTTTCAGATAAAAAAGTCTTAAACATTACTAGAGAGACTAGGGATTTATTACCTAATGTTCCCTTATCAGTAACTGTTCCTCATACTATGCCTATTGATAAACAAGTTGATCTTGCTATAAAGCTTGTGGAAGAAGGTGTTGATATTATTCAAACAGAAGGTGGCACCAGTTCTAGTCCTTATTCGTCTGGAATTCAAGGCTTTTTTGAAAAGTCAGTACCAACTCTTGCAGCTACATATGCTATTCATCAAGAATTTAAGAAACAATCTCTTAAGATACCAATTATGAGTGCTTCTGGTTTAAGCCAAGTAACTTGTCCTCTAGCAATATCTTGCGGGGCCTCAGCAGTTGGCGTTGGATCTGCAGTTAATAAATTAGATGATTTAATAGCAATGGTTGCGGTAGTTAGGGGCTTAAAGGAATCTTTGAAAAATTCAATAAATGCAGAAAAAATTTCCTAGTATATTAGTATCCCTTAGCTAATAGCTTGATGAATCATTTTAAGCTTCAAGCTCCTTACGAACCAAATGGAGATCAACCTGATGCTATCAAAAAATTAGTTAGAGGTGTCAATTTTGGAAAAGAGTTTCAGACTCTTTTAGGAGCTACTGGAACTGGTAAAACATTTACTATTGCAAATGTAATTGAACAAACAGGAAGGCCAGCTCTTGTATTAGCTCATAATAAAACATTAGCTGCACAATTATGTAATGAATTAAGGGAGTTCTTCCCTAAAAATGCTGTTGAGTACTTTATTTCTTACTACGATTATTATCAACCAGAAGCTTATGTTCCTGTAAGTGATACTTATATAGCGAAAACCGCTTCAATTAATGAAGAAATAGATATGCTTCGGCATTCTGCAACACGTTCATTATTTGAGAGAAAAGATGTAATTGTTGTAGCCTCTATAAGTTGTATTTATGGTCTTGGTATACCAAGTGAATATTTAAAAGCTGCAGTTAAATTTGAAGTTGGAAAATCTATAAATCTACGTTCTTCTTTAAGATCGCTCGTTGAAAATCAATATACTAGAAATGATATTGAAATTAATAGAGGTAGATTCAGAATTAAAGGGGATGTTTTAGAAATTGGTCCTGCTTATGAAGATAGATTGATAAGAATTGAATTATTTGGTGATGAAGTCGAGGCTATTAGATATGTTGATCCTACTACTGGAGAAATACTTGAAAGTTTAGAACAAGTTAGTGTTTACCCAGCCAAGCATTTTGTTACTCCAAAAGAAAGACTTGAGAGTGCAATAAGTGCAATTAGAAGTGAATTAAAAAATCAACTCGATAAATTTACATACGAAGGAAAATTATTAGAGGCTCAACGTCTAGAACAACGCACAAAATATGATTTAGAAATGCTAAAAGAGGTTGGTTATTGTAATGGGGTTGAGAATTATGCTCGTCATTTATCAGGCAGAGAGGAAGGTTCACCGCCAGAATGCTTAATAGATTACTTTCCTAAAGATTGGTTGTTAGTAGTCGATGAGAGCCATGTAACTTGTCCTCAGCTGCATGCAATGTACAACGGTGATCAATCTAGAAAGAAAGTTTTAATAGATCATGGTTTTAGACTGCCAAGTGCTGCAGATAATAGACCTTTAAAATGTGAGGAGTTTTGGGAGAAATCAAAGCAAACATTATTTATAAGTGCAACTCCTGGTCAATGGGAATTAGATCAATGTGATGGAGAATTTATTGAGCAAGTTATAAGACCAACGGGGGTATTAGACCCCTTAATTGATGTAAGACCTAGTGAGGGCCAAATAGAAGATCTATTATCTGAAATAAGAATTAGAGCTGAAAAGAATCAAAGAGTTTTGGTGACTACACTTACAAAGAGAATGGCTGAAGATCTAACTGATTTTTTATCTGAAAATAAAGTAAGAGTTAGATATTTGCATTCTGAAATTCATTCAATTGAAAGAATTGAAATTATTCAAGACCTCAGAATGGGTGAATATGATGTTTTGGTAGGAGTTAATTTATTAAGAGAGGGATTAGATCTTCCTGAAGTATCGTTAGTCGCCATTCTAGATGCTGATAAAGAAGGTTTTCTGAGAGCAGAAAGATCATTGATTCAAACAATCGGAAGAGCTGCAAGACATGTTGAGGGAGTTGCATTGCTTTATGCAGATAACTTCACAGATTCAATGAAACGAGCAATATCTGAAACTGAAAGAAGAAGAACTATTCAAAAAAAATATAACGAGGTTAATGGTATTACTCCAAAACCTGCAGGTAAAAAAATAGAAAATTCAATATTATCTTTTCTAGAACTTTCCAGAAAATTAGATGCTGGTGGTTTATCTAAAGATTTGATAAATATAGTTAATAATAAAACGGACGTAATTCTAAATGCCAGTGATAATCAATGCTTGCTTGAAGAATTGCCTGACTTAATAGACAAGTTAGAAATTAAAATGAAAGATGCTGCAAAAGAGTTAGATTTTGAGGAAGCAGCAAATTTGCGGGATAGAATCAAAAAACTAAGACAAAAATTGGCAAGAAATAACTAAAAAGAACTTATTTCTCTAATTCGAAATGATTATGAATAGCATTAACTGCTTTATCACAATCTTTTTCTAAGACAATACATGATGTTCTAATTTCACTAGTGGCAATCATTTCAATATTGATATTTTGATCAGCCAGTGCTCTAAATATTTTTCCAGCAGTTCCAACCTTAAATGCCATGCCTGCTCCTACGGTGCTTACTTTGGCTATAGCCGGACCATCTTCAATGTATGAACCTGGTAATTTCTTTGTTAAGGCCTCAAAAACTAAGTTAGCTTTTCCCCTATCTTGCTTATTCATAGTAAGACTAATATCCTTAGTTTTTGAAGAGGAAATTCTTTCAGATTGAACGATAGTATCGAAAAGTAAATTATTTTCAGCTAATGCTAAGCATATCGATGCTGCCACACCTGGACGATCAGGCAGTTTTCGAAAACTTACTTGAACTTGGTTTTTATCTAATGCAATTCCTCTGACTTCAGGTTGATCTTGCTTTTCGTTGATTGGATTAACAAATATTTGTGTATCGGATAACTTAAATTTCTCAGCAACAAATCTAATAGCTTTTGGAATATTATTAATTTCAATTACGCAGCTGACTTTAATTTCACTAGTAGCTATTAACCTTACATTTATATTCGCTTGAGATAAAGTATCAAATAAATCAGCTGAAACACTTGGTCTACCCATAATGCCTGCTCCCTGAATGCTCAATTTAGTCATGTTTGTTTTTAGATTGTATTCGCCACCTAATTGACTAGTTATAAGTTCACATTGTTCTGCAGTTTTTTTAACTTCAAATTCACTTACAGTAAATGTAATATCATTATTATTTCCATCATTTGTAGCTTGTATTATTAAATCTACATTAATACTTGCTTCTGATAGTTTTTCAAATATTTGTGCTGCAATCCCAGGCCTATCAGGAATATTTGAGAGACTGAAAACTGCTTGGTTTTCTAATACTTCAAGACTATTTACTGTTTTTGTTAATTCTAAGCTTCCTCTTTTTAGCGGGAGAGGTTGGATTTGGCTTTCTAGGAGAGTCCCATTTGAGTCGCTTTGGCATGATTTGACGCACAATTTAATGCCATAATTGCGGGCAATTTCTACAGCTCTTGGATGCAGAACTGAAGCACCAACGCTTGCAAGTTCAAGCATTTCTTCACAGCTAATTTCATCTAAAAGTTTTGCATTAGGAACAATTCTTGGATCAGTAGTAAGAACGCCTGGAACATCTGTATAAATTTCGCAAGTCTCAGCTCCTAAAGCTGTCGATAAAGCTACTGCTGAGGTATCAGAACCACCTCTACCTAAAGTCGTAATTTCCATTGATCCAGTATGGCTTAATGTTGTTCCTTGAAATCCAGCTACTACGACTACAAAACCCTGATTTATATAATTTTGAATTCTTTCTGTTTTAATATCCAGAATTCTTGCCTTTCCATGCATTGATTCAGTAATAATTCCAACCTGGCTACCAGTCATTGAAATTGCAGGTATTCCGTATTCGTTTAATGCCATTGAGAGAAGAGCTATGGTTACTTGCTCTCCAGTTGAGAGAAGCATATCCAATTCTCTTCGATTAGGATTTCTACTGATAGATTCCGCTAAACAATTTAAATCATCTGTCGTTTGACCCATTGCAGAGACAACTACGACAATTTCATTGCCTGCTTCTTTACTTTGACAAATCCTACTTGCAATATTTTGAATTTTTTTAATATCACCGACAGAAGTTCCGCCAAATTTCTTTACTAGTAATGCCATATTTAAATCATAATGTAAATTCTTAAACTTATAATTTGGTTAACTTAAATTAATTAATTTATCTGTAAAAACATTTATGGGATTATTACCTTGTTTTAGTAATGATTCAATATCTAATAAGTTACTCATTAAATTAATTAAATAATTTTGTGATATATTTTTTACTTTTTTTCGAATATAAAAAATTCTTTTTGGATTAGAAATCCCTGCAAGATTACAAATCTTTTCTGCATTATCGTTTCCTGAATTAATTGCTAATTTTATAATGGCATGAATTCTTATTTGACTAATTAAACCTGCATTTAGTTTTAAAGCAGGTTCCCCTTTCTGTAGGGAATAATTTATTTCAAGAAGGCTTTCATTAATATTTTTTTGTAAAAGAAGATCAATGATTTTGAAAATATTGGATTGATGATCGCTAAATATTTTTTTTACATCAATGCTTTTTAGAAAAAGTTGTGAATTCGAATCACTTTCTACAGCAGACAGGTATGTTTTTGCTTTAGCTAATTCATTTTTTAATTTAAAGCTATCATTTCCAACTGAATCAATAATTAATTCAGCTGCATTTTTATCAATTTTGATATTCATTGCATTAGCTGAATCTTCTAAAAATCTTTTTTGGCCTTCATAATCCCAAATTTCTGGTAAGGAAAATGATTTTTCTTTGGCTAAATTATTTTTGATAAGTTTTTGTAAAAACTTAGTACTCTTTAGCCTGGAGTCTGGTTTTTTAGTATTTTGTGAAATGAAATAAGTATTTTTCGGAATACTTTCATGAATTTTTTCAAATTTATTACTTAGATACTCATTTTTTGTAGTAAAAATTGGATTATTTTTTAATATAACTATTCTGCATCCATCTCCAAAAGGAGGTGTAAGAATTTCATCAAAAGCTTTATTTACTTGCTCTTCATCATCTCCAATTAAGTTAGTTACGTTTATTTCTTTCCATTCTTTGGATACTTCTTTATCAATTAATTGATTGATAAATGTATTTTGAGCATTTAGATCATTACCCCATAATATTTGTATTGGCATAATCGCTCAATAAAAATCATATATTAACTATGATTACTTCTAACATAAATTAAATTCAATGGTAATAGATCATCCAATTTTTAAGGAAAGTATTAAATTCATAAGATCTAATTTAGAAGCTAATGAACTAAATTATTTGGAAAAAAAGGTATTAGAAAGATTAGTGCATACTTCAGGAGATTTTTCTGTGCAAAATCTTCTAGAATTTAGCGAAGGTGCATGTGAAAAGGGACTCCAGGCAATTAAAAAGGGTGCTCCAATATTAACTGATACGGATATGGCAGCTGCGGCTATAAAATCTATGGCAGAAAATACCACTAGGAATAAAGTTTTTTCCGCGAGAATGTGGTTTAAAGAGAAAAATCACTCAAAATTAACTAAAACGGCATATGGACTAACTGAAGGATGGAAAGAGTTATCTGTAAAAAACTCAGGAATGAAATCACCTATTATTGTTATTGGCAGTTCTCCAACAGCTTTAACCTATTTAATTGATATCCTAAAGAATGCAAAAGATCTACCTAGTTTAATTATTGGAATGCCAGTTGGATTTATAGGAGTAGAAAAAAGTAAACACAAATTACTTTCCACTGATCTTACTAGAATTGTTTTGAATTCAACTAGAGGAGGTGCCGCCATGGCCGCTGCTACGGTTAATGCTTTGTTGAGGGAATCTATTTAAAAAGTATTTATCTTATAAAAATTTCAATAATTTAATCAATATTATTCGTTAATTTATTATTTTCTTCTAAAGAATTTAAAACTAGTTTAGCTTTTTCTATAACTTCTCTTGGAACTCCTGCTAATTTAGCTGCCTCTATACCGTAACTTTTAGTTGATCCCCCCCTTTCAATCTTGTGACTAAAAATTAGTTGGTCGTTATATTGCTCTACTAAAACTTGAAAATTTTCAACATTTTTATTTGAATTTTTTAAATAATTTAATTCATGATAGTGGGTTGCAAAAATAGTGTTGCATTTAATTTTTTTTGCAAGATATTCACTTACCGACCAAGCTATTGAAAGGCCATCAAAAGTAGAAGTTCCTCTACCTATCTCATCGAGTAATACAATTGAGCTCGAAGTTGCCTGATTGAGAATTGATGCAGTTTCAGACATTTCTACCATAAATGTTGATTGTCCTGAGGATTGATCATCAACTGCCCCAATTCTTGTAAAAATCCTATCTGAAATCTTGATTTCAGCTTTATTTGCAGGTACAAAGCTACCAATTTGTGCGAGGATTTGTATTAAACCAATTTGTCTTATAAAGCAACTTTTCCCGCTTGCATTGGGACCGGTTAATATAATTAATTTCTGATTATCATCAAAATGAATATCATTCGGTATAAATTTTTTTTCATTTAATAATTGCTCAACTATTGGATTTCTTCCTGCAATAATTTTTGTACTATTTTTTGAAATCGAATGATTTATTGGAATTAACGCAGGTTTTATGAAATTGTTCTCTAATGAAGTAATTGATAAGCCAAGCAATGCATCTAGAGATGCTATCGATTTAGCAATCGATCTTATTTGTTTTGTTTTTGTTGCAACACTATTTCTTAATTTGCAAAAAATTTCATATTCTCTTGATGAAGCTCGATTTTTTATTTGGAAAATCTTATTTTCTTTATTCTTAATTTCTGAAGTAATATATCTTTCTTCATTTGTCAGTGTTTGCCTTTTTATCCAATGTTGTGGAGCTAAATTAACTTTTGACTTATTTATAGATATGTAATAACCAAAGTTTTTATGAAATTGAATTTTTAGGTTTGTTATTTTACTAATTTTCCGTTCTTTTAATTCTTCGTTATTTAGCCACTCAGAGTAATCATCCATTAAATTGCGTAATCCGTCTAAAATATTGTCAACACCATCGTGAATCATGCCTCCTTCACTGATATTGAGAGGAGGATTTTCAATTAGTTGAAAAGAGATTGTATCGGCCAATTCTAAAAGTTCTTCATCAATATATTTCAATTGATTAGTCCAAGAAGGAAGATCATATTTAAATAATTCAACTATTGATTTTAGTCTAGGTAATTTTTTTAAACCTTCTGCAATTGCAATTAAATCTCTGGGACTTGCATGGCCTGCGCAAGCTCTTCCTGCAAGTCTTTCCAAATCTCCCATAGCTCTTAGTAAGTTTTGGCTATCTGTACGTAATTGTTTAGATTCAATAAAGTTTGAAATAATATTTTGCCTTTTATAAATTTCATTAATTTCTAATAGTGGTGAATCTATCCATCTTCTTAAACATCTAGCACCCATGCAGGTGTATGTTCTATCAATGCTCCATAGTAGTGAACCTACATAATTGTTTTCTCTTTGTGTATTTTTTATTTCTAAATTCTTTTGAGTTTGATAATCAATAATTAATTTATTGTGACAAAATTGAATTTGTGGAAAGTCTAATGAGATCTTTACAGAAGAGTCCTTATCTAAATTTGAAGGATTAATTTTTTCTAAGTAATGTAATAAACCGCCAAGTGATTTAGTCGCATTTTGTAAATTTTTCAGTCCTATTCCTTCAAGGCTTACAATTTGAAAATATTTTTTTATTAGGTAACTTGCTTCATTAATTCCAAAAGGAGTCTCTTGTGAAACAGTATATGTAATTTGATTATTTTGTTTCATTAATGAATTTCTTACTTCATCGCTTCCTACAATAATTTCTGATGAATCTAATTTATTAATTTCATCAAATAGTTTTGAAAACGATTGACCTTCCATAGTTATCAATTCTCCTGTGCTTACATCAGCTTTTGAGATGCCCCATTCATTAGAATCATCTGACTGTTCTTCTGATAAATAAATAGCAGTAATCCAATTATTTTTTTTTGCTATCAACATGCCTTCTTCAATTACAGTCCCAGGAGTAATTATTCTTGTTATTCCTCTTTTAATTGGAGTTCCGTAATTACCAGAACTTTTTTCTAATTGGTCGCATATAACCACAGAATAATTTTTTTTAATTAAATCAGCACAGTATCTCTCCATTGCATGATAAGGAACTCCTGCCATAGGAATCTTGCCAATCTCTTTACCAGCCTCTTTACTAGTTAACGTTATTTCTAGAACATTAGATATTAGTACAGCATCTTCAAAAAAACATTCAAAAAAGTCTCCCAATCTATAGAGTAATAACCTATCCTTATTTTCTTCTTTCAGAGTTACGTAATGCTTCATTACAGGAGTTAACTTTTGTTTCGAAACTGTTTTATAACTGTAAGATTTTTCATTAATGCAAACATTTTTGGTGTTAGAACTTAAATCAGACTTGAATTTATTTATGAAATTTATTGCATTTTTTCTTTGTCTAGGTCTTTTTTTTGATTCTTTTTTTAAATTTTCTAAAGATAAATCCTCTGGAATTTTTCTTATTTCTGTTTGCTCATTAGTATCATTATCAATTGCAAATAAATTCTTTTGAATTATTGTATCTTCCTGCATACTTTTTTGATTCCTAAGTAGATACTAGGTAGAAAATTCTTTTTTGCATTTTAAAGTAGCTAAAAGTATGTAAATTTTCTCCAAAAAAATTCACTTTCGTGAGATTATAGTATTTATAATTATTCAAAATCAAGACTGAATCATGCAGGCAGTAAACTTTTTCTTCATAAATGCACTTTTATTTGCATCTTTAATAGCTGTAGTAGGAGTACCATATTTCTATATGACACAATCTGACCCATCTGATAGACGTAATCCAGAGATCAAGAAGGTTGAAATAATTGGAGGAGTTTGGTTCCATCTAGTATTAATTGAGGGTGTTATTGCTAACTTGATTTGAACTGAATACCCTTTTCGTGAGAGTCTAGTAATATATCTAAGTAAAGTTCAATGTCTATTTTTGAGGGTTCTTTTACCAATGCATCTACTTTAAAAGTAGGGATTATAATAGCAAGATTTAATGATTTAATTACAAATAAAATTCTATCTGGTTGTCTTGATTGTCTCAAAAGACATGGTTTAGATACTTCTGAATTAAGTAAACAAGTAGATATAGTCTGGGTGCCAGGTTCATTTGAATTGCCAATTGCAGCTAAAACTTTAATTAAAAAAAAGAGTTATGACGTAGTAATTGCACTTGGGGCTGTTATCCGTGGTGAAACTTCTCACTATGACGTAGTTATATCCGAGGCAAGCAAAGGTATTGCACAAGTTTCTAATGAGAACAATGTTCCAATTATTTTCGGAGTATTAACTACTGATACTATGCAGCAGGCATTAGAAAGAGCCGGGATTAAGAATAATCTTGGCTGGAACTATGCGTTACAAGCAATTGAGATGGGTTCTTTAATGAGAAATTTAAATTAGTTGAAAAAAATTAATTATTTCTATCATTGATTCCTTCTTTAAGATAAAATAAAAAAGTTGTGCGGATGTAGCTCAGTGGTAGAGCATCTCCTTGCCAAGGAGAATGTCGAGAGTTCGAATCTCTTCATCCGCTTTTTTTTGTTGTATTTCCTAGAGTGTGAATAACAATAATTTTTTAATGACAAGAGTAATTTCTAATGAGGATTTAAGAGGACTTTTTACTAAACCTTATGGTTCAGATGCGCCAACGAAACAAAAATGGTCTGAGTTTTACAATGAAAATGTTATTTTTGTAGATCCAACCCAAGAAACAGAGGGTTTAGATTCTTATGTCAAAGCTCAAGAAAAGCTGCTTAATAGATGTGATGATATTTTTATAGAAACCCATGCAATATCAATTAGTGGAAATTGTGGATTCGTTGAATGGACAATGGGTTTAAAAATAATGGGTAAGGAATTTATTTACCCTGGCACCACTCGTTTATTATTTGCTGAAAATGGCTTAATTCAAGAACATAGAGATTATTTTGATTTTTGTGGACCAACTTTTGGACCAGTTCCTATTTTAGGTCACTTTATAAGATGGCTTTATAGTAAATTTGTATCTTGATTTTTTTGATAAACTAATTTTTGAATTTATTTAATAGAAAAAGTAATTCATAATTCACGAATTAATAAATTCTGAGTTGTAACTTCTGCGAAATCAAATTGAGAATAGAACAATTTTTTATTTGTAGTCATTAAATATACTTTTTTTGTATTTTTAATCTTTTTCGAAGATAAAAGATTTTTTAAGATTAATGTGCCAAAACCTTTGTTTTGATGATTTTTATCTATCACAATATCCCAAAGAACCCCTCTGTAAATCCCATCTGTTAAAGCTCTACCAAAACCAACTATTTCTTTGCCAACCCAAAGACTAATTATTACGTCACTATTAGCAAGACAGTTTTTTAGATCATTAATTGTTCTATTTTTTGCCCAGAAAGCGTTTCTATCTAGTAATCTTTGTAGTTTATTTAATCCATCAGTTGGCTTTAGATTAGGACCTAATCCAAAGCACCTTAATCCTAGAGCTCCTTTGGAATGGTTTATTAGAGATATTTCTTGCATTTTTAGAAAAAAGTTTTATAAAATTTAAGATATTTAGGTTATGTTGTAATTTTAATTTAAATACCCTATTCGATCATTTTTATAAAAATAAAGAGATATAATTTTTCTTCATTCTCTTGTAACGCACTAATTTATAATGTTTGTAATAAGATGAATTTTTTAAGGACTGTTACTTATGCTAAAACTTTTGTTGGGAGACCCGAATACACGAAAGTTAAAGCGCTATCAACCAATAGTGGAAGAAATAAATTTTTTAGAAGAGGAAATTTCTAAATTAACTGATGATGAGTTGAGAGTAGAAACTAATCAACTTAAATCAAAGATCTCATCAGAATTAAATCTGAAATTACAAACGGAACTCTTAGAAGAATTTCTCCCTAAAGCTTTTGCAATTGTTAGAGAAGCTAGTAAACGTGTTCTTGATATGAGACATTTTGATGTGCAGCTAATAGGCGGGATGGTTTTACATGAGTGTCAAATTGCTGAGATGAAGACTGGAGAAGGAAAAACCCTTGTCGCAACATTACCTTGTTATTTGAATGCTTTAACGGGAAAAGGGGTGCATGTTGTTACTGTAAATGATTATTTAGCCAGAAGAGATGCTGAGTGGATGGGCCAAGTTCATCGTTTTTTAGGCTTATCTGTTGGTTTGATTCAGCAAGATATGAATCCAGTTGAGAGAAAGAAAAATTACGACTGCGATATAACTTATGCCACTAATTCCGAATTAGGATTTGATTATTTAAGAGATAATATGGCAACCGATATTAACGAAGTAGTCCAAAGACAATTTAATTACTGTGTGATTGATGAGGTTGATTCTATATTAATTGATGAAGCTAGAACACCTTTAATCATTTCTGGTCAAGTTGAAAGACCTCAAGAAAAATATCAAAAAGCTTCAGAATTGGCTCTTGAATTAGTTAAAGCAAAAGAATTAAGTAAAGATGGCATTGATCCAGAAGGGGATTATGAAGTTGATGAAAAGCAGAGAAGTTGTATCTTAACTGATCAAGGGTTCGCTAAATGTGAAGACTATTTGGGAGTTAGTGATTTATATAATCCTGAAGATCCTTGGGCACACTATATAACTAATGCTTTAAAAGCTAAAGAATTATTTATTAAAGATGTTAACTATATTATTAGGAATGATGAGGCTGTGATAGTTGATGAATTCACTGGTAGGGTAATGCCTGGAAGACGTTGGAGTGACGGCCAGCATCAGGCAATAGAAGCAAAAGAAAGCCTTAAAATTCAGCCTGAAACTCAAACATTGGCATCCATCACTTATCAGAATTTCTTCCTCTTATATCCTGGTCTAGCAGGAATGACGGGAACTGCAAAAACTGAGGAGGTTGAATTTGAAAAAACTTATAAATTAGAATCTACTGTTATACCTACCAATCAAATAAGAAAGAGACAAGATTGGTCTGATCAAGTATTTAAGACCGAGATAGGTAAATGGAAAGCCGTTGCTAAAGAAACTGCACAAATTCATAGAGATGGTAGACCTGTTTTAGTTGGTACAACTAGTGTTGAAAAAAGTGAATTATTAAGTTCACTTTTATCCGAAGAAAATATTCCACATAATTTGTTAAATGCTAAGCCAGAGAACGTTGAACGTGAGGCGGAAATTGTTGCTCAGGCAGGAAGAGCAGGTGCAGTTACTATCGCGACTAATATGGCTGGTAGGGGCACAGATATTATTCTTGGCGGTAATAGTGACTATATGGCAAGACTTAAATTAAAAGAGACTTTAATCCCTTTGCTAGTCAAACCAGATAATGAGCATAAGCCTCCAATTCCTAAGCAAAGAAGTAAAAAAGCTAAGGTTGGTTTTTCTTCAAACTTGGGTAAAAATTTGAAAAAGAACATCCCAAACGCTTCAACAAGTCTTTTCCCCTGCAAACTGGATGAAGAAATTGAAAAGAAACTCTCTCTTTTATCTAATAAACTTGTTGAAAATTGGGGAGATAGACAACTTTCTGTCTTGGAGTTAGACGACAGGATAGCTACAGCTGCAGAAAAAGCACCGACTGATGATAGTTTGGTTAAGCTTTTGAGAGAAGCTTTATCAGATGTAAAAGAAGAATATGAAAAAGTTTTGATTAATGAAGAAGAAAAAGTTAGAGAAGCTGGCGGTTTACATGTTATCGGTACTGAGAGACATGAATCAAGGAGAGTGGATAATCAACTTAGAGGTAGAGCAGGAAGACAAGGTGATCTTGGCAGTACAAGATTCTTTTTATCTTTAGAAGATAATTTATTAAGGATTTTTGGAGGTGACAGAGTAGCAAATTTAATGAATGCATTTAGGGTTGATGAAGATATGCCTATTGAGTCTGGAATGCTTACTAGATCCCTAGAAAGTGCCCAAAAAAAAGTAGAAACCTATTATTACGATATTAGAAAACAAGTTTTCGAATATGATGAGGTAATGAATAATCAAAGAAAAGCAGTATATAGCGAAAGACTAAGAGTTTTGCAAGGAATTGATTTAAAGAAGCAAGTAATAGGATATGGGGAAAGAACTATGATTGAAATTGTTGAGGCCTATATTAATCCTGATCTTCCCCCTGAAGAATGGAATATTGAACAATTAATTTCTAAAGTAAAAGAATTTATATATTTATTAGATGATCTTAAAGCTGATGATATTAATTTATTGTCCATAGATGAATTAAAAAACTATCTTCAAGAGCAGTTGAGAATTGCTTATGATTTAAAGGAATCACAAATAGAGCAGCTTCGTCCAGGATTAATGAGAGAAGCTGAAAGATTTTTCATTTTGCAGCAAATTGATAATTTATGGCGTGAACATCTTCAATCTATGGATTCCTTAAGGGAATCAGTTGGTTTGAGAGGTTATGGTCAAAAAGATCCTTTAATTGAATATAAGAATGAAGGATATGATATGTTTCTAGAAATGATGACTAATATGAGACGAAATGTTATTTATTCAATGTTTATGTTTCAGCCTAAAACTGACAAGGATGCTAAAAATTAAATCAAGATTTAATCATCTCCAAGAAATTCTATAATTTCTTTGTCTTTAAGATTTTGAGCATCACCAAGTTTAGAAATATCAATAGATTCTGAGTTAGCTAGACATTGTAAAGTTTTTTGTAATTTCAGAATTTCATTTTCAAGCAAATCTATTCTATCCATTAAATTTTTTATCACATTAGCTTCTGCATCTGGCAAGGCAGAGTGAGCTAACGGGTTCACTTTGACGCCGCTTTGATGCACTACTCTCCCAGGTACTCCAACTACAGTACTATTTCCTTCTACATTACGAACAACTACTGAACCCGCACCAATACGGGTATTAGATCCAACTATGATGGATCCAAGAACTTTTGCTCCTGCTCCAACTACAACATTTTCCTTTAAGGTTGGGTGTCTTTTCCCATGACTTTTACCTGTACCTCCTAATGTAACTCCCTGGTATAGCAAACAATTATTTCCTATCTCGGCTGTTTCACCAATTACAACTCCCATTCCATGATCTATGAAAACCCGTTTACCTATTCTAGCCCCAGGATGGATCTCAATTCCTGTCACTAGCCTATTAAGATGACTTAAAAGACGTGGAATTAAAGGAATTTTTAATTTCCATAATTTATGAGTCAACCTATGAATTACAATTGATTGAAAGCCTGGGTAACAAAGAAAAATCTCTAGTATTCCTCTTGCGGCAGGATCTCTCTCTTTGATAATGTCTATATCTGATTTGAAAGTTCTTAGTATCATGTTTTAGTTAATAACCCCAATTTCTTGTTTTAATTGATTTATTGTTTCAATACTCAAATAATTTTTTGCACATATTATTTGAGGTAATCTCATAAGCTGAGACCTATTTTTTAATAATGTGTTTTCTACAACTGATAAACTAGGACCATCACATACGATGAGGTTTGAAGCTTTTAAAAGTGATAGTAATCTACTGTTATTATCTGAGATTGTTGTCATAAGCATTAATTCACTACCTCGCATGCTGTGTATGATAACTTCTGCAGCCCTCAATAATCCAGAACTAATGCTAACAATACCTACACAACTTCCAGTATTTAATTCTTTGAGAATTTTTAGTTCTTTTTGAAAGTCGCTCAGGTCAACTGCAATAGCTCGAACTCCATGTTGTTTGGCAACTTTTTCTAGAGGTTGTAAAAAATATCTGCTTGTGACAATAGTCCCATTATTTGAATTACTCAGAACTTTTTCTAATTCTTCCATAGGAACAACTTCTACTGGAACATTTACTGTTGGAGAGAGGTCCTCTGCTATAAGCATTGAAGCTCCTATATCCTCTCTAGGAGTGCTGACTATAATTCTTGATCCACATTTAATACGCCAATCAATTTCATTGGTTAGTATCGCTCTTGTCTCTTGTAATGTGCAGCCGAGACTAATAAAGCTATCAATAGCTTTTTTTGCTTCTTGATCTGGAGGTTTACTCGTTTTGTCTTTTGAGTAGACTGATTTTTTGAAGTCCCTTTTAGTAAGATTATCTCTTACATATATACCTGATCCAGCTATTGCTTCAACAACTCCATCAATTTCAAGTTGTCTGTAAACTTTGCTAATGGTATTTCGATGGAGCCCAGTCTGCATTGCAAGTTGCCTAGTGCTGGGGAGTCTGTGTCCTGGAGGATAATGTCTTGCTGCTATTGCAAAGCAAATTTGATTATACAGTTGTGTTGATGCGGGGATATCACTTTCTTGTTGAATATGGAATCTCACTTTAGAAAAATCCTGGCTAATGAATATTTATCAATAGTGACACTTTAACATTTGTCATAGTTTTTAAATAAAAATTTCTTATTCTGAATCTTTTTTTATTAGTGGAGTTTTTCTGGGGCTTAAAAACATAATCATGTTTCTCCCTTCTCTTGTTGGCTTTTGTTGCACTTCTGATTGTTCTTCTAAATCATTAGCCATTTTCAAAAGGAGAGTTTCAGCTAAATTTGAGTGTTGAATTTCTCTACCTCTAAAAATCACAGTGCATTTTACTTTATCTCCTGATTTTAAAAATTTAATAGCTTGACCTATTCGTACGTCATAATCATGCTTTGCAATTTTGTATCTCATTTTTACTTCTTTAACTTCTGTTTGATGAGATTTTTTTCTTGCTTCTTTTGCCTTTTTTTCTTGTTCAAATTTATATTTTCCATAGTCCATGATTCTACAAACAGGAGGATCTGCTTTTTCGCTTACTAAAACTAAATCAAGTTCTCTTTGAGAAGCTATTTCTAATGCTTTTAATCTATCTATAACACCTAATTGTTTTCCATCTGAATCAACGACTCTCAATTGAGGGTATTTTATTCTTTCATTAATATTTGGGAGCTCCCTAACTGGAGCGCGGCGATCAAAACGTGGGCGTGGTGGCATTCAGTTCAGTTAATAAATTGATTGGATGATGAACAAAATCTCTTATTTAACAAAGTTAGCCTAAAAAAGACTCTATTTTAATTATTGCATCTTTTAGCAAGTTTTTGTTATTAAGCCAGATAGGATTATTTTTATTACGAAACCATGTTTTTTGTCTTTTGGCAAATTGGATTGTTTTTGTCGTAGTTAACTCAATCGCCTCATCAATAGTTAATTGGTTATTTAAAACTTCTTTAACTTCTCTGTAACCAATGGTTTCTAATATTGGTAAATCAGATCCATATTGAGAAATAAGGGTTTCCGTTTCTTCAATAATTCCAGACAAAAACATATTTTTTGTTCTTTGTGAAATTCTTTCTTTTAAATTATCTCTATCTAATCCAAGCTCTATTATCCTCCAGTTAGGTGGTTTTTGTACTTTTTGATTTGATAAAGGTTTACCTGTCACGTAAAACACTTCTAAAGCTCTTATAGTTCTAATTCGATCTGCAAAATTGATTTTTTTTGTTGATATTGGATCACAATTTTTTAAAAGCTCCCAACATTCTTTCTGACCAAGCTCTTCTAATTGTTCTCTCAAATTATTTTGCGGAGGGACATCCGGCACAAAAAAACCTTTTGTTATTGAGTTCATATATAAACCACTTCCTCCAACAAGAAAAGGTAAATGATTGTTCTTGATTTCCCTTTTTATTGATTTTTGGGCAATTTCTTGAAATTGTTTTACATTAATTTGATCAATAGGCTCTGCAATATCTATCAAAAAATGCTTTATTTGTTTTTGTTGATTCTTAGATGGTTTGGCTGTGCCAATATTCATACATCTATAAATTTGTCTTGAATCTACATTATGTATGCGAGTTCTAAAATATTCTGCAATTTCAATAGCTAATTCTGTTTTACCACTAGCTGTTGGTCCAATTAAAACTATTACATGGGGTGGATAAGAAGACATATTAGTTTCTGAAGAAAAATCTATTCGCTATATAATTAAAGAGATTAAATTTTTCATAGCCTTCGAGCCTTTCTCTTATTGCGGTGGTAAGTTTAATGAAAGACCTTTTAAAAATTGTAATTTTTAAAAGTTTAATTTTTTTTATATTAAATGAGCGCGGACAAAAGATCTAATAAAATCTCAAATGATTATGGTGCGGAACAGATTCAGGTTTTAGAAGGGTTAGAGCCAGTTCGTAAACGTCCTGGGATGTATATAGGTTCTACAGGCCCTAGAGGTTTGCATCATTTAGTATATGAGGTCGTTGATAATTCAGTTGATGAAGCACTTGCAGGACATTGTGATCATATAGAAATAGTTCTTCAAGCGGATGGATCAGCTTTAATTTCTGATAATGGAAGAGGTATACCAACAGATATTCATCCAAGGACGGGTAAAAGTGCCTTAGAAACTGTACTGACTGTTCTTCATGCGGGAGGAAAATTTGGAAGTGGCGGTTATAAAGTTTCGGGTGGATTGCATGGAGTAGGAATATCTGTAGTTAATGCTTTAAGCGAATGGGTTAATGTGACTGTTTTTAGAGATGGTAGTGAGTTTAATCAAAGATTTGAAAAAGGGGTATCTAAGGGGGAATTACAAACCACAAAGCAGTCTATAAAGCCTTTTAAAAAAGGAACCACTATTTGTTTTAAACCTGATAAAACAATTTTTTCTGGAGGAATAGAATTTGAATATACTCTTCTCTCATCTAGATTAAGAGAATTAGCTTATCTGAATGGTGGAGTAAAAATTGTTTTTAGAGATGAGAGAACTGAATTGTCAGATGGTTCTTTCAAAGAAGAAATTTACTTATATCAAGGGGGAATTAAAGAATATGTTCAATACATGAATGCAGAAAAGGATTCTATTCATCCTGAGATAATTTATGTTGACTCACAGAAAGAAAATGTTTACGTAGAGGCCGCTCTGCAATGGTGTTCAGATGTATATTCAGATAATATTTTAGGTTTTGCAAATAATATTCGAACTATCGATGGGGGTACACATATTGAAGGATTAAAGACAGTTTTGACAAGAACATTTAATAATCTTGCAAAAAAGAGAGGCAAAAGAAAAGACATTGAAAAAAATTTAGCTGGAGAAAATATTAGAGAGGGATTGACTGTAGTTTTATCAGTTAAAGTTCCAGATCCTGAATTTGAAGGACAAACAAAAACAAA
>JFLJ01000157.1 GCA_000634115.1 Prochlorococcus sp. scB241_528O2 | reverse complement strand
TAGGGAATACTGAAGTAAGAGGAATTGTTGATTCGCTGATTGGAGAATCTCTTACAAAATATATGGAATTTAATCCTGGAATTTTAGACTTGATTCTTGAAAAAGCAATTCAATCATTTAATGCAGCTGAAGCTGCAAGAAGGGCTAGAGAATTAGTTAGAAGAAAAAGTGTTCTTGAAAGTTCAACTTTGCCTGGAAAATTGGCAGATTGTAGTTCTCGAGATCCCTCAGAATCAGAAATTTATATCGTTGAGGGAGATTCTGCTGGAGGTTCTGCTAAACAAGGAAGAGACAGAAATTTTCAGGCTATTTTGCCTCTCAGGGGTAAAATTCTTAATATCGAAAAAACTGACGATACTAAAATATATAAAAATACAGAAATTCAGTCATTAATTACAGCTCTAGGATTAGGAATAAAAGGGGAGGAGTTTGACGTGAGCTCGTTGAGATATCATAGGGTCGTAATTATGACTGATGCTGATGTTGACGGTGCTCATATAAGAACTTTATTATTGACATTTTTTTATAGATATCAAAGAGAACTTGTTGAAAGAGGTTTTATATACATTGCTTGTCCTCCTCTCTATAAAGTGGAAAGAGGTAAGAATCATAAATACTGCTATAACGAGAATCAATTAAAGGATACAATTGCAGGTTTTGGAGAAAATGCTAATTATAATATCCAAAGGTTTAAGGGATTAGGTGAGATGATGCCAAAACAATTGTGGGATACAACTATGAATCCTCAAACTAGGATGATGAAAAGGGTTGAAATTGAAGATGCTCTTGAGGCTGACAGAATATTCAATATATTAATGGGAGATAAAGTCGCACCAAGAAGAGAATTTATTGAAACTCATAGTAGTAACTTAGATATGGCAACTTTGGATATATGATTAATAATCTTTTAAAGAATTTTTGCTTAATTACTTTTGCATTAATTGCTCCAATCACTTTACCTGCTGGTGGAATCCAAAAAAGTTTAAATCAAAATAAGTTTTCTAATAATCCAAATGAAATTATATTGACTTCCAATACTTACCTTTATTCATTTCCTGAAATTCATGCTAAAGAATTGTTAGTTCTTGATATTGGTACAAATTTATCAGTTTTACGTAATTGGCAAATAAGCGATAGTGAAATTTGGGTTAGGGTTGAATTAGCTTCTAATAAATTTTTAGATGATCCTAATAAGATTACTAAAGGATGGATAAAAATGTAAATTTTGGATTTTAGTTCAATAAGTATTATTTTAATTGGCAGTACTTTTGGATTAATTCTGAGAATATTTATACAAAATAATTTCAAAATAAATATAGGTTGTGATATTCAAAATACTTCAATAGTTAATTTTATATCATCATTTCTTTTGGGAATTTTAGTAGCATTAAATTTTATTAATAACAACATTTTGTTGTTATTTTATACTGGTTTTTTAGGATGTTTTAGTACATTTTCTTCCTTTATATTTCAACTTTTTATTTTATTTAAGAAAAGGCAATTCGTAAAACTATTTTTCCACTATATAGAAGTAATAGTTATTTCTTTTCTTTTCTTTTATTTAGGTTACTTTCTTATTCAATTCTTTTAAAGTGAAAATAAAAAATATTATTTATATTCTTTTAGCTTCTTATTTAGGTACTTTTTTAAGATTATATATTGATAATAACTTTATTATTTCAATTATCGGATCGTTTTTCGTTGGTTTTCTTATCAGTAAAAGATTAAGCTATTCAAACGAAAAAATTTTATTAACTGGGTTTTTTGCCTGCTTTACATCCTTTAGCGGATTTATATATTTTCTATATAAAATTTTTAATCAAGGAGACTGGATGAAATTTATAATTTATTTTAATTTAATAATTATCATAAATCTGTTCACAATGTATTGCGGGTTCTTAATAAGTAGAAAAATAACTTAAATTTCATATAATAGTGTTGTTACATCGACAAGGGATTATATTTTATGAATGAAAATAATCTTGAAACGGTTACATCCTTATCCTCAGATTTAAGTACTCGAGAAAATATTACTATTCAACTTGAAGAATTGCTTATCGCAGGAAATTATGATGAGGCAAAGTTACTTTTAGAACCTTCCCAACCTGTTGATATTGCAGATGCTATTGGAAGTCTTCCATTAATATTGCAGGCACTGGCATTTCGATTGTTAAAGAAAAATGAGGCAATTGAAGTCTATGAATATTTAGATCCAATAGTTCAACAAACTTTATTAGACAGACTTCGTTCAGGAGAAGTTTTAGAAATCGTTGAGAAAATGTCACCTGATGATAGGGTTCAACTATTTGACGAATTACCTGCAAAAGTTGTAAGGAAATTTTTATCTGCTCTTAGTCCTGGTGAAAGGAAAGTAACAGCTGAATTACTTGGATATGAGCCTGAAACTGCTGGAAGATTAATGACAACTGAATTCATAGACCTTAAAGAGATGCAAACTGCAGCTGAGGCTCTTTCTATAGTCAGGAAAAGAGCTCCATTTACAGAAACAATTTACAGTTTATATGTCACAGACAAAGAAAGACATTTAACGGGTATTCTTTCTTTAAGAGACCTTGTAACTGCTGATCCTTCTAAGCCAATTGGAGATGTTATGACAAGAGATGTAGTGAATATTTCTACGAATACGAATCAAGAAGAGGTCGCAAGAGCAATACAAAGATATGATTTTTTAGCGCTCCCAGTTGTTGATAAAGAAAAAAGACTTGTTGGTATAGTAACTGTGGATGATTTGATTGATGTAATAGAGCAAGAAGCGACAAGAGATATTTATGCGGCGGGAGCAGTTCAACCTGGCGATGAAGATGATTATTTTCAAAGTAGTTTGTTTACGATAGCTCGAAGAAGAATTTTGTGGTTGTTAATTTTGGTTTTGGCAAATGGTTTGACGACAAAAGTTATAGCGATGAATGATCAAATTTTAAAAGAGATAGTTTTATTAGCTGCATTTATTCCGTTGCTTATAGGTACTGGGGGAAATGTTGGAGCTCAAAGCTCAACGGTTGTCATTAGAGGTTTAAGTACTCAAAAACTGAAGTCTCTTGGCGCTATTAAGGCAGTAGTTAAGGAGGCAATAACTGGCGCTCTTTTAGGTGTTTTGATGATGATAGTAGTATTTCCTTTCGCTTGGTGGCAAGGAGAAGGTACTTTAATAGCATCTGCGGTAGGAATAAGTTTAATATCTATAACGACTTTAGCTGCGACAACAGGCGCCATTCTCCCTTTGCTGTTTGATAGAATGAAATTAGATCCAGCTTTAATGTCCTCTCCTTTTATAACAACTGTAACTGATATTGCAGGTGTATTTATTTATCTAACTACTGCAAAGTGGCTATTAAGCTCTTCATTAATCTAAATTGACTAGGTATTTATTCTCATTTTTGTAAATTTGTGGATTTTTTTGTTTAACTTTACATTTCTTAATGGTATTGTTTACAAAACAACATTCAACTTTCATGTCTACTGAAACATTAAGTGAGAATAAAATAGCAACAATATCAAGTCTAAAAGCTAGTAACGATGTTGACCTTGTCAGGTCATATTTGAGAGATATAGGTAGAGTGCCACTTTTATCTCACGAGCAAGAAATTACTCTTGGTAGACAGGTCCAAGAATATGTGCAAGTAGAAAGAGCAGAATTGGAACTTATTGAATTAACTGGAGATAAGCCAAGCGTTGAGGAATTATCTAATAAATTAAATTTATCTACTTCTACAATAAAAAAACGCTTAAGAGCTGGACAGAGGGCCAAAGAAAGAATGGTTGCAGCTAACTTAAGGTTAGTTGTAAGTGTTGCAAAAAAATATACCAAAAGAAATATGGAATTATTAGATTTAATTCAGGAGGGAACGATAGGACTGGTAAGGGGTGTAGAAAAATTTGATCCAGCCAGAGGCTATAAGTTTTCCACATATGCATACTGGTGGATTAGACAAGGTATTACCAGAGCAATAGCTGAAAAAAGTAGGGCAATAAGGCTACCAATTCACATTACTGAAATGTTGAATAAGTTGAAAAAAGGCCAAAGAGAGTTGAGTCAAGAAATGTCTAGAACTCCAACAGTAACTGAACTGGCTAAATATGTTGAGCTTCCTGAAGATGATGTTAAAGATTTGATGTGCAAAGCTGGACAGCCAGTTAGTCTTGAAACAAAAGTTGGTGATGGTGAAGATACTGTTTTATTAGATTTACTAGCTGGTGGTGAGGATTTGCCAGACGAACAAATAGAGATGGATTGTATGAGAGGCGATCTTCACTCTCTTTTACATCAATTACCAGATCTGCAATGTAGGGTGTTAAGAATGAGATACGGGATGGATGGAGATGAGCCAATGTCTCTTACAGGTATAGGAAGGGTACTAGGCATAAGTAGAGATCGAGTCAGAAATCTAGAACGAGATGGATTAAGAGGATTAAGAAGACTTAGTGATAATGTCGAAGCTTACTTTGTTTCCTGAATAAACTCATATATTAACTTATTTGTTTCTAAAGGTTCTTCATCATGAGGACAATGCCCAGCACCTTTAATAATATCTAATCTTTTAATATTCCAAAATTTTTTCTTCCATTCTTTTGCTTCACTTAAAGATTCCCAAGGATCTTTTTCTCCCCAAATTAATTGAATTGGAGAATCAATTTTATCGAAAAGTTCTGTAGCAAGATAGTCATCAAATAAGTTAATAAAGCCACGAAATGCTTCTTGAGAGTTTTTCCTTTGAGAGGGTTCATATAGTATCTCAATTAATTCTTCATCGATATTTTTTCCTGAGGGGTATGCTTGTGCAAGAATCTTCTTTATAACTTTTGGATTAGCAGCTCTCGAGAAAAGGGAATTGCTAATTATTCTTTGCCTTACTAATGTTTTTAAAACAGGCCGGAGTAAATTCATCAAAATATCACTTTTTTTTAATCGTTTATCATCCATAGTTCTTTGGGCACAATCAATCAAAATGACCCCTTTGCAATCATCTTTGAGAATTTCAGCAGCTTTCAATGCAATAACACCACCAATTGAGTTACCTACCAAGTAAACAGGGGATTTTATTACCTCTGAACAAAATGTTGAAATTTGATTGCTCCACAAGTTAAATGAATATTTTATTGAATTTTCTCTATATCGTTCGTAATCTAATAAAGCACTAGGCTGACTGCTTTCTCCGAATCCTAGTAAGTCAATTGCGTAGCAATTAAAATCCTTGCCAAGAAAATCTTGATTATGTCTCCAATGTTTTTTTGATGCCCCAAATCCATGAATTAGTAAAAGATTTATATTATTATCGAAGTTAGAATTTTTTGATAAACACCATGAAATTTCCCAATTTTTCCATTTCCAAGTTTTTGATTTATTAAAAGACACTATTAATTTAGCTATTAATTAAACTTTAATTCAAAAAAAAAATATTCGTTTTTGATTAATTATTCTTAGGAAAAACAAAGGGTTTCGTTTTATGAAAAAGACTAAGGTATTATGTATTGGAGAAGCTTTAATAGATAGGATCAGGAATAAGGCAAATCAAGGATTTACAGATTTTTTGGGTGGTGCACCGGCTAATGTCGCTTGTGCATTAAGAAAATTAAAAATAGATTCAGTATTTATTGGATGTTTAGGAAGTGATGATTATGGAAAAAAATTTATTGCGAAATTTAATGAATTGGAGGTTAATTTAGATTTCTTGCAACTAGATAATGATTCATTTACTCGCGTAGTTAATGTAGACAGAGATCAATTTGGAGATCGTTTTTTTGCAGGTTTTGAAGGCAGCTCTCATTTATCCTTTGCTGACGAAGTTCTTAGTAAGAACTTAATCGAAAAAGAACTGCCAAATTTGGAGAAATTCTTTCTAGAAGCAAAATATTTGGTTACTGGAACAATTTTACTATCATCCCCAAAATCTGCAGAGAGTATTTTTTTTCTTCTAGAACAGGCTAATAAATTTGACGTTAAAATAATTATTGATTTGAATTGGAGAGAAGTTTTTTGGGATTATTCACGTTTTTCATCAGAAATTACCAAGACAGCGAGAATTAATTTAATTAAAAAATTTTTAAATCATGCTCATGTTTTAAAACTTGCTAAGGAAGAAGCAACTTTGTTTTT
>JFLJ01000156.1 GCA_000634115.1 Prochlorococcus sp. scB241_528O2 | reverse complement strand
GAAGAAGCAACTTTGTTTTTTGAATGTGAAAATCCTTTTCTCATATCTCAGCAAATGTCAAAAAAACCAGATGTAATAATCACTGATGGGGGGAAACCTATTTCGTGGTATATCAATGGATTGCAGGGAACCACCGAAACTCCTAATTCACAAAAAATTGTAGACACTACTGGTGCAGGAGATGCCTTTCTCGCTGGCTTAATTTCAAAATTAATTTCTTCTGGCTATCCTTCAAATAAATTAAAGATAGAAGATTGTGTTAAGTTCGCAAGTGTTTGTGGCTTATTAACTTGTCTTGGTGAAGGAGCAATTGAGCAACAGCCAGATCATGAAAAGGTTAATAAATTTTTAGGATCCCTTATCTCATAGTTCCTTCCAGAATTTTTTGCGTAACTAATTTCTACTTTCCAGAAATTTTCAATAAGTGGTTCTATTAATTCTGGCCATTCAACAACTAATATTGCTTGGCTTTGTAATGCCTCTTCTTCCTCAGAAAGAAAAATTTCTTTTGCTGAAGCATTATTTTCTAATCGGTATAAATCAAGGTGAATTAGCGGAATTTTCCCAGAATAATAGTGATGAGATAAAGCAAATGTAGGGCTTGTAATATCTTCAGAGATAGATAACCCTTTGGCAATGCCTTGCACAAATGAAGTTTTTCCTGCCCCAATAGGACCCTGTAATAAAACAATTGATTCTGGATTTAATTTTTGTGAGAGTTTCCCCCCTAAATTTATAGTCTCTTTTAAATTCTCAACAAACACAAAATTACACAAAAATCATTTATAGTTTAATAGAAAAAGTTTTCAGAGGATATGGTCATCTCGAATTCAATTAAAACATCTGCTCCTAATTTTGTAATTTCTGATATCTCGTTATCTGACTTTGGGCGAAAAGAAATTAAAATCGCAGAAACAGAAATGCCAGGATTAATGGCACTTAGAAATAAATATCAAGCTGAAAAGCCACTTAAAGGTGCAAAGATAGCTGGAAGTCTTCATATGACAATTCAGACAGCTGTATTAATAGAAACTCTTGTCGAGCTTGGTGCAAAAGTTAAATGGGCTTCATGCAATATTTTTTCAACCCAAGATCATGCGGCTGCAGCTATTGCAGATAAAGGAATTTCTGTATATGCTAAAAAAGGTGAGACTCTTGATGAATATTGGCAGTACACCCATTACATCCTTGATTGGGGTTCAGACTCTCCGAATATGATTCTTGATGATGGAGGTGACGCAACTGGTTTATTGATACTTGGTAGTAAGGCAGAAAAAGATTTGTCCGTTTTAGATAATCCTAGTAATGAAGAAGAAATTGCTTTATTCAAATCTATTAAATCTAAATTGCAAGCTGATGGTAGCTTCTATTCTAGAATTAAAAGTAATATTATTGGTGTTACTGAAGAAACTACCACAGGAGTCGCAAGACTTTATCAACTGCAAAAGCAAAATGCTCTACCTTTTCCCGCTATAAATGTAAATGATTCAGTAACTAAAAGTAAATTTGATAATTTATATGGTTGCCGAGAATCTTTAGTTGATAGTATTAAGCGTGCCACTGATGTGATGATTGCTGGAAAAGTCGCATTAGTAATAGGTTTTGGTGATGTAGGTAAAGGTTCAGCACAGTCATTAAGAGGACTTGGTGCAGTTGTAAAAGTTGCTGAAATCGATCCAATTTGTGCTCTTCAAGCAGCAATGGAAGGTTATAGCGTTGTTACCTTAGATGATGTTGTTGAAGATATAGATATATTCGTTACGGCAACTGGTAATTATCAGGTAATTACCCATGAAAATCTTGTCAAGATGAAGAATGAGGCAATAGTTTGTAATATTGGACATTTCGATAATGAAATTGATGTCGCTTCATTAAAAAATTATTCGTGGGAAAATATTAAGCCACAGGTTGATCACATAACTTTACCGAGTGGAAACAAAATTATTCTTTTAGCTGAAGGTAGATTAGTCAACTTAGGCTGTGCTACTGGACACCCAAGTTTTGTTATGAGTAATTCTTTTACTAACCAAGTATTAGCTCAGATTGAACTTTTCAATAAGTCAGAGCAATATAATAAAGAAGTTTATGTTTTACCAAAACATTTAGATGAAATGGTAGCTAGATTACATTTAGATAAAATTGGTGCAAAACTAACGCAATTAACCAAAGAACAAGCAGATTACATTAATGTTTCTGTAGATGGACCTTATAAACCAGAACTTTATAGATATTAAGTTTGAGTTTAATTTTTGTAAATTTTCTTACCTCAATTCCAGACTATATAAGTTTGGCTGTTGAAAAGAATTCTGTAATTGCATACCTTACTATTTGTTTGGCTATGTTTTTAGAAAATATAATACCTCCAATTCCTTCGGAAATAATAATGCCATTGGGAGGCTTTTTTGTTTACCAACAAAAATTAAATTTCTATATTTTAGTTTTTTGGGGGTTATTTGGAACGATCTTAGGATCATTGCCTTGGTATTACTTAGGCAGATTAGTAAATGAAAAAAAACTTGCAAATTTTCTAGAAAAAAAAGGAAAATATTTAGGAATTTCTTCTAATGATTTAACTAAAAGTAAAAGGTGGTTTGAGAGATATGGCGTTCCTTTAGTTTTTTGGGGCCGATTAGTACCAGGTATAAGAACATTAATTTCAGTTCCTGCTGGCATAGAACTTATGCCATTAAGAAAATTTTTGATTTGGACTACATTTGGTAGCCTCATATGGGTAGCACTTCTAACATACGCAGGGTACTTATTTGGTGAAAATTATCAAATCATTGAAACTTATTTAGATCAAATTAAATATGTTTTGAAGCCAGTTTTAATTTTAATTTTTTTATATTTTTTTATAAAACTAATTATTAGAGTTATAAAAAAAAATAGATCCTAAAATGGAATATCACTAGAGTTACTGCTGTTAGAATATTGGTTATTTTCAGACTCTTTTCTTGAGCTGAGCAAATTTAATCTATCAACTCTAACAACTGGTTTATATCTGTCTTCACCAGTATTTTTATCTTTCCAACTATCAATTTTAAAGCTTCCTGTAATTCCAATTAAAGATCCTTTTTTAACGTAATCTGCGGCTATTTGTGCTTGTTTGCCCCATATCTCTAAATTAAACCAGTCAGGCTCTTCATCTCTACTTCTTCTGTTCACTGCCAAAGTGAAATTAGCAACGATGCTTCCAGATTCAAAATATCTTACATCTGGTTCTCTCCCTGCTCTGCCAACAAGGTTAATAGTGTTAATTTCCATAAATTTTTTTTTTAATAATACTCATATTTTCATTTTTTGCTCAAAGTTTTACGTGCTATTCATAACTAAAGTAGAGAATTGTGAGAGCTTAACAAAAAATAGATATATATTATTTAAAAAGAGTTTTTATTGTGATTTTCAACAGACTTAAATTTTCTAGAGATATAGGTATTGATTTAGGCACTGCTAATACTCTGATACATGTATCAGGGAAAGGGGTTGTTTTACAAGAGCCTTCTGTAGTTGCTATGGATTTAGAAGAGGGGATTCCTTTGGCAGTTGGTGAAGAAGCAAAACTAATGTTAGGAAGAACTCCTGGAAATATCAAGGCTGTAAGACCATTGAGGGATGGAGTTATTGCTGATTTTGATGCTGCGGAAAAAATGATACAAACATTTATTCAAAAATCTAGTGAAGGTAAAGGCCTATTAGCTCCTAGAATAGTTATTGGCGTTCCAAGTGGTATTACTAGTGTTGAGCGAAGAGCAGTTAGAGAAGCTGGATTGGCTGGAGCTAGAGAAGTTTATTTGATAGATGAACCTGTGGCAGCGGCAATAGGGGCATCATTACCTGTAACTGAGCCAGTTGGGGCTATGATCGTTGATATTGGTGGTGGTACTACAGAGGTTGCAGTATTAAGTCTTGGGGGCACAGTTGTAAGTGAATCTCTTCGAATAGCAGGTGATGAAATCAATGAATCAATTGCTCTATATCTTAAAAAAGTTCACAATTTAGTTGTTGGAGAAAGAACTTCAGAAGAGATTAAAATCAAAATTGGATCTGCGTTTCAGGATGATCATTTTGATAAAGCTACATTAGAGGTCAGAGGTTTACATCTTTTATCTGGGCTGCCAAGATCTATAACCTTAACATCTGGAGAAATTAGAGAAGCAATGGCAGATCCACTAAATCAAATAGTTGAAGCTATAAAGAGAACTCTTGAGAGAACACCTCCTGAATTAGCCGCAGATATTGTTGAAAGAGGTATTATGCTTGCAGGGGGTGGAGCTTTAGTCAGAGGAATTAATGATTTGGTGAGCGCTGAAACGGGAATTTTTACTCACATTGCAGAAAAACCACTACTGTGCGTAGTTAATGGTTGTGGAGAGGTGTTGGATGATTTTAAAAAACTTAAAAGAGTCGTTGATATTCCAGATTTTGTAAAGGACTCGATAAGAAATTAATACTATGTTAGATATCCGACGAATCTCTACTAGTCGTTGGTGGCATAAAAAGAAAAATTGGATATTGTTTGCAATTTGTTTATTTTTGGTTTTTATAAGAATATCAAAAGGTGCTATTTATAAGGATCTTTATTATTTTATTTCAAAGCCTTTTTGGCCAGGTCAATTTCAAAAAGAAGTTATTCTTAATAGCTCAGACCAAGAATCTCTGATAAAACTAAATCTTCTCAAAGAGGATAATTTAAGATTGCGAGAAATTCTAAATCTTCAAAATTCATCTAATAGTAATACTATTTCAGCAGCAGTTATTTCTAGAAAAACAGGTAGTTGGTGGAGACAAATTATATTAAATAAAGGTTCAAAAGATGGGGTGGAAATTGGAAGTACTGTTATGGGTCCGGGTGGATTATTAGGAAGAGTAAATAGTACTTCTTTTTTTACTTCGTCGGTAACATTATTAACCTCCCCAGAAAGTAAAGTAGGAGTATGGGTGGATAGAATTCAAATTAATGGACTACTTATTGGTTCAGGAGATGATAATCCTAATTTAATACTTTATTCAAAAGATGCTGATATAAAAGTCGGAGATTTTGTGTCATCTTCTCCTGCTAGTACTTTATTACCCCCAAATATACCTATTGGAATTGTTCAAAGTATAGACGAGACATTTAAAGCAAAAAAAACGGCAAAAATATTACTTTTGGCTAAACCTCACTTAATAGATTGGGTGCAAATTTTAAAAGTAAAAATCTAATGAATAAATTTTTCACAATAAAATTACCCATAATATGTTTTATTTTTATCCCAATTATTTTCTTATGGCATCCAAATTGGCTTGGATTTTTAGGTATTCAGCCATATTGGCCTTTATTTTGGTTGTTGCCATGGTCAATGATTAATGGATCAATCAATGGACTCATATTTGGTTTTTTTTTAGGCCTTATATTAGATTCTGTAACCCTGGATAGTAGTTTTACCCAAATACCAGGTTTAATTGTATGCGGAATATGGTTTGGGAGAATTAAAATTAATAGTGATATTTTCGTGGGACATTTTAGGTATGGTTTAATCTGTTGTTTTGGAAGTTTTTTATGTGGAACCTTGTATTTTATGCAGATTTTGTTTAAAAATTTTTCAAATGGTACTTTTTTACTTTTTATCCCAAGTTTTCACAATATTTTAGCTGAAGTTTTTCTTACAGGTTTTTTTGCTCCTTTAATTTGCTCCCAACTTTTGAGACTTTTTAAATATTCTAAGGAAAAAAGAACATTAATAAATTTCGCAAAAAAGTAAAAAAGTATTCGCATAATTCATATTTTTAGATTATTGAAAGTTATTAGTAAATCTTGGGAATATCTCTTTTAGACTTCGTAATGTTATATTTTTAATTGTTAGAATGAAAATTCAATGCAAGAAATCTTTGCTTTGAAATATCTGGAAATCTTTTTTAACTATGTCAAAAGCAAGAATTTTAGTTGTTGACGATGAACCAGCAGTTTTGAAGGTATTGGTTACAAGACTTCAACTAGCTGGATATCAAGTTTATTCAGCCACTAACGGCGAAGAAGCTCTTGAATCTTTTCACAGAGATTCACCTGACTTGATAGTTCTTGATGTTATGCTCCCAAAAATGGATGGATTTGCAGTTTGTCGAAGAATTAGGGCTGAATCAGTTGTGCCAATAATATTTTTAACTGCATTAGAAGCTATTTCAGAAAGAGTTGCAGGTTTAGATCTAGGAGCTGATGATTATTTATCAAAACCATTTAGCCCAAAAGAGTTGGAAGCTAGGATAGCTACTATTTTGAGAAGAATGGGCCCTACCGTATCGGTTACTGAAACGAAAGAGACACCATCTGGTAAAGGAGTTATGAAATTTGGAAGTTTAGTTGTTGATACTAACAGAAGACAAGTTTCTAGGGCTGGTGAAAGAATTAGCTTAACTTATACTGAATTTAGTCTTCTAGAATTATTATTTGACGAGCCTGGTAAAGTTGTTCCAAGAGCTGAAATTTTAGAACAGTTGTGGGGTTATCCTCCTCGGAGAGCTGCAGATTTAAGAGTTGTAGACGTTTATGTAGCTAGACTAAGGGGTAAATTGGAACCGGATCCCAGAAATCCAGAATTAATATTAACTGTAAGAGGGATTGGTTATGCATCTCAGAGAGTTGGCGAAACAGCAACATCTTTGGCAAGTTAAGCCTTAGTCTGATAATTTTATTAAATAAAACAAATAAATTAAATTTTGTCTGAAATCAGAGAAGCTCGCTTACAAAAAGCTAAG
The DNA here is from genome assembly GCA_000634115.1 of Prochlorococcus sp. scB241_528O2. GTDB lineage: Bacteria > Cyanobacteriota > Cyanobacteriia > PCC-6307 > Cyanobiaceae > Prochlorococcus_A. Next base: position 182,205 of record JFLJ01000156.1, on the reverse strand, counting down.
TCACTAGTTAGTAAAGGATTTTTTTCTTACGCAGAAAGCTTTAGAATTTCCCATACCTCACGATTTCTTATCCAAAAATTTGATTATTTAGAAAATGGTCAAGAAGAAGAATTCATTGTTGCTATAGCGGGCAGAGTGATGGCAAAAAGGGTAATGGGTAAAATTGCTTTTTTCACAATAAACGACCAAGAAGGTCAGATTCAGCTTTATTTAGATAAAAGGATTATTGATTTAAATATAGAAAATCAAAAATTGCTTTCTTTTGAAGATATTAAGGAATTAGTAGATATTGGTGACTGGATAGGCGTCAGCGGAACTATTAAAAAAACTAATAAAGGTGAGCTGTCAATTAAAGTTGAGAAATGGGAAATGTTATCTAAATCTTTACAACCCTTACCAGATAAATGGCATGGATTGACTGATATTGAAAAAAGATATCGACAACGTTATCTTGATTTAATAGTTAATCCCCACTCTAAAAATGTATTTAAAACAAGAGCACAATGCATAAGTTTTATAAGAAGATGGCTCGATAAAAGAAATTTTTTAGAGATAGAGACTCCAATTCTGCAATCCGAAGCAGGTGGTGCTGAAGCAAGACCATTTATTACTCATCACAACACATTAGATATTCCACTTTATTTAAGGATAGCTACAGAATTACATCTCAAAAGAATGGTTGTTGGAGGATTTGAGAAAGTTTATGAATTGGGGAGAATCTTCCGAAATGAGGGAATAAGTACCAAGCATAATCCAGAATTTACTTCAGTTGAAATTTATCAAGCTTTTTCTAATTATGTCGATATGATGGATTTAACAGAAGAATTAATAAAAGATATCGTATTTAATACATGTGGTTCTCTAGTGATAAATTATCAAAATAAGACCATTGATTTTTCTAAACCTTGGTCCAGAATATCGATGAAAAATATAGTCAAGAAATATACAGGGATTGATTTTGATTCTTTCGGTGGAGACTTTAAAGCAGCAAAAATAGCTGTTAAAAGTATCAATGTTGAACTATCTATTAAAGTTAATACCATGGGAAGACTTTTGAATGAGGTCTTCGAGCAAAAAGTAGAGTCACAGCTGGTGGAACCTACTTTTGTTATTGATTATCCTGTTGAAATTTCTCCTCTAGCTAGGCCTCATAATGATAATAAAGAAATGGTTCAGAGATTCGAATTATTCATTGTTGGTCGTGAGCTAGCAAATGCTTTTAGTGAATTGATAGATCCAGTAGATCAAAGAGAAAGAATGCAATTACAACAAACTCTTAGAGATCAAGGAGATCTTGAGGCTCATTGTATAGATGAAGATTTTTTGAATGCTTTAGAGATTGGTATGCCTCCTACTGGAGGATTAGGCATAGGAATTGACAGACTTATTATGCTAATTACTGACAGTCCATCAATTAGAGATGTGATTCCATTTCCATTGTTAAAACCAGAAATAACTTCAAATAAATAATGAAAAATCACCCTCGAATGGAGTAAAATAAATAAAATTAATCCAATACGAAATTTTGAAATGAGTGGTGAACGTGTTGGTTTCCGTTTCAAACACGCGGATGCAGTAGTTAAAAGAAATCCTCAAGGCCGATCTAGAAGAGGATGGGTTATTGAACCAGTAGAGCAAACTACTAGCAGGGGCACAAAAATGCCTGCTTACAAAATTCGATGGAGAGATAGTGAGAGACCTGAAACTGTCTTACAACATATGCTAATCGCAGATCCAGATCCCTCCCCTCCTCCAAGTTCTGTTAGTTTAGATTAATAAAGACTTAGAAATAATTCATCTTTTTAAGGCAGAGTTGATTTCTCTTTTTATATCTTTATGTTTTTCAGTTTGTCTTTTGTCATGTAATTTTTTCCCTTTACCGACTCCAATAGTTAATTTTATCCATGAGCCTTTTAAATAAAGAGATAATGGAACGATAGTCATTCCTTTTTTTTCAGTATTTGATTTCAGTTTTATTATTTCTTGCTTGTGTAGTAGCAACTTTCTGTTTCTTAATGGATCATGATTAAAAAAAGTCCCCACATTTTTGTGTGGTGAAATGTGAACATTTAATAATAAAATCTCTCCATCTCTGAATGAACAGTACCCATCTCTTAAATTTGCTTTTCCGTTTCTAATCGACTTTACTTCAGTCCCTAAAAGTTCAATTCCAGCTTCGATTGTTTCAGATATTTCATATTGAAATTTTGCATATCTGTTCTCTGCTAGCCGTTTAAAAATATTTTCTTTTTTAGTATTTTTTTTAACTTTGTTTGAATTTTTTGCCATTTTAGTTGTAAAAAATCTTTCTACTCAGAACAATTGCAATTAACCTTTCATTATGGCAATAATTTCCTCCAATATAGGCGATGATGACTTTTCTCTTCGTAAAAAAGAGCTTCGGCTAGTTGATTCAAAAATTATTCCAGAAGAAAAAAGAAATAATAATATTAATTTAGCTCGCCCACTTACTTTACAAGAATTTATTGGCCAAGAACAGCTTAAGTCTTCTTTAAGAATAGCTATAGATGCTTCTATCTATAGGAAAGAACCTTTGGAGCATACTCTTTTATATGGTCAGCCTGGGTTAGGTAAGACTACCTTAGCTTTTTTGATAGCCAGTGAAATGAATACAAAATGTAGGATAGCTACTGCTCCAGCAATTGAAAGGCCTAGAGATATTGTAGGATTACTGCTTGGATTAAAAGAAGGCGAAGTTTTATTTATAGATGAAATACATCGTTTAAATAGGTTAACTGAAGAGTTGTTATATTCTGCAATGGAGGATTTTAGACTAGATTTAACGATGGGAGCTAATAGAGGAGCACGTTGTAGAACAATTAATCTTCCCAGATTTACTCTAATTGGAGCGACAACTAAATTAGCTTCAATTAGTGCCCCCCTAAGAGATAGATTTGGCATGTCTCAGAAAATTGAATTTTATACAAATGATGAATTAAGACAAATAATTGTTAATTTTGCCCGATTGATAAACCTTAATTTAGAGGATGAAGCATCTTATGATTTGGCAAAGATATCTCGAGGGACTCCAAGAATTGCTTTGAGATTATTAAGAAGAGTTAGAGATTATGCTCAAGTTGTAGTAAAAACTAATTTTATCTCCAAAAATTTAGTCAAAAAAGCTTTGAATTCTTATCAAATAGATGAAAAAGGATTGGATACCTTAGATAGACAATATTTATCGTTTTTAAATCTAAATAATAATATTCCTACTGGACTCGATTCAATTGCAGCTGGCTTGGGTGATGATTCCTCAATGTTAGAATTTGTAGTTGAGCCATATCTCATAAAAATTGGTTTCCTCATGAGAACTCCTCGAGGAAGATTGCTTACTGATTTAGGGAAAAAGTACATTAATTTAGAAAATGATAACTTTTAAAAAAGTAAAGCTATGTTTGATATTAATTTTTGTTTTTGCCAATATTTTTTATATTGCGCCATGCTATTCATTAGCTTCGAGAGAGGATTTTTTTAAGAAAGCATTAGATTTAGCTTCATCAGGTAAATTTAATCTTGCTTTACAAGAATGGAATAGCTATCTCGATTACTATCCTGATGATGCTGCAGGGTTTAGCAATAGAGGAAATGTAAGACTTATCATTGGAGATGTAGAAGGATCAATAGATGACCAAAATAATGCAATAAGCCTGAATCCTAGCGAAATAGATCCTTACATTAATAGAGGTATAGCAGAGGAAACATTAGGTCTATGGTCGCAGGCGAAGAAAGATTATATGTTTGTTATTTCGCAAGATAGTAGAAATTTCTCTGCATTATATAATCTTGCTAATGTTGAAGGTTCTACCTCACAATGGGAAAAAGCAAGAGATTTATTTTCAAAAGCTGCTTTATATAATCCAGGTTTTGCTATGGCAAGGTCAAGTATGGCTTTAGTAGATTACCAGTTAGGAAGTATCGATGAATCTGAAAAAGAATTAAAAAAATTAATTAGACGTTATCCAACTTTCGCAGATGCCAGGGCAGCTTTAACAGCTTTGAGTTGGTCGAAGGGTGAATCTGGTAAAGCAGAGAGTAATTGGTTAGCAGTAACTGAATTAGATCCTAGGTATAGTGATGAGGAGTGGTTAATAAAAGTAAGAAGATGGCCTCCACAACCAACTAAAGATTTAATGAAATTTATTGATTTAAAATAAGTAATGAATAGAGATCAGTTTTTAAAAAAAATTGATTCGTTGAATGATGAATTAATTAATTTAAGAAGACATATCCATGCACACCCCGAATTAAGTGGACGTGAAAATCAAACAGCAATTTTGATAAGTGGTTATTTAAGAAATATTGGTTGGACTGTCACAGAATCTGTAGGTAGAACTGGAGTTATAGCTGATTTTGGTCCTACAGAAAAAGGGATTATAGGCATAAGAGTAGATATGGATGCTTTACCAATATTTGAGGAAACTAAATTAAGTTTTTCTTCAAAAGTAGATGGTGTTATGCATGCTTGTGGTCATGATTTGCACATATCGATTGGTTTGGGTGTAGCAAAAATTGTGAAGGATTTAAAACTTAATTTTGGGACTAGGATAATTTTTCAGCCTGCTGAAGAAATTGCGAGTGGAGCTAGATGGATGATTAAGGATGGTGCAACTAATGGCTTAACCCATATTTTGGGCGTTCATGTCTACCCTGATTTATCTGTAGGGACTATTGGAATTAAGGAGGGAAGTCTAACCGCAGCTGCCGGAGAACTAAAGATAGAGATTAAAGGAAAATCAGGCCATGGTGCTCGACCTCATGAAGGAGTTGATGCTATTTGGGCTGCCTCTAAAGTTATTTCGGGAATTCAAGAATTAATAACACGGAAGTTAGATCCTTTAGATCCTGTAGTAATAACTTTCGGTAAAATTAATGGTGGCAATGCATTTAATGTTCTTGCAGAAAAGGTTAATTTAATTGGTACAGTTAGATGCACAAATCTTAAATTATTTAATAATATTGGTAATTGGCTCAGTGAAAATATTTCTTCTCTAGCGACTAGTTGCGGAGCTGATGTAAAAGTATTATTTAGAGAAATTACTCCACCAGTGAATAATAATTTTGAAATTAATAGAGTCCTCAGAGATTCTGGAATTAAGGTTTTGGGTCAAGAAAATGTTATCGAATTACAAAAACCATCATTAGGTGCTGAAGATTTCGCTGAGTTCTTGAAAGAGATTCCTGGAGCTATGTTTAGACTAGGTGTTTCCAGTTCAAATGGATGTGCTCCGCTACATAGTTCTAAATTTGATCCAGATGAAGGAGCTATTGCTGTTGGAATTAAAGTTTTAACTGAATCCATAGTAAAATTAAACAATAAAAAGATTAATACAGTTGATAAATGAAAATTAATAAAAGATTGATGTTGTCTTTTGTAGCTCCTTTCATGATCTTTATATCCCTTGCTGGCTTAATATTTAGGAACAATACTAAAAAAATTTTTTATTTACCTGTAGGTTTAATGGGCATCTCAATTATGTTGGAGAAAGATTTAAGAAGAAAGTTGGATAGAAAAAATATTTTAAAAAAGATAAAGTCTTATCAAAAAGATAAATAAAATTTTTTATATATTTTTACGCAATATTTGATGACTATTTTTTATAAAAGAGCTATTAATAAAATAAATACTAGGGGTGCTGGGAATTTAACTTGGCTGAGATCATACCCTTTGAACCTGAATCATTAATCCTGATACAGGGAAGTGGAAATTTGATCAAACTTTAGTAATAACATATTTATCAATTTGTAAGTTATGAGAAGTTCCTGGATTCAGCCTCGTCTTGGAAAAGGCAATGTAACACAGATGAATTTTGCAAGAAACGGACATATTACTGAAGAAATGGATTTTGTGGCTAAAAAAGAAAATCTTCCTGCCTCTTTAATAATGGAAGAAGTGGCTAGAGGAAGATTAATCATTCCAGCTAATATTAATCATTTGAATCTTGAGCCAATGTCAATAGGTATTGCTTCTAGATGTAAAGTAAATGCAAATATTGGTGCTTCCCCTAATGCGAGTGATATTAATGAAGAGGTAGAGAAGCTTAAGCTAGCCGTTAAATATGGGGCTGATACGGTTATGGATCTTTCAACCGGGGGAGTCAATTTAGATGAAGTTAGGCAAGCAATTATTCATGAATCTCCGGTTCCCATAGGAACTGTTCCTGTTTATCAAGCTTTAGAAAGTGTACATGGCTCAATAGATAGACTAACTGAAGATGATTTTCTTCATATTATTGAAAAACATTGTCAGCAAGGCGTCGATTATCAAACAATTCATGCTGGACTATTAATAGAGCATTTGCCAAAAGTCAAAGGGAGAATTACTGGAATTGTAAGTAGAGGGGGGGGGATTTTAGCTCAATGGATGTTGCATCATTTTAAGCAAAATCCTCTATATACAAGGTTTGATGATATTTGTGAGATTTTTAAGAAATATGATTGTACCTTTTCTTTAGGTGATTCACTTAGACCTGGTTGCTTGCATGATGCTTCTGATGATGCTCAGTTGGCTGAATTGAAGACCTTAGGAGAACTTACTAGAAGGGCATGGGAACATAATGTTCAAGTGATGGTTGAAGGCCCTGGTCATGTACCTATGGATCAAATTGAGTTTAATGTGAGAAAGCAAATGGAGGAATGCTCTGAAGCTCCTTTTTATGTACTTGGCCCATTAGTAACAGATATATCCCCTGGTTATGACCATATTTCAAGTGCTATTGGAGCCGCTATGGCCGGTTGGTATGGGACTTCTATGTTATGTTATGTAACTCCAAAAGAACATTTAGGTCTTCCCAATGCAGAAGATGTACGAGAAGGATTAATTGCTTATAAGATAGCTGCTCATGCTGCTGATATAGCCAGACATAGAGCTGGAGCTCGTGATAGAGATGACGAACTTAGTCACGCAAGGTATAACTTTGATTGGAATAAACAATTTGAACTTTCATTAGATCCAGAAAGGGCAAAGCAATACCATGATGAGACACTACCTGAAGAAATATTTAAAAAAGCAGAATTTTGCTCAATGTGTGGACCTAAGCATTGTCCAATGAATTCAAAAATTTCTGATGAATCTCTCGATCAACTAAAAGATAAACTTGAAGAATGCAATACCTCAGTGCAACAGCAATAAATTAATACTTATAAAATTTCTTTTGTCTTACTTACCACATTTTCGACTGTAAATCCAAAATTTTTCATACATTCTCCACCTGGTGCTGAGGCCCCAAACCTATCCATAGTAATACAAATCCCGTCAAAACCTGTATATTTATGCCAACCAAATGAATGGGCAGCTTCTACTACAACCCTTTTAGTAACACTACTAGGTAAAACACTTTCCTTATAAGATTGCTCTTGTTCTTCGAATAGTTCTACACAAGGCATAGAGACAACTCTAGTTTTTTTACCCAAGTTTGAAATCTCCTTACTTGCTTCAATGCAAAGATTTAGTTCACTTCCAGTACCAATAAATATTAAATCTGGTGTTCCTTCGCAATCAGAAACTATGTATCCTCCTAATGCAACTTTATCAATTGAAGTATTTTCTTGATTAGGCATACCTTGTCTACTTAAACAAAGAGCAGAAGGTCTTTTTCGATTTTGAATCGCAAGCTTATAAGCTCCGCTAGTTTCGTTACCATCTCCAGGTCTGAAAACTAGCATGTTAGGCATTGCGCGAAGAGAAGGGATAGTTTCAATAGGTTGATGTGTTGGACCATCTTCACCCACACCAATTGAATCATGGGTTAATACATAAATAACTCCTAATTCGCTAAGTGCTGAAAGCCTCATTGAACCTCTCATATAATCTGCGAAAACAAGGAAGGTTCCACCATAAGGTATGAGACCACTATTGTGATAGGCAATGCCATTAAGAACGGCTGCCATTGCATGCTCTCGTACACCAAAATGTAAATATCTTTTTTCAGGGCTAGATGCTTGGAATGATCCAGTTTCTCCTTTGATATCCGTGTAGTTAGAGTGAGTTAAATCTGCTGATCCACCTATTAATTCAGGTAGGTTAGGACCAAGGGCACCTAAACATATTTGTGAATGTTTTCTGGTGGCTAAACCTTTATCATCAGGCGAATAAGAGGGGAGATCTGAGTCCCAATTCTCAGGTAATTGGCCTGTTAACATTCTTTTTAACTCAGCGCCTTCAGAAGGATATTTTTTCTGATATTCTTCAAATTTAGAATCCCATTTTTTCTCTAAATCTTCACCTTTACTTATTGATTTTCTAAAATGTTCATATACTTCATTTGGAATTTCAAATGGAGGATATTCCCAATTTAAAAACTCTCTGGTTAGAGAAGCTTCTTCCTCTCCGACTGCTGCCCCATGAATCCCGGCAGTATCTGATTTATTAGGAGATCCATATCCTATGGTTGTAGAAATTTTTATTATTGAGGGTTTATCTGTAATTAATTTTGCTTTTTCTATAGCTTCAGTTATTCCTCTAACATCATGATTTCCATCTTCTACATGTTGAACATGCCATCCATAAGCTTCATATCTTTTTAAAACATCTTCAGTAAAAGAAACATCGGTACGGCCATCAATTGTAATTTGATTATCATCATAGAGTGCAATTAACTTTCCGAGTTTAAGATGTCCAGCTAATGAGCATGCCTCTGACGCAATACCTTCTTGATTACAGCCATCACCCATTATGACGTAAGTGTAATGATCAACGATATTGCAATCAGGCTTATTGAATTTAGCTGCTAAGTGAGTTTCAGCTATTGCTAAACCAACTGCATTAGAAATTCCTGCGCCGAGGGGCCCAGCTGTAACTTCAACCCCTTCAGTTTCGAAAGTTTCTGGATGCCCAGGGGTTTTTGATCCCCATTGCCTAAATTCTTTAATATCTTCAATGGAAACTGATTTGTATCCTGTCAGATGAAGCAAAGAATATAACAACATACAGCCATGACCAGCAGATAGTACAAAACGATCTCTGTTAAACCATTTTGGATTATTGGGATTGTGATTAAGTATGTTTTGCCATAGTGCATAACCCATTGGAGCACATCCCATTGGTAAACCAGGATGTCCACTATTAGATTTATTTACTGCATCTACAGCAAGCATTCTTATACTATTTACACAAAGTGATTCTAATGAAACAGATGCCGCGACCATTTTTTTAAAACGAGATAAGTTGGAAATACAGAATTGGTTGTCGTTAATTCATTTTGCTGAAAGCAAGGCAAACATTATGACCTCCAAATCCGAAGGAATTAGAAAGAGCAACTCCTACTTGAGTTTCTCTTGCATTATTTGGTACATAATCAAGATCACAATCAGGATCTGGATTGACGTAGTTAATTGTAGGAGGGATAAAATTATGTGTCAAAGAAAGTATACAAGCTACAGCTTCTATACCTCCTGAACCTCCTAAGAGATGACCAGTCATCGACTTAGTAGAGCTTACAGGAATGAGGTAAGATCTGTCTCTAAATATTGATTTAATTGCAGAAGTTTCATTTTTGTCATTAGCAGATGTACTCGTTCCATGAGCATTAATGTAATCAACTTTTTCAAGACTCAAAGAGCTGTCTTCAATTGCTAGTTTGATAGCCTCTGCGCCTCCAACCCCGCCTGGAGAGGGAGCAGTAATGTGATGAGCATCACAAGTTGTTCCATATCCAATAATTTCGGCATAAATTCGCGCATCCCTTTTTTGTGCATTTTCTAAAGTTTCTAAGACAAGGATTCCAGATCCCTCTCCAATAACAAATCCATCTCTTTCTGCATCAAAAGGTCTACTTGCCGTTTGGGGACTTTCATTTCTGAAAGAAAGAGCTTTTGCACTGGCAAAACCAGCTACTCCAAGAGGAGTAATACTTGCTTCTGCGCCTCCGCAGATCATTGCATCTGCCTTGCCAAGTTGGAGTAATCTGAATGAATCACCAATTGCATTAGAACCAGCAGCGCAAGCTGTGGAAACAGAGGAACTTGGCCCTTTTGCACCTAGAGCTATGGCGGCTAGTCCAGTTGCCATGTTTGGAATCATCATTGGGACTGTAAATGGACTTACTCTTTTTGGCCCTTTATGACTAAGTATTTGGGCTTGACTTTCCATGGTTAGTAAGCCTCCAACACCAGAGCCAATAATTACTCCAATTCTTGATGCATTAGCTTCAGTAATTTCTAGCCCAGAATCACTAAAGGCTTGCTTTGCTGCAATAACTCCAAATTGTGAAAAACGATCCCACCTTTTTGATTCTTTAGCTTCAAGAAAATTTTCAGATTGAAGATTTTTAACTTCTGCTGCAAATTTACAAGGATGTTGCTCAGGATCAAAGAGAGTAATATCTGAGACCCCATTAACTCCATTTTGAAGACTTAGTAAATATTCATCAATGTTGTTACCAATTGGAGTTACTGCTCCTATACCAGTAACAACTACTCGATGGAAATTTGACATCCTTGATTAACCTTTTTTTTCTTCGATGAATTTAACTGCATCGCCAACTGTTGCGATACCTTCCGCCGCTTCATCAGGAATTTCAATATCAAATGCTTCTTCTAGAGCCATTACTAATTCAACGGTATCTAGAGAATCTGCTCCCAAATCATTTTGGAAATTTGAATCTGCTTTTACTTCTCCTGATTCAACACTTAATTGCTCTGAAACAATGGAACAGACTTTTTCGAGGATTTCTTGTGACATAGTTTATGGAATTTACTAATTATCTATAAGATTTTATGCCCTAGAGTTAACAAGAGTGAAGCATATCTTAATTTTTTTAATTTCTTTGTAAGACAATAGTATTATATAACAAGGTTCAAAAGACAATTTTTACATGTCACACGCAGTTAAAATTTACGACACATGCATTGGATGCACCCAATGTGTAAGGGCTTGCCCACTTGATGTTTTAGAGATGGTTCCTTGGGATGGCTGTAAAGCTGGCCAAATTGCCTCATCACCTAGAACTGAAGATTGTGTAGGCTGCAAAAGATGCGAAACTGCCTGTCCTACAGATTTCTTAAGTATTCGTGTTTATCTGGGAGATGAAACTTCTAGGAGTATGGGCTTAGCATATTAAATTTATAGTGCAGTTTTAAGACAGTCCATGATTTTATAAATACTCTTTTTTTTTCAATATAATTGAAAAAAAATTATTGTATGTGTGGAATAGTTGCTGTAACTGGTTATAAAAAAGCTTTACCATTATTAATGAATGGTTTAGAAAAACTTGAATATAGAGGATATGATTCTGCTGGTATTGCTGTAATTAATCCCGAAACAAATTCTATTACCTGTAACAAAGCAGAGGGAAAACTTAAGAATTTAAGAATTAATCTTAATGAAAAGGATATTCCAGGAACTGTTGGTATAGCTCATACTCGTTGGGCTACTCATGGGAAACCTGAAGTTAAAAATGCCCATCCTCATACTGATAGTTCAGGAGCAATAGCAGTTGTTCAGAATGGTATTATTGAGAATTTTCAAGATTTAAAAATCAAATTAGAGAAAGAGGGTATAAATTTTAATTCTGATACAGACACGGAGGTAATTCCTCATTTAATTCAAAAAGAATTAAATACATTAAGTCAATTGAAACTTGAGAATAACGGTTCAACATTATTAGTAGCTGTTAGAAATGTAATATCTGATTTAGAAGGATCTTATGCTTTGGCAGTTTTATGGACTGGCGCCCCAACCTCTCTGGTAGTTGCAAGAAAACAGGCACCTTTGATTATTGGTTTGGGTGAAGGAGAAATTATTTGTGCAAGTGATACTCCAGCTATTGCAAACTTTACAAATATTATTTTGCCTATGGAGGATGAGGAAATAGCTTTATTAACCCCTCTCGGGATAGAAATATATGACTCAAACAACGAAAGACAATATCGAAATCCTGTTTCCTTAAAAGTCTCAGAGCAAATAATTGATAAGATGAATTTCAAACATTTCATGTTAAAAGAGATATACGATCAGCCGGAAACTGCAAAAAATTGGTTGAAAAATTATTTAATACAAAATTCAGAAAATGGTCAATATCAAATCAACTACCCCTTTGATACAAAGTTTTTTGACTCAATCGAGAGAATTGAAATTATTGCTTGTGGAACAAGTAAGCACGCTGCCATGGTGGGTAGCTTTTTATTAGAGCAATTCTCAGGCATTCCTACAAATGTTTTTTATGCTAGCGAATTTCGTTACTCACCACCTCCACTACTACCGAATACATTAACAATTGGAGTTTCTCAATCTGGAGAAACTGCTGATACTATTGCAGCTATTGATATGGAAATCAAACGGAGGTCCGTAATTAAAGATGAAAAATTTAGACCTAATCTTATTGCAATAACCAATAGAAGAGAGAGCTCTATAGGAAGGCAAGTTTCAAACATAATCGATATTTGTGCAGGGATAGAAGTTGGAGTTGCTGCAACAAAAACTTTTTTTGCACAATTACTTTCTTTTTATGGATTAGCTATACACTTTGCGCAGATTAAAGGTAGTCAAAGTACTGATGAAATAGAAAAATTAATAAAAGAACTTATAAAACTGCCTCCCTTACTTGATGATCTTCTAGAAAAACATGATCAATCCTCAGAAAAGCTTGCACATGACTTTTTTAATATTAAAGATGTTATTTTTTTAGGAAGAGGTATAAATTATCCCATTGCTCTTGAAGGAGCATTAAAACTAAAAGAAATTAGTTATATTCACGCCGCAGGATATCCAGCTGGTGAAATGAAACATGGGCCAATAGCATTGTTAGATAAAAAAGTACCTGTAATTTCTATAGCTTCTCCTGGTGAAGTTTTTGATAAAGTTATTAGTAATGCACAAGAAGCAAAAGCTAGAGATTCATATTTGATTGGGATAGCTCCTGAATGTAATGGCACAGAAATCTTTGATTATTTAATGAAAGTTCCTTCCTCCAATGAATGGATTTCACCTTTACTTAACATAATTCCTTTGCAATTATTGAGTTACCATATCGCAGCTCATAGAGGACTTGATGTAGATCAACCAAGAAATTTAGCTAAAAGTGTTACTGTAGAATAATATTCAAATAACGGAAAATCATTAGTCAATTTAACTTTTACCCTAGTAAAATTTATTAGAAGGGTTTTGATCAAAAATATTCCAACTTGATACACCCTTCCAGTATGTTTGATTTGAATCATATCTATCTTTTAAAGTAAAAAAATCTATTCTGCATGAGTGAGTGCTTATTGCTTGTTTATATATTTTGCCACCTTTAATATCAGTCTCTAACCAAGTTTCTTTGGTAATTAGATTATAAAACCCTTTTTTTGTTTGAACTTTTATTGGAATAAAGTTCCCATCATTGAAGTCTTTAGAAAGTGGAAGAGTTTTGGCAACTTTTTTGTTATTTTTATTTAACTCCGTTCCATATTCATATGTTTTGACATTCGAGATGATCTCATTTTTGAATAAATATGATAGTTCCCCATTGGGTATACATATAAATCTCGCATTTGGTTTATCTTGACGGGAATACCAATCGAACTTTTCCCCATTATCGGTGTACTTGAGCATCAAAAAGAAAGTTAAAACTGGTTTTTTATTTAGAATATCTATACTTGGCATTTGAAAATTTACAGGAAGACCTGGATAGTTATTTCCAGAAACTCCAATATTTTTATTTTTAAAACTGGATTGATTAGGTCCAAAAAATAATGATTCAAAATCGTTTTTGTTTCCAGTGCTTGAGACGGTTTTGGAGTCAATATTAACAATTGCATTATTTGTTTCATATGCAATATCAGAACTAATAGCTGAGTTGTATACCCCAGTAATCTCTTTAAGATTCTTCAATACAGCATAATTAATTAAACGTTGGCAAGCTAACTGACATTTATTTGCTTTGCCATATGATGCCATGTTTGGGTAATTGACAGTTATCCATTCTTGCATTGTCAGAAGATTGTCAATGAAATCTTGTGATTTGAATATTTTTTCTAGTTCACAAAAATAATATCTTTCTAAATTTAGAATGACATCGTGGTTTGAATTTTTTTCAATAATAATTGTATTATCTTGTCCCTTTGCCTCCACTATTACTTCTTTATTCGCCATTTATAATTGCTCCTTTATAGCACAACCAATTTTGCGTGCTAAATCTACTGGCACTGCGTTTCCTATTTGTTTGTACATACTTCCGATAGCGCCCTCAAAAATAAAATCATCAGGAAAGGTTTGGAGGATTGCACATTCTCTTACACTCATTCTTCTTTTTCTATTGGGGTGAATTTCTGGTCCAGTAGCTGTAATAGTATCGCTTGGTTCTTCCCAATTATTAATACGTAACGATTGTTCAAATACAATAGTTTTTTCTTCTAGTTCAGTAACTTGTTTATCATATGTATCATCGAATTTTAATAATTTTTTTAAAACCCTCCAATCATCAGGATTTGGAATACAACCAGAGTTGTTATCTTTTCTAAACCAATGACCTGCTGTATGAGCATAACCAAAGTATTCGTCTATTTTTTTTGTTGACCAGCCACTATCTTTTCTCCACTTTTTTAGGTAGTCACAAATATCAAATTGATTTACTTTATGTTTTCTTCCCCAAAACTTATCGCTTACATTGGTTCTTGCGACATGATTATAAATAGTTCTTTTGCCTAACTTAAAAGGATTGTCCCTTGTTCTTACGTTCGCTAGGTGTTCAAGTACTTCTTTTGTTGATACGTAAGGTTCCAATATGGGGTTAAATAAGTCATTCTTAAGGCCATGACTGTATTTAGGAAAGGGATTTTCTTTACCTATTCTGTTACCAATAATAAATACTCTTTCTCTGTGTTGGGGAATTCCATAATCACTCGCCATTAAAAGTCTGTAGTCAACCTTGTACCCTATATTTTCAAAATCCCTCAAAATCATCTCAATGACGTTTCCTTTTTCTAAAGAAAGAAGACCTTTTACATTCTCCGCAACAAAAAACTTTGGTTTTTTATCCTTGAGAATTCTTAACATCTCTAGATATAAATAATTTCTCTCATCTTTCATGCTTCTCTTAGTATTTGCGACAGAAAAACCTTGACAAGGAAATCCGCCTAAAAGTACGTCAAAGTTTGATGGTATTTCCTTACTTGGTATTTTTGTAATGTCCCCTAGAACTATATGATCGCCAATATTTCTTGCATAAGTCTTTACGGAATCAGCATTAAAATCATTTGCCCATAAGATATCAAAACCAGCATTCTTAAAACCTAAATCTAATCCTCCGCATCCAGAAAATAGTCCAACAACAGAAGGTCGTTTTTCTGACGATCTTTTCATAATTATTTGCTTAGACCTTACATAAAAAATTAAGTGTTTTAAATATAACGTCTAATAAAAAAACAACATATAAAATTTACTTTTAATTTGTCTTGGTACTTTAACTTTATAGAAAATTTTAATTTTTTATCGAGATATTTATAGTTCTAGAAGCCCCTTTGGGGGATCGATGATAAGAAAATTATTTTTTATATCAACTACTGGCACTATTTCTTTAACAAAGGGTATGAGAACTTTCTTTTGATTTTTCAATAGTTCAATAATAAGTAAATTATTCTTTTCATTTTCCAAGTCAAGAACTTTTCCAATTATTTTTAATTCATCATTTTCTAAAGTCTTGACTTGCAAATTTATAAGTTCCAACAAGTGAAATTCTTCTTTTTTTAATTTAGGAAGATTATTTGTTTTTACAAGAATTTTATAATTTTTAAGCAGCTCTGCATCATTTCTAGTATTTCTTCCTTCTAACTTAATGATGAAGGTTTCTTTCCCTGGTTGTTTGTAGCCAGAGGTAAGTTCTATTTTTGAAGGGGGTTCATTTTCTTTTTGCAACCATCTTATTCCCGGCTTTAAAAATCTTTCTTCGAAATCACTTAGAGATTTAACCTTTACTTGGCCGTTAATTCCATGACATGATGTTATTAATCCAACAATCAACCATTCATTTTTATTTATCATATTATTGTATTAGGTAAAATACTCTATGGAATTATCGACAAAACCCATACTCCCTGGTTCTTTTGTAGTTGTAAAAGATAGTAATTCTATATATAGAGGATATAAAGGGTTTGTACAGAGAGTGACAAAAAAAAGAGCAGCTGTTCTGTTTGAAGGAGGTAATTGGGATAAACTCATAACTTTCCAGCTAACTAATTTAGAAATAATATAAAATTAAATTTTACCTATAGTCATAAATTTTTCTATTAAAAATCTAGCTGCATTTGTTTCGGCTTGTTTATGAGATTTGCCTACTGCAGAGGATTCTTTTATTCCTTGTATGAATATTTCGCAGGAAAATCTTTTAGGATCCCCATTGATTTTAGAAACTTCGATGATTTTATAGACTGGTAAATCAAAACCTTTACTTTGACACCATTCTTGTAAGACTGTCTTAGATTTGAATTTATATGGAGCTTTTAAAAACATTTCTGAATCTTCTTCCCAAATATAATCTAGCCATAGATTTACTTCCTCAATAGAGTTAAAGCACTTATAAAGGGCACCGATTAAAGCTTCTGTGGCTTCTCCAATAATTGTATTTTTTGAATTTTCATCACCAAGTGCTTTAGGCCCTTTAATTATTAATTTTTCTATCCCAATTGTTTTCCCTAATTTAGTTAACCATTCATCACTTACAATTTGAGCTCTTAGCTCTGATCTCTCGCCTACGCTCATTTGAGGATATTTTTTTTCAATAAAGTTGGATGCAGCTAATCTGAGGACTGCATCTCCAAAGAATTCTAATTTTTCGTAATTTCTTATTTTGTCACCTGAAGAATGGATTAATGCTTGATTAAAATTTTGAATCACTGAAATATTTTCTGTTTTAACTATTTCATAAAATCTCTTTGATCTAATTTTTAAAGACTTTAAAAAAGTAATTATTAGATTAATTCTCTTTTCGTTTATTGTATTTGTCATATGATTTAAATAATCACAACAATTAGAAAGCAGGTCATAAGCCGGGTTCTGTTCATCTTTAAAAAGATGGGCAATCATCTATCTAGGGCTGGAATTACTTCACAGTCTCAAGCGGCGCTTGGAAGTAGATTGTGTAATGGTCATAAATCTACTAAGCCTTGCTCCCAGCCGGGGTTTACCTAGCCAACACTTCTCAATGTTGCTGGTGCGCTCTTACCGCACCATTGCACCCTTGCCATACATAAAGTATTAGGCGGTATGTTTCTGTGGCACTATCCTCACGGTTGCCCGCACTGGGAATTACCCAGCAAGCCTGACCACGTGGGAGCCCGGACTTTCCTCAAAAAAGTTTTATTTTGGAAACAAAATAAAACTTTTTTGCGATTGCCTCTCCTGCTTTCATTTAGCATAATGCTTATTACTCCAAAAATCATCTATTGGGGCTGTAGCTCAGCAGGATAGAGCAACGGTTTCCTAAACCGTAGGTCGTGGGTTCGACTCCCGCCAGTCCCGTTAAAGTAATAAACTATATGTAGTATGTGTGCAAACTTGCTACTCTCTAGCTAGCGTATAGATAGTAATAAATCTTTTATGGCTAAGTTGCATGATATGCGTTTAAAACTCTTAATTCAACAAGAGCACGAACGTATTTCTAAATCTCAACCTAATGATTTAGATCTTTCAATAGTGCAAGCAAGATGCTTATGCTGGCTTGCTTTATTGGCAGAAGCGCATGAAGACCAGGCAAATGATGCTGAAAAAAGAGGAGATGTCGAACAGGCAATGGGATGGTTTGCTGATTCTATGAGATTAAGAGATGTCATTAACTTGGTTACTAGTATTGAGATACCTTTACCTGATAGTCCAGATTCACTTGATGAAAATGACGAATTATTGGATGGTCCTACAATTATGCCCAAACAATGAGATGATATAAGAAGAGTTATTTTTTCTTTTGACTGAACAACCTTGTCAATGTCCTGATTGTCAGAGATTCTATAGAGAGCATGATCGTCTAATTAGAGAATTTCCTACTTTTAAGCAGCAACAGGAATTAAATTGGGCCTCAATTCAATCTTTTAGAACCCTTTGTAGTAAGGTTACTAGTGAATTGCAAAGTAAATTATCTGAAAGAGAAGCTAATGAAGATATGATTTCAGAGGAAAAAAATATATCTAATGCAGAACTTACTGAAGCTTTAGATGAACTTGAAAGTGTAAATGCTTATTTGTATTCAATTGAGGCATTAATGGAAAGAATTTTTGATACAAAAATTTCAAATAATATTGAATCAAAATTTAAAGAAATTGCAAACGAATTAGCGCCAGACCCATTAAATATAGATAGATTAATTTTGAACCGATTATTTCATCAAACTCCAGATTTCCCAGACAAGAAAAATATTAATTAGTTAATTCTTCAACATCACATGTAATTTCTACAGGCATTGGAGAGACTTTCCAAATTGATTCGCAGTACTCTCTAATAGATCTATCTGATGAAAAATAACCAGATCTTGCGGTATTTAATAATGCCATTTTATTCCAAGATTTTTTATTATTCCAGCATTTACTGACCTCATCTTGTTTGTTTAAATAGTCTTGGAAGTCAGCCATAACAAAGAATGGGTCATGACCAGTCAAGCTATTTAATAGAGGTTTAAATAATTCTTTATCCCCATTGCTAAAGTGTCCAATTTCAATTAATCGTATAACTTCTTTTAGCTCTGGACACTGTTCAATAAAAGTTTTGGGCGAGTAACTATTATTTTTTAAATCCATAATTTCACTTTCAGTTTTTCCAAAAAGAAAGAAATTTTCTTTCTTTACTAAATCTCTTAATTCCACATTTGCTCCATCTAAGGTTCCAATCGTCAATGCACCATTCATGGCAAACTTCATATTCCCAGTTCCAGATGCTTCTTTTCCGGCAGTTGAAATTTGTTCTGAAAGATCCGTTGCGGGATAAACTATTTCACCAAGCTTTACATTATAGTCAGGTAAAAAAACAACTCTTAATAGCCCATCCATATCTGGATCAGAATTAACTACATCAGCAATACCATTAATGAATCGAATCATTAGTTTTGCCATAAAGTAACCTGGAGCAGCTTTACCTCCAAAAATTATTGTTCTTGGAACTTCGTGGTTGTTTGTACCATTTTTGATTCTTAGATATTGAGCAATAATTTGTAAAGCATTTAAATGTTGTCTCTTATATTGATGAATTCTCTTTACTTGAACATCAAATAAACTTGATGGATTAACAAGTATGCCTGTTTTTGAATGGATAAAACTAGCTAATTTTCTTTTGCCATTTAATTTGGTTTCCTCAAATTTTCGTAAAAAATTGGTGTCATCTTTTTTCCCCTCTAATTTTTTCAGAAGTTCCATATTGGTTATCCAATCAGGACCAACTTCTTTTTCTAGAAGGCTAGATAAGGATGGATTTGAGAGAGCAACCCATCTTCTGGGAGTAACTCCATTAGTAACATTTGTAAATTTTTCAGGCCAGAGTTTTGCAAATTCAGGAAGCAGCTGTCTTTTTATTAAATCTGAGTGGAGTGCGGCAACCCCATTTATATGATGTGCTCCAATTGTAGCTAGGTGAGCCATTCTTACTGATTTAGAGCCATCTTCATCAATTATTGAAAGTTTTTGAAGGATTTTGTCATCACCTGGATAACGTAGTCTTAATTGTTGTAGAAATCGCCAATTAATTTCATAAATAATTTCTAGATGTCTTGGAAGAAGATCATTAAATAGACCTAAATCCCATTTTTCTAGGGCTTCTGGAAGTAAAGTGTGGTTAGTATAAGCAACTGAAGAGGTTGTTATATTCCAAGCTTTATCCCAACCTATTTGATATTGGTCAATAAGAAGTCGCATTAATTCTGCAACTGCAATAGCTGGATGAGTATCATTTAATTGGACTGTCCAATTTTGGGCAAATTCTGTTATTGGTATTGATCTTTTTTCAAGGCTTCTCAGCATATCTTGAAGAGAACAACTTACAAAAAAGTGCTGTTGTTTTAGTCTTAATCTTCTACCTTCATCAGTGCCATCGTTAGGATATAGAACCTTTGAAAGAGTTTCAGATGCAACTTTTTCTTCTACTGCTCCATAATAATCACCAATATTGAAGGCATAAAAGTCAAAACTTTCTGTCGCATCGGCTCTCCATAATCTTAGCCTGTCACATGTATTTACTCTATACCCTAAGACTGGGACGTCATGAGGTACTCCAATAGCATGTTCCGAAGGTATCCATCTTGATTTGTAGTTTCCTTTGTCATCTCTATAACTTTCAGTTCTACCTCCAAATCCAACAAAACAAGATTCGTCAGGCTGTGGAAGTTCCCATGGCCATCCTCCTTTTAACCATTTATCAGTAACTTCCACTTGCCAACCATCTCTAATTAATTGATTAAAAATACCAAATTCATATCGTATTCCATAGCCAACTGCTGGAACTTGTAGTGATGCTAATGATTCCATATAACATGCAGCAAGTCTGCCGAGTCCACCATTGCCTAGTCCAGGTTCTTCTTCTACTTCAAGAATTGTTGACAATGATTCGATTCCAAACCTCTTCAAAGCATCTTCTGCCTCTTGAGTTATGCCAAGATTGAGAAGATTATTGCTTAATTGAGGACCTATTAAAAATTCTGCTGATAAATAAGCTACAGTTTTTTGTGGTTTTTTTCTTATCACTTCTTGGCTAGCTAAATATCTTGTCATTAACCTATCTTTGACAGCGTAACTTAATGCCATATATAAGTCGTGAGGACTTGCAGAGGTCGCTAACTTTCCGAGGGTATAGAAAAGATGGGCTGTCATTCCTTGAAAAACAGCATCTGAATCCATGCCAGCCTTCTCAGGATCTAAATAGCAACCTGGTGTAGGTAAGCGTAGATCAAAGGGTTCGTTGGAATTCATTGGTTTAGCCATTTAACAGACAATAGCGATTTTTTGGAAAATTTCTTTGTTGTAACTTCAGATCCACACTTGTTGAGTATTTTTGCTTTTTTTTTACATATTTCTTAAAGTGGGCCCTTAATAAACTATCTTCCAATTAGGTAGTTTATTTTTTCTAGCATTTCATATGTATCCTTTAGTTGCTGAATTAAGTGCACATGATTTAGAAGTTGCTGAAACATTGATAGGAGTTATAAGATTTCTATTGATCTTTTTAGCTGCAAGAGCATTAGCAGAAGTATTAGTCAGACTTAGTTTACCAACGATCGTAGGTGAGCTTCTTGCAGGGGTTGTAATTGGAGCATCAGGATTCCACTTGTTAATACCGCCCTCGGCTGGAACTGAACTTAATCAAGGACTTGTAAATGTTATTAGTTCATTAGCTTCAATTCCGCCTGAAGCAGTACCTGATGTTTATTTTGAAAGTTTTCCATCACTCCAAGCAGTAGCAACACTGGGTTTATATGCACTTTTATTTTTAACAGGATTAGAAAGTGAGTTGGAGGAATTGGTAGCTGTTGGTGCTCAGGCTTTTACTGTTGCTATGGCCGGAGTCATCTTACCTTTTGCTTTTGGAACTCTTGGATTAATGTTTATTTTTCAGGTAGATCTAATTCCGGCAGTTTTTGCTGGAGCATCTATGACAGCAACAAGTATAGGAATTACTGCAAGTGTTTTCGGTGAATTAGGATACTTGAAAACCAGAGAAGGACAGATTGTTATTGGTGCGGCAGTACTAGACGATATTTTGGGCATTGTTATTCTTGCAGTTGTTGTAGCACTTGCTGCAGGAGGTTCTTTAGAAATCGCACCTATCGTGAAATTAGTTGCAGCAGCTGTAGTATTCGTTATTGCCGCTATAGCATTAAGTCGAACAGCAGCACCAGGCTTTGATTGGCTACTAGATAGATTAAAAGCGCCCGGAGCTGTGGTGGTGGCCTCTTTTGTGATTCTTGTTTTGTGTTGTTTTGTCGCAACAGCTATAGGATTAGAAGCAGCTTTAGGTGCTTTTGCTGCGGGTTTGATTCTTAGTAGTTCTAAAAATAATCATGCAATTCAACAATCAGTTTTACCTTTAGTATCATTATTCGCAACTATTTTTTTCGTATTAGTAGGAGCCGGAATGGATTTATCAGTTATCAATCCACTTGATCCAACCAGTAGATCAGCTCTTGTAGTCGCAGGATTTTTATTAGTTGTTGCAATTATTGGAAAAATTGCAGCCGGATGGGTCTTTTCAAGTGATAAACCTACTAATAGATTAGTTGTAGGTTTGGGAATGATGCCAAGAGGAGAGGTTGGTTTAATATTTCTTGGACTAGGAACAAGTGCTGGTCTTCTAACACCTTCACTTGAAGCAGCAATTTTATTAATGGTTATTGGGACCACATTTCTCGCACCTGTTCTTTTAAGAATCGTTTTAAAAGATAAGACACCTGGTGGTGGTAATAAAATATCAGATGATGTTGCAGCAGATCCTTTAAGTCTTCTTTAGGAAATAATTTTATTAGAATTAAAGAGCATAGAATTTTGTTAAATGGAAAAGTCTGCTTTAATAGATAATGATGTTAATTATGATTGGAATTTCTTAAATTATCCAATACATACTGTTTCAGTAAAGCCAGAAAATATTTCAAAAGAATGTGCAATTTTATTAATTCATGGTTTTGGAGCTTCTACGGATCATTGGAGATTTAATATCCCTACTTTGAGTGAAAAATATGAAGTGCATGCAATAGATCTACTTGGTTTTGGAAAAAGTCCTAAGCCTCAAGATGTTGAATACTCAGGATCTTTATGGAAAGATCAGGTTGTAGCTTACGTAAAAGAGAAAATAAGAAAACCTACAGTTGTTGTTGGAAATTCATTAGGTGGCTACGCATCATTGGCAGCTGGTGCCGAATTAAATGAACTTAATGCAGGTGTCATATTACTCAATGCTGCTGGATATTTTAGTGAAGAAAAAACTACTAAGAAAAATATGTTGCAAACCTCAATTGAAACAGTCGCAGGAATATTTTTGAAAAATGTCGTTCTTCAACGTTTGATTTTTGAGAATATGAGAAATCCAAACAATATTAAAAAAACGTTGAATCAGGTTTATGTTGATAAGAAAAATGTTGATGATTTTTTAGTTGAATCTATAAGAAAGCCTTCGCTAGATTATGGAGCATTTAATGTTTTTAGAAGTGTATTTAACCCCTCAGGTCCTCAGGGATTACCTTTAGATAAGTTATTTGCCAAACTAGATTCACCATTATTACTGCTCTGGGGAGGCAAAGATCCATGGATGAATACCCCAAAAAAAAGAAATTTATATAAAAAATTTACTCCAAAAGATACAAAAGAAATTATGCTAGATGCTGGCCATTGTCCTCATGATGAAATACCTGAAATAGTTAATCAGCATATTTTGGATTGGGTTGATTCTCTTTAAGTAATAATTGTGCAAATTAAATTATTTAATAAGGAGCAAGGAATTTATATTTTTCAATTAGATCAAAAAAACTATATTAAATTTTGTCCTGAAAGAGGTGGAGTTATTACAAATTGGGTTTCAGATGGTAATGAAATACTTTATTTAGATTCAGAAAGATTTTTGGATAAGACAAAAAGTATTAGAGGAGGCATTCCAATTCTGTTTCCAATATGCGGAAATCTAAATACCTCAAATTCAGTATTCGGAAAAGATTACTTGCAGTTAATGCAGCATGGTTTTGCTAGAGATTTGGATTGGCAATACCACCTAAGCGCTAGTGAAAAATCTTTATGTTTAATTTTAAATGAATCTAAAACAACAAAAAAATATTATCCTTTTGATTTCGAGTTAAGAATTGAGGTTACCTTAAAGATTAACTGTTTAAAATTTGAAATCACTATTTTAAACAAAACAGAAACTATTATGCCTGTAAATTTCGGATTTCATCCTTATTTTAAGGTTTCAGATTTAAAAAATTTAGATTTTATTGATAATCCACTTAATTGTCAGAATCAAAAAAGAAATTTTATAAGTAATACTTTGGATGAATTGAGAAATATTAATTCAGGAGTTGATATACTTATGTATACTTCTGGTAAAAGTGTTTTTCGAGATAAATTCTTAAAAAGACAGGTAACGTTAAATCATCCATATCCTTTTGACATCGGCGTTATTTGGAGTGAACCTCCTAGAAGAATGATATGTCTTGAACCTTGGACTAGTCCTCGAAATTCTTTTGTTGATGGATTCAGAAACATTATGATTCCTTCAAATCATAGACAAAAGTTTGATGCTTCAATACTAATAAAATCTCTTAAATGATTTTGAAATAATTATGAAATTTGTTGTTATAGATGATGATCCAACAGGCTCTCAAACGGTCCATGATTGCTTATTACTTCTTAAGTGGGACTATTCAACTTTAGTTAAAGGTTTTGAATCTGAATCTAATCTATTTTTTATTTTGGCTAATACACGGTCATTATCGGAAAATGATGCGAAATTAACAATAGAAGAAATTTGTAGAAATCTTAAGGCCGTTATAACTTCTGAAACTTATGAAGAAGAAATTATTTTTATTAGTAGAGGAGATTCTACTCTTCGAGGACATAACTTTTTAGAGCCTAGTGTTATAAATAGTTGCTTAGGTCCCTTCGATTCAACTTTTCACATCCCAGCTTTTATAGAGGGTAAAAGATTTACAGTTAATGGATCACACTTTGTTGATTCAATCCCTATAAATCAAACTATTTTTGCAAGAGATAAAATTTTTGGATACGAGACAAGTAATGTCAAAAATCTTTTATTTCAGAAGAGTAAATCTCAAATAAATTTAGATGATATTCAAAATCTTTTTTTATCAGATCTAGAAAATCTTAATGATGAAGAGAATAATATTGTTTTTAAATCACTTAAGAGTTTGAAGAATAATAAACATGTAGTTGTAGATATAGAAAATTATGCTCAACTTAATAAATTTTCTTTAACAATAAAAAAATTAACTAAACAAAAAAAATTTCTTTTTCGAACGGCAGCAAGTTTTATTAGTGCAATTTCTAAGAAAAAAAGTAATCCTCAGGATGATAGATTTTTTTCTAATTTAAGAATAGAAAATAAAGAAAAAAGTTTTCTTCCTGGACTGGTAATTATTGGATCTTATGTGGAACTTTCAACATTACAATTAAAAAACTTATTAGAGATAAATATTTGCCAGCCAATTGAATTAGATGTTTATGAATTCTTTAGAATTACTTCATTAGAGAATAATCAGAAGCCAAGGAATTTGTTTAAAAATAAATTTTTGAGAGAAATTAGAATTTCCTTTAGCAATGGAAAATCTCCTGTATTATTTACTTCAAGAAAATTTATGTCCCTGGAGTATTCTGAACAATTTAATTTTTATAATTCACTTGCTCTTTTTATTGCTGAAATAGTTGCAGATTTGAAATATGAGATAGGATATTTGATTTCAAAAGGAGGAATAACAACAAATGCGATTCTCAGTAATGGACTTAATGCAGATTATGTTTATCTTGAAGGACAAATAAAAACAGGCATTTCTGTGGTAACTCATAAACTGCAAAATGATCAAAAGCTTCCTATCGTTACACATCCTGGAAACATTGGCACTAAAGATTCATTAGTTAATATATTGAAAGTTTTTGAAAATAATAATAATTTTTAAAATTAGAAATTTGAGATAATTTCTTCAGCAAAACTGCTGCAGGATAAGGGCTCTACTTTAGGTTCCATTAAACGTGCCAGATCATAGGTGACTTTTTTTTGCTCTATTGCCTTACTTAAACCGTTAGTAATGAGGTTAGCTGCTTCATTCCAACCAAAATATTCAAGCATCATTACCCCACTAAGAATTACTGAACCTGGATTAATTTTATTTAAGCCTGCATGTTTTGGCGCAGTACCATGGGTTGCTTCGAAAATTGCCGCGTTATCACCAATATTTGCACCGGGAGCCATACCTAGGCCACCAACTATTGCTGCGGCTGCATCAGAAACATAGTCACCATTAAGATTTAATGTCGCAAGAATTGAATATTCTTGAGGTCTAGTTTGAATTTGTTGAAATATACTATCAGCTATCCGATCATCAACAAGAATAAGTTCTTGCCATTTTCCATCTCCATGGGAATTTGATATTGAATTTATAACCTCTTTAATTTCTTCACAGATAAATGCCTTTTTGTTATTAGTAAGTTTGTCAAAACCTGGTTCAATTTTCCGTGCATTATTTTCAATTGTAATTCCTGGATCTTTTTGAATATTATTTAAAATCCAGCTTTCTCTTTCCGTAATGCAGTCTTCTCTAAATTCGTTCACTGCCAATTCATATCCCCAATCTCTAAAAGCACCTTCCGTATATTTCATGATATTGCCTTTATGTACAAGAGTCACATGTCTTTTATCACCTGATAATCTTTTTGCATGCTCAATAGCCTTTCTAATATGCCTTTGGCTACCTAATTTACTAACTGGTTTTATTCCTATTCCAGACCCCTTTGGAATTGATCTATTTTTTAAATTTTTACTATTTGGTATTACAACGTTATTTAAGTGATTAATTAATTCAAGACAATTATTATCCTCGGCTTCCCATTCAATTCCCATGTAGATATCTTCAGTATTTTCTCTATAAACAATAACGTCTAAATTTTGAGGATTTTTGTGAGGACTTGGAGTACCTGAATAATATCTGCATGGTCTAACACAGCTATATAAATCAAAGATTTGTCTTAATGCAACATTAAGAGATCTAATTCCTCCTCCAATTGGCGTTGTTAAAGGACCTTTAATAGCTACACCGAAGTGTTTAATTGCTTCAATAGTATCTTGAGGGAGATAGTTATATGTTCCATAATGTTCACAAGCTTCATCTCCGGCATAGATTTTAAACCAATTAATTTTTCTTTCATCTCCATAGCTTTTTTTTATAGCTGCATCAATAACAATTTGTGTTGCTGGCCATATATCAACTCCAGTTCCATCACCCCTAATAAATGGTACAATTGGATTATTAGGAACATTCGGCTTGCCTTGATGAAAAGTTATTATCTCTCCATCATTAGGTAAATTTAATTTTTCAAATTTTGGCATAGCTATTGAATGTATAAAAAAGATAAATCATTGAAGTTCTTCGTATTTTAATTTGCGATGAGTTATTTTTCTCTAAAAGCTAGAAATTTATTATTCAAATGTGAACAGAAAATACATTATTGATCAGCATTTCAACATCTTTATTAAAAGAAAAAGTAGTTAATAAGCAAGTTCAAGGAAATTATGTCATTTTCAAAAAAATACTTAGCTATTTATGAATGCGAGTTCAAATGTAAGAAATGTTGAAATAGCTAATAAAATTGCCTCTACTGCAGCATTGTTTCGGAAATATTTTCCAGATGCCAGCGTTAATTTTAGTCCTTGGGAAAATTCAAATAATGAATCCATGCAGGATACTATTGATTTTGCTTTTCATTTCCCAGGTTGGAGTCCTCTTATTGAATGTAGAGCAATACTCTTACAATTGAGAATTGAGAATGAAAACAATAACACAGTCCCAAAATTGTTAGGAATAATAATGAGAGGGATGATTGTTCCCTCCGAGAGATGGAGAGTAGCTACTGTCGGAGAGTGGGAAATGACTGGTACTCATTTACCTCAAAAAGAACAGAAAGATAATCTCTATTTGGTTTGTAAAGAACTATATAAGTTATTCTCTACAACATCTGCTGGTAACAAAAATTAGCTGTTTTATGTATTTTCCTTGTAGATTAAAAACAAATATAAAATTAATTCAAAACAGATGGCAGTCGCTCTTGCAGGACAACTAAGAGAAGGGACAAAAAAATCCCACACCATGGCAGAAAATACTGGCTTTGTGGCTTGTTTTTTAAAAGGAGTTGTTGAAAAAAAATCTTATAGAAAATTAATTAGTGATTTGTATTTTGTTTATAAGGCTATGGAAGAAGAAATTGAAAGATTGGTTTGTGAGGAACATCCTGTAATAAAACCTATTGGTTTTAAATCATTATTCAGGAAAGAAACACTTGAAAATGATCTTAAATTTTATTTTGGTGATAATTGGAAGAATGAAATTAGTATTTCTCAATCAGCAAAAGAATATGTTGAAAGAATCCGTGAGGTTGCAAAAAAATCACCAGAGTTATTGGTTGGTCACCACTACACCCGCTATATAGGAGATTTATCTGGTGGTCAAATTTTGAAAAGGATAGCTAAAAAAGCATTAAATTTACAGGGAAATAATGGTTTAAATTTTTATGAATTTGAATTAATTTCTGACGAAAAGAAATTCAAGGAAGAATACTCACTTACTTTGAATCAACTTCCCATAAATCAAAAGATTGCTGATCAAATTATTGATGAAGCCAATAAAGCTTTTACCTACAATATGAAAATGTTTAAGGAGCTTGAAGGTAACTTGATTGCTGTTTTAGGCAAGATTGTATTTAATTACATAACAAAAAAAGTTAGAAAGGGAAGTACTGAGACCTAGTATTTATGTTTGATTCATTAGTTGATTTCCTTAAAACCAATATTGATGAATTAAATGGTCATGAAGTGCAAATATCTAGTGAATTTAAAGAACATCATAATAAAGATTCAAAATATATTATTAAAAATTGGCTTTTTACATCTCCTGAATATAGAAGGTGGAGAATAACTAGATTAGACGGTGGCAAAACACTGCAAGTGTTTAATACGGTCGCATATCCAAATTTTGATAGTGAATTGCCTATACTAGGAGCTGATATTTTATGGTTTGGAAATTCTCAAAAGTTATTAGCAATTCTAGATTATCAACCCTTAATTCAAGAAAAAGAGTATCTCAAAAAATATTGTTCAAGTTTAGGTATTATTAAGAAAAAATATTCTGCATTTGATAATAATAAAATGAAGAATATCTATGATTCAAAAAAGTATTTCTCCCCTTGGGTTATTATATGTAGAGGTAATAAATTAAATCTTGATAGAGATTTAAACAATATATTCTATTCATTTGTAAACAATTATTTGAAACTCTATAAATTGAATCATGTTAATCAATTTTTAAAAACAGAACAAATTAAGATTAATCAAATTAAATATGATAAGTACAGTTTTGAAAAAGACCCTGCAGATAAATTGTTTAGATCTTTTTTTGGAGAAAAATGGACAAAAAAATTTATTAATAATTTTCTTTTTACATTAAATAATGAGATTATTTTTTGAATGTTAATACAAGATACTATTTTTTATGGACCAGAATGGAAGTGGAATAATTTTCTAAAATATATAATTAATAATTTAAGTAAATATAACTGCTTAGAAAAAGTGATACCCTCTGAATTCTCTTATAAAGATTCAACGTATGGTTCAAAAAAATCAAAAAAAAATGTGAATCTTTCTACCTGGGGCGTAACCCATAAAAAAAGAATTCAATTTGCAAGAGCAGTTTGTATTAATAGTCCAAATTATTCTGTTTTAAATTTTTTAATTATTCCAAATACTACTTACAATGTTCCATTTTTTGGGGTGGATTTTGTTTCTCTACCCAATAGTCATTTAATAGTATTAGATTTCCAACCCTCATTAAAAATAGAAAATCAATATGGCAATAAGTTATTAGAACAACTTATAAACCTTAAAACACGTTGTCATTCATCACTTCCATTGGCTGAAAAAATGTCTGCAGATGTAGCTAGATTTTTTTCTCCAGGATTAATTTGGTCAAAATTACCAAAAGAAGAAAGTAGTGATTTTTTAATTGCCAATCAGCTTTATACTTCATTCACAGAATACTTAACTTTGTATTTGGAAATTCTTTTCGAAAGTCAAGAAGCTACTATAGATCTACAAAAAGAATTAATAAATGGTCAAAAAAATTATCTGCAATATAGAAGAGATAACGATCCAGCTAGGCCAATGTTATCAAGTTTATTTGGTAGGGAATTTACTGAATCTTTAATTACAGAAGTATTATTTACTACTTAATAGTCTTATAATTTTATAAATTTGAAATTATATGAAAAAAATCTCTGTTCTTTTTGTATGTTTGGGAAACATTTGTAGATCTCCTGCTGCAGAAGCTGTTTTTATCAATTTACTCGAAAAGAATGGATTAACCGATGGATTTATTGTTGATTCTGCTGGAACTGGGAGTTGGCATATAGGAAAAAAAGCTGACTCTAGAATGAGAATTGCTGCAGAAAGAAGAAATATAAATATCTTAAGTAGGGCTCGTCAAATTACTAGCAAAGATTTTGAGCAATTTAACTATATTCTTGCGATGGATGATTCGAATTTTCGGAATATACAAGATCTTAAAAATAGATCATCTTCAAGTGATTATGCATCAATTAAAAAAATACAGAATTTCAGATCAGTTTTTAATGAGCAAGAAGTTCCTGACCCATATTTTGGAGGCGATGAGGGATTTGATCATGTACTTGATATTTTAGAAGACTCTGTGAGTGGCTTCTTGGAAAGTATTTCTTAAATTTATTGTATCTGAATCTCTTTGGGAATCTTGTAATTATAAAGATTAATGATTTGGTCTACTACCTCATTAATTGAATATCCATCCGTAATAATTTCTATTGCGTCATTCGCTTTTATTAGAGGTGAAATTTCCCTATTAGAATCTTCAAAATCTCTTTTCTTTATAAGTTCCTTTAATGTATGAATATCTATTTCTTGTGATTCTTTACTTTTTTTGTCAGATTTTCTTCTTTTTGCTCTTTCATCGATGCTTGCAGTTAAAAATATTTTAAGTTCTGCATCAGGAAAAACAGTAGTTCCTATATCTCTTCCCTCAGCTACAAGTCCGCCTGATTCCCCAATTTTTCTTTGTTCTTCTACTAAGAATTCTCTTACTTCTTTAATGGAGGAGATTTTAGAAACGATGGAACTTATCTCTTGCGACCTAATTTCTTCAGTAACACAGTAGTTATTAATAAAAACATCCTGATTAGCATTATCATTTGACTTGAAAACAATAGAAATATTTTTAAGAATTTTCTGCAATTTGTTTTCTTTCTCATAATCAATATCTTCTTTTATTAAGAGCCAACTCAATGCCCTATACATTGCACCAGTATCTAAATATAAAAGTTTAAGTTTCTTTGCTATTAATTTTGTTACAGTACTTTTACCTGACCCTGCAGGGCCATCAATTGCAATAATAGGCCTTCTTTTCATTAGAAAAACGTGATCAATTAATCTTGTCTCTCCACATCTTATCGCACCAGCCAGTATCGAAATATTATCCTCAACTCTTGCTTTTTGGAGGGTATGAGGGTGTAAATGTTCTAAATATTCAATTGAAATTTTTTCTGCTGACAGCTTTCTAATTATTTCTTTTAAACGGATCTTTTGTTCTTTTTGAAAATTTTCTTTTGCTACTAATAACTCATTTGAAAAAAATCTAATTAATTTTCTTTCGTTTTTTGATAAATTTATATTTCGAGAACTTAAAGGAATTCCATCAAAATCTCTTTGTGTAGGAATAGATTTAATAGCGACATTTAATTTCTTTGTTAGGACAAGATTTTTTAAAATTAAAAGTTGTTGCCAATCTTTTTCTCCTAAGTAAAGATTTCTTGGCTTGATGAGATTAAGTAATCTATAAACTACTGTACATACGCCATCGAAATGCCCAATTCGAGTTAATCCACATAATGCAGAAGATAATTTTTTTGAAGCTTTCAGTAATGTAATTTTTTCATTATTCGGTGGATATATGTCTTCAGTACTTGGGATGAAGATGGCATCTGCGCCATTTTCAAAGGAGATTTTAATATCATTGTCAATTGTTTTAGGGTAATTCTCTAAATCTAACTTGTTATCAAATTGGAGTGGATTAACAAAAATACTTACTAAATTAACATTAGAATTCTCATTTTTTGCTGTCGATATTAGTTTTATATGACCATTGTGAAGATTACCCATTGTTGGAATGAAGTTAATTTCACTATTTATATTTCTCCTCCAATTTTCTATTTCTTCAGTTTTCCTTAGGATTACTTTATTCACTTTGTTTTTAAAAAATAAATCTATTTGATAAATAATTACTGGACAAAAGCAATCTTAGGAGGAATATCTATATAGGGAAAGTCTATCATTTTTTATTTTATGGATTACAAAACATCAGGTGTCGATATAAAAGCTGGGCGAGAATTTGTTTCCGAAATTAAACAGGCAGTTGAAGGAACGCATACATCCAATGTGATTGAAGGTATTGGAGGCTTCGGAGGTTTATTTAGAATTCCTATCGATAGTTTTAAAAAACCAGTTCTTGTTTCAGGAACTGATGGTGTTGGAACAAAATTAGAATTAGCCCAAAGTAAAAACTTTCACTTTGAGGTTGGTATTGATTTAGTTGCTATGTGCATGAATGATATTATTACCAGCGGTGCAAAACCGTTATTTTTTCTTGATTATATTGCTACTGGTAAGCTTGATAAGAAACAATTATTGCAGGTTGTTCGGGGTATTTCATATGGCTGTGGAGAAAATAACTGTTCATTACTAGGTGGAGAAACCGCTGAAATGCCAGGATTTTATTCAAAAAATAAGTATGATCTTGCAGGATTCTGTGTGGGAATAGTTGATGAGGATAAGCTTATTAATGGTCAAAGGGTATCTGAAAATGACTTAATAATTGCTTTAAAAAGTAATGGAGTCCATAGTAATGGCTTTAGTTTAGTAAGGAAAATCATTCAAAATAATAATCAAATTGATAAAGAATTTGAAAAAGTTTCTCACTTAAATTTTTATGATGAGTTATTGAAACCTACAAAAATTTACAATAATTTGATTAACCAAATATTATCTGAAAATATAGAAATTAAAGCAATGTCTCATATTACTGGTGGAGGAATTCCAGAAAATCTACCAAGATGTATTCCTTCTGATTTTATTCCATATATCAATACCAATTCTTGGGAAATACCTATATTATTTAAATTCCTAAAAGATAAAGGAACGATTCCTGAAAAAGATTTTTGGAATACTTTCAATCTTGGAGTAGGATTTTGTTTAATTATTGATAAACAATTTAAGGACCCAATATTAAATATCTGTAAAGATTATGATGTAGATAGTTGGGAGATTGGAAAGATAGTTCGAAAAAACGATTCAAAAATTAGTCAATTTTTGCCAGAAATCTTAACTTAAATTTTTTTCATCTTTTTCAAATGAGTTTTTAAAAAATTATTTTTTATACACAAATGAAAAAGTTAGGTGTAATATAATAAAATTACCGCCGAATTATATCGGAAGTTTAAGTATTAAGATTTAACCTTTTATTCAATGCCTTTTGCAAATAATCAAAGAATTACACGTAGACGTAGTTCAGCTGGCCCCATACCTCCAAAAAGACCAACAGGTAATAATTCTGAATTGAGTGGTCGACAGGCTCAAGGTCCAAGACCTACTTTTTTGACACTAAGAGATCATGGAAAAGTTTTTGTCGCTGATTTACCTAACTTGTCCGATGGTCAATTAGCGCATATTAGTAAAGAAGCTAATGAAGTATTAAATAGTCTTGAAAAAAGGCTTATTGATCTTGAAAATGATTCTAATATTAGTAATCCCGAAAATGATACGCTGATAAAAGCCTCTACAAAAAGAGATGTCACACTGAGGTTTATTAAATCCATAGAAGAAGAACAAGAACACAGAAAGAATAATCCTGCTTTAAGAGATGCTGCTTCTGAATCGTTACCGAGAACTTTTCTTGAGGTTGCTAGACATAGATTACCTGGAGCAACTTTTGATTCACTACTTAGAGAGGCTCTTGAAGCATGCGCAGTTGATGAGAGTACTGAAGAAAATAAAATTATTGATGAACCCAAAGAAACTGTAAAAATTATGGATATACCCTCTTCCAACACAAATGCTTCACTTGTTGTTAGTATCGACTCAAGTGATGACTCTAAGAATGACTCTATTTGATTCAACACAAGATTTAATAAGTTTAAAGGATAGAAATAATTCAGAAATTAATTTTCCTTCAAAAAAAGAAACTATTTTATGTAATCATTGCAAAAGGACTGCATCAAATGGTGTTAGATGTTTAGGAATGTGCGTAGCAGATAATGATTACTAAAATAGTTAAAACTTATATAGAAATAATCTGATGAGAATAATTAATAAATGGAATAAAAATAATTATGATTGCATAGAATTACCTTTACCAGAGGGGGCAAAAGTACGTTAATAAATATTTTAAATTTTAAAAATCTTTATATAAATATTGGATAATTCTTCTCTTTTGGTCATTTGTAAATCAAGTATTTTTATATGATTGGGGTTGGAAGTATCACGAATTGTGGTACGAATTTGGTGATTTAATTGTTCAGGGAATAGGAATAAATATTATTCTTTCTCTTGTGGTCTGGGCGAATTCTTTAGATGAGTGATTAAATACCTAACATTTTAATTGTAAATTCTTAGTTCACTTTGAACATAATGTTGGTAGTTGAATTCATGGGATAATATTACAAAAGGGAAAAAGGTCGATTCACCTACCACTCACCTACCGCTAAAAACACTTTGAAATTTAAGAACAGATATTCAAAACTCAAGGTGTTGGAAGGGGTTACAGCGAATCTTGTAACCCGAATTAAGAAGGCGGCACCCAGATTCGAACTGGGGATAAAGGATTTGCAATCCTCTGCCTTACCACTTGGCCATGCCGCCGAAAAAGATTCAATGGAATCTTTTTATGATCTTAACAGTAAGGAGACTCATTCTCTATTATTTATATGCAATGGCCATGGAGAAGATGTAATCACATCGGAAATTATAAAAAGATTACTAAAAAAAATAAAAAATAAAAATATTGAAGTTTTGCCTTTAGTAGGAAATGGAGATGTATTTAATTCAATAAAATCAAAGAAATTTCGTAAAATAGGATATTTAAAAGAGCTGCCTAGCGGAGGTTTTAGTAATCAAAGTCTGAAGGGGTTTTTCCTTGATTTGTTTGCGGGATTTTTAATTGATAATTTAAGAAATTTTTTAATTGTAAAACAAAAGTCAAAACAAAACTGCAAAATCATTGCAGTGGGAGATTTTCTGCCATTACTTTACGCATGGAGTTCAGGATGCGAATTCAGTTTTATTGGAACTCCTAAAAGTGACCATACTTGGAGTAGTGGCCCAGGTTGGGCTTTAAGCGATTTTTATCATAGGTTGAAAGGTTCTGAATGGGATCCATGGGAAATGTTTTTAATGACATCTCCAAGATGTAAAAATTTAATTATGAGAGATAAAATCACAGCTTCTAATTTGAATAAAAAAAAGATTCATGCAAAATATTTGGGTAATCCAATGATGGATTTTGTTAATGCAAAAAATGAGAAGATATCAAATATTATTTCTTTTAAAAGGATTATTTTATTAGTTGGAAGTAGATACCCAGAAGCATTAAAAAATCTTGATAATTTTCTTGACTGCTTACAGGATTTTAATTTACCTAACGATTTGGTAATACTTTTGCCTTTGAGTCTTAATGCGAATGGGATTAAAATTCAAAGTTATTTAAGTAAATACGGTTTTATAAAACAGAGTAAAGTTCATTTTTTTATTGATGAAGATTCAGTTTGGAAAAAAAAAGATCAATATGTAGTGATTGGAAAAGGTAAATTCAATTTATGGGCTAGTTTGGCAGAAGTTGGCTTATCTAATGCAGGAACTGCTACAGAGCAAATTACTGGCCTTGGAATTCCATCTTTATCTCTTCCAGGATCAGGACCACAATTTACAAAATCATTTGCAAAAAGGCAATCAAGATTATTAGGAGGTAGTGTTTTTGTTTGCAAGAATAAAAAAATTCTTTTAAAACGTTTGAGTTTACTTTTGAGTGAAAAAGTTTATCGGTTAGAGCAGGTGAAAATTGGAAAAAAAAGAATGGGTAATTCTGGTGCAAGTAAGAAAATTTTAGATTCCATTAACCCTGATTTGTTATCTTAGTAAATGGCAATAGTGTTTTAAATTTTTTATGTATCCAATAAATAATCGGCAATATCTAAAAATTTGCGCAGAGATTGCAAAGATTATGAGTATAAGCTTATCCTCGGCTAAGAAAAAAGTAGAAATTCAAATTGCAAAAGAAGGCTCTAAAACTATTCAAGAAAAAATAAAAGTTGCTCAAAATCTCTTAGAAATTTGTGAAAAAAATGAAGGGGATAAATTAAGTTCTTCAAGAATACTTGATAAGCTTATGGAAACTATTAATGATGAAGATAATTTTTTAACTGAAGATTGATTTTTAATGTTCAAATATATTTGAAAATTTGAGTATGTCTAAATCAGCATGCACAGCAACTGTTGTGAAACATTTTTGAGCTAACTCATATCTATTTTCTCTCTCTAAGATAACTTTTAATTTATGCATCGCCTGAATTAAATACTTAACATCATTTGCTGCATAATCTAATTGATCTTTTGTTAAATCTTCTACCCTACCCCAATCACTGCTTTGTGAACTTTTGTCTAATTCTATTCCTAATAATTCATTAATTAAATCTTTTAAACCATGTTTATTTGTATATGTTCTTGCCAACTTACTAGCGATTTTTGTACAAAAAATATTTTTTGTATTAATTCCAAGATTGCATTTTAGCGCTGCTAAATCAAATCTTGCATAGTGAAAGATTTTAGTAATTTTTTCATCCTCAAGAAGATCTTTTAAATTAGGAGAAGAAGATGTATTAAGTTCGATTTTGATGCAGGATGTTCTTTGGAATTCATTGCAAATTTGTACTAAACACAATCTATCTCTTCCATGGATTAACCCCATTGCTTCAGTGTCAATAGCTAGGTAGGATGATTTTTTATAAAGATTATATAAATCTGCTGTTAAATCACTATAAAGGAGATCAATATTTTTATTTTCAATATTCATATTTAATAAGTAATTAAAGTCATTTAGGATTCGGAGTATTAATAAGGGTTTTATATAATTAAGAATTTTTTATCTGGTATTTTTATTTTACAGAATAAATCTAAAAAATTATAATAGGATGTAACTTTAATTTTCATTCTTGAGTTAATATAACAAATTTATTTAATGCCCTATTCCTTAAATTCAACATTATTGCTGACAATTCTTCTCGCTATAGGATTATTTTTTTTTCTTAGAGCTTCAAGTAAAGATAGAACAACCATTGTTGAGATTTCATCTTCCCAACAGCCAGTTAAAGTTTTAAATGGTTTATGTGAATGGCTTAATTTAAGGGGATGGAAGCAAACGGGAGGAGATTGTGAACAAAGAATTTTAATATTTAAAGGACAAGTTGTTTCTAGTAAATTTTTAGCAATTTTTTTAGGTTTTCTTGGCGGTTTTGGTTCTTGCGCTTTGGGATTAGTAATTATTCAAATATATCCTGAATTAGGTTGGTGGCCTATCCTTTTAGGATTAATTGGTGGACCTTTGTCTGGTATCGTTTATTTTAAAAAGTCAGCAAGAGAGGAGAAATTTGAATTAAGATTAATCAATGAAAATGATAATGATTCAACTTTCATGAGATTAAGAGCGCATAGGGATGAATTAATCTCTTTAGAAAATGAACTTGGAGAAAAACTTCAATTGAAAAGCGACGGTTCTTTATTTAAAACTCCTATTTAAGATAAGTTAAAAAGTTTTTTGATAATGTTTAATCAAAGATATTATTCTCCATACAAAATTTTTCTAAGTCTTTATCATTTAACCAATCTTGGGGCTTTGTAAAAATTGATGTGAGAAATTCTTCTCTAGAGCCCTTTTTAGCTCTATATCCATACTCCCATCTGGCTAAAGGCGGCAATGACATTAATATTGATTCAGTTCTACCGTTTGTTTGCAGTCCAAAAATTGTCCCTCTATCCCAAACTAAATTGAATTCGACATATCTGCCCCTTCGATATAGCTGGAATTCTCTTTCCTTAGATGTATATGTTTGAGTAGCTCTGTTTTCAATAATGGGAAGATATGAAGGTAGGAATGCATTCCCACAGTTTTCTGCTAAAGAAAATAAATCATCCCAATTTAAATTAGATTTACCAATATTTTGTGACGCTTTTGATGCCTCTCCATTTTGATTATTTCCTTTATAAATGTTTCCTGAACCATCTTGATAATCATAAAAAATACCTCCTATTCCTCTAGATTCATTTCTGTGCTTCAAGAAGAAATATTCATCACACCATGGTTTGAATACTTTATGCAAATTCTTATCAACTTTCTCACAAGCTTTTTTATGCTCTTTATGAAAATTTCTTACATCAGAAAGATAAGGATAAAAAGGGGTTAAGTCTGCACCCCCACCAAACCACCAAACAGGACCAGCTTCGAAATACCGATAATTTAGATGAACTGTAGGTATATATGGATTCTTAGGATGCAATACCATTGAAGTTCCTGTAGCAAACCATTCATGACCTTTTGCTTCTGGCCTTTGAGAGATTATTGATTGAGGTAATTCTTTTCCATATACTTCAGAGAAATTTACTCCTGCTTGCTCAAAAATAGAACCGTTTTTCAATACTCTTGATCTTCCTCCCCCTCCTTCGTCTCTTAGCCAGGATTCTTCAATGAATTTTCCTTTGCCATCTACATTTTCAAGGCCTGAACAAATTTTGTCTTGAAGAGTTAATAAGAGATTTTTAGTTTTTTCTCTCGAGTTTTTAGGAGGTTCTTTGAACATTTATTTAGTAAATCTTGAAGAAAAAAATTTTTTGGTTAATTATAAGTTTCCCTTTATAATTTCTCTTAAGGGGAACTTATTTCCTATTATTTGATAGTTCGACATAGTTCTTAATCTTTTCAACAGTCGACTGTCTTGTCAAAATATTTAAAAATTTAATGACCACAATAGAAGATGCGAATTTTGCTTTACAAAAGATTCTAGATGCTGGATCAAAGAAAAATGTAATTGAATTAGCTTGGATTAAAAACGTAAGAGTAACTATACCAAGAGTAATCGTAACACTATCATTACCATCATTCGCAAATTCTCAGAGAGATAGAATTGTACAAGAGGTTCGCAAAATACTTTTGGATTTTGAAGATATTGATGATGTTCAAATAGAGATAGATAATAATCTTTCCAAAACAGAATCTAAAACTGAAACTAATGGCCCTGAGTTGAAGCATATTGATGGTATTCGACATATCATCGCTGTTAGCAGTGGTAAAGGTGGAGTTGGTAAAAGTACAATTGCTGTTAATCTTGCTTGTTCTTTAGCTAAATTAGGATTAAAAACTGGTTTGCTGGATGCTGATATCTATGGACCTAATACTCCCTCAATGATGGGAGTTGCTGACCAGAATCCAAAGGTTACTGACGGTAGTGGTAATGATCAAAGGTTAATACCAATAAACAAATATGGAATTTCTTTAGTATCAATGGGTTTTCTCATTGAAGAAGGTCAGCCAGTCATATGGAGAGGACCAATGCTTAATAGCATTATTCGTCAATTTCTGTACCAAGTTGAATGGGATAATCTTGATTTTTTGGTTATTGACTTGCCTCCAGGAACAGGAGATGCTCAAATATCCCTTTCTCAATCTGTCCCTATTTCTGGAGCTATTGTCGTTACCACTCCACAACAAGTATCTTTGCAAGATGCGAGGAGGGGATTACAAATGTTTAAACAACTTGGCGTACCTTTATTGGGAATTGTAGAAAATATGTCGGTATTTATTCCGCCAGATATGCCTAGTAAAAAATATGAAATTTTTGGTAAAGGTGGGGGAGAAACCCTGGCTAAAGAAAATAATTTACCATTATTAGCTCAAATTCCTATTGAAATTCCTCTTGTTGATGAAAGTAATAAAGGAATACCAATCTCACTAAGCCAACCCAATAAAAAAAGTTCTATTGAATTTGGTAACTTAGCTCAATTAATTAAAAATCAATTTGTTAATAGATAATTAATGTCTAGGGGAATTTATTCATTTAATAAGAGAGGGTTTATTCAAAAAAAAGACAAGTTTAGTAGAGGATTTTTACTTTCTCCAATACTATTGATACCTCTATTTTTAGTTCTTATTTCGGGTTCTTTAATAAAAAGTATTCAGGGAGATTTATTAGTATCTAATTACTCAAGTCACATATTAACTGGTCTCTTAGGTTATATTTTGGCATTTCTTATTTCTTATATACCATTGGAGAGGCTTAGAAAGTATTTGATACCATTCTATTTGTGCACTTTAATATCCTTATTTCTAATTTATTTTTTTGGGATCTCAATTTCTGGAGCTCAAAGATGGTTAAACTTTGGAATTTTTTCCTTTCAGCCTTCAGAAGTAGCTAAATTGAGTACTGTATTAACTCTTGCTTTAGTACTAGACAAAAAAATAATTTCAACAATAAGCGATCTAGTATTGCCCTTATTAGTAGTTATTGTTCCTTGGGTATTGATTTTTTTTCAACCGGACTTAGGCACCTCTTTGGTTTTATTAGTTTTGACATCTGTGATGCTCTATTGGTCTCAAATGCCCATAGAATGGCTTTTGATATTAGTCTTTTGTCTTGTTACCTCTATATTTTATTTAACTTTACCAACTGTTCTTATTTTTTGGATTCCATTTATGGGCTATCTTGCTTATAGATCTTCGAAAAAGAAAATAATTTTCTCTATTTTTATTGTTTTCTTTCATTCATTGGTTGCAAAACTAACCCCAATTTTGTGGCAATATGGTCTAAAAGAATATCAAAAAGATAGATTACTATTATTTTTAGATCCTAATAGAGATCCATTAGGTGGGGGATATCATTTGATACAGAGTAAAATTGCAATTGGTTCTGGAGGTTTGTTTGGGACTGGTTTGTTACAAGGTAAGCTGACTAATTTGCAATTTATACCAGAGCAACATACTGATTTTATATTCAGTGCTTTAGGCGAAGAGTTAGGTTTTTTGGGATGCACAATAGTTTTATTTTTGTTCTTTTTGTTGATTAAAAAACTTATTAATATTTCAAAAAGTGCTAGAAATGATTTTGAATCTCTCATTGTTATTGGAATTGCTGCAACTTTTTTGTTCCAAATAGTTATTAACTTATTTATGACAATTGGCTTAGGACCAGTTACTGGAATACCTCTTCCGTTTATGAGCTATGG
This sequence comes from Prochlorococcus sp. scB241_528O2, assembly GCA_000634115.1. GTDB lineage: Bacteria > Cyanobacteriota > Cyanobacteriia > PCC-6307 > Cyanobiaceae > Prochlorococcus_A. The sequence continues at coordinate 141,188 of JFLJ01000156.1, read as the reverse complement.
TAGAACATCTTTGATGATTAATTTTATTTCTATTGGATTAGTCTTATCTATTTTGAAACGCTCTAGATCTCTAAGAAGTTGATGAATTCTCAAATAACAATAAAAAAAATTCAAGAAATCTTGATTAAAGGAGTTCAAACTATACATGTAGATGATGAAACATCTAGAAGAATGTGGTGGGCATCTTTAGAAGTTATTCAAAAAGATTTTCTTGCTCAGAATTACAAACAGGGAGGTATTTGGGTTGCCTCGCCTTTGCCAGCTCTTAATGATAAAAAATTTTTTAATCAATTGTATGGATGGCTTTGGTCACCTGAGGGGTTTCCATACTTTCAAAAAGAGAATGCAGGTTTCTTGCCAGTTAGTAATACAGATAAGATAAAAAAAGATTTTGATTTAGTTAGTAATTATAAACTCTTAAATCTTAACCAGAAAGATGGTTATGAACCTTTTTTGATGATAATCACCCCAAATTTTCAATGTATTTTATCAATCGCAGGAGAAAAAGATAAGAAAATCCTATTCATGAAATGTGATGAAGAAAGCTTAAAAATCTCAATTGAATTAATGCATGCGAAATTAAATCAAGAGAATTACGAGGAAGGAGTTAAATTTCGTAATGCAATTAATAATTTAGGTAATCTTAATATTAATAATCAATTTGAGAATTTTTTTTGGCCAATATTATCGGCAAAATTAGCAAAGTTGGGACCAAGCCACAAGATACAGAATTCTGTAAAAAACGATGAAAAAAAAGTACAAATAACTGAAGCAAAGTTGTTACGTGCAATTTCTCATGAAGTAAGAACTCCTCTAGCAACAATAAGAACCCTAATCAGTTCTACTTTAAAGAAATATAATATGGACCAATCAATTAGAAATCGTTTAATTCAAATAGATAATGAATGTAATGAACAAATTGATAGGTTTGGGTTGATTTTTAATGCAGCAGAATTAGTAAGTAATGAAGTTCCTTCATTAAATAAATTGGCAAAAATAAATTTAGCGGAAATTTTTAAAAAACTTTCTCCTCTATGGAAAAAACAATTAACTCGTCGCGGGATTGCTTTAAAGATTGATATTCCAAATCAACTGCCTCATATTTTGAGTGATTCTGAAAAATTAGAATTAATGTTGAGGGGATTAATTGATAAAAATACTAGAGGATTAAGAGAGGGTAGTACATTAATTCTAGAATTAAGACCAGCTGGTCAGAAACTCAAACTTCAACTAAAAGTACAAAAATTAGATAGTAATCAAAAAGAAATTCTCAAAAGAGATAATGGTTCTGATATTGGGCCTGTTTTAAATTGGGACCCTCAAACAGGTAGTTTACAATTAAGTCAAAATGCTACTCAAAAGTTGTTGGCTAGTTTAGGAGGGCATGTTACCCAAAGGAGAGATACAGGTTTGACAGTATTTTTTCCAATTTCAGATTCAAAATGAAATGTGAAATATGTTTTACATTTATTAAATAATGTAGAAAATTTCCTAACAATTTTGAATTTTGTAAAATATGAATGCTAATTTCTTAGTATAAATAACTCAAAATTTAGGATGACTGAAACTTTAGTTGGTCAATTTCCAAAGCATATAGGTAGTACTGGGGGTTTATTAAACTCAGCAGAAACCGAAGAAAAATATGCAATTGTATGGAAAAGTTCAAAAGAACAAGCATTTGAATTGCCCACCGGTGGTGCTGCTATCATGCATGAAGGTGATAATTTAATGTACTTTGCAAGAAAAGAACAATGCCTTGCGCTAGGGACACAATTAAGAGGTTTCAAACCAAGAATTGAGGAATTTAAAATCTATAGAATTTTCCCAGGTGGTGATGTGGAATTCTTACATCCAAAAGATGGTGTTTTCCCTGAGAAAGTTAATGAAGGAAGAGAAAAAGTCGGCCATAACCCAAGGAGAATAGGTGAGAATCCTAATCCAGCTGGGTTGAAATTTACAACTAAAAATACATTTGATTAAATTCCTCAAAGTTGATATAAAGCAAAAATATAATTATAATTTGGGTTGACATTATTAGTATGATCAGCTCAAAGAAAGATAGTTTTTTCAAGGCTCATCAAGAAGGTAAAAATTTTATACCTATTACTCAATCTTGGCCAGCTGATTTAGAGACTCCATTATCTACTTGGTTAAAATTATCCGAAGAAGATTCACATGGAGTTTTTCTTGAATCTGTAGAGGGTGGAGAGAATCTGGGGAGGTGGAGTATTATTGCTACCAAACCTCTTTGGGAAGCAGTTTGTTATGGCAAAGAAATAGTTAAAACTTGGAATAATGGAAAAACTGAAATATTTAACGGGGATCCCTTTAGTATTTTAAGAACTTGGACAAAAGAATATAAGTCATCTGTGATTGATGACTTGCCATCAATTGGACAGTTATATGGTTCTTGGGGATATGAATTAATTAATCGAATAGAACCAAGCGTTCCAATCAATGAAATAGAAGAAAAAAATATACCTTATGGTTCCTGGATGTTTTTTGATCAGTTAGTTGTTTTCGATCAAATAAAAAGATGTATAACCTCTGTAGTATATGCAGATACAACTTATTCAAAAGAATCTTCTATTGAAGAAGTTTATCTAAACTCAATTTCTAAAATTAATAAAACTAGAAATCTAATGAAAGTTCCCCTGAAAGAACAAGAGTTTTTAGATTGGAATGAAAATGAGAATTTGAATTTAGATATTCAAAGTAATTGGGAGAAAAAAGATTTTGAGGATGCAGTTCTTTCTGCAAAAGAATATATAAGGAAAGGAGATATATTCCAAATAGTTATAAGTCAGAGATTTCATACTCAAGTAAATCATGATCCTTTTAATTTATATAGAAGTTTAAGGATGGTTAATCCATCTCCATATATGTCATTTTTTGATTTTGGTTCATGGTTTTTGATAGGTTCTAGTCCAGAAGTTATGGTTAAAGCTGAAAAAAATAAAAACAGTCAGATTGTTGCAAGTTTAAGACCAATAGCTGGTACAAGAGCTAGAGGTAATGATCCTCAACAAGATCTAGAATTAGAAAAGGATTTATTAAAGGATCCAAAAGAGATAGCAGAGCATGTAATGTTAATAGATCTTGGAAGAAATGATCTAGGAAGAGTTTGTGAGATTGGGACTGTTGAGGTTAAAGATTTAATGGTTATTGAGAAATATTCACATGTTATGCACATAGTGAGTGAAGTTGAGGGAATCTTAAAAAAGAATACTGATGTATGGGATTTGTTAAAGGCATGTTTCCCCGCTGGAACAGTAACTGGTGCTCCAAAAATAAGAGCTATGCAATTGATTAATCACTTTGAGAAAGATGCTAGAGGACCGTATGCTGGTGTTTACGGATCGATTGATATTAATGGTGCGTTAAATACTGCAATTACAATTAGAACTATGATAGTTGAACCCTCAAAAGATGGGAAATATAATGTATCAGTTCAAGCAGGCGCTGGAATAGTTGCTGATTCTTCTCCTGAAAATGAATATCAAGAGACAATTAATAAAGCTAAGGGGATACTAAAAGCATTAGCCTGTTTGGATAACTAAATGAGTAAATATAATCTTTATAAGGGTTTTGAAGTGGAACTTTTCACAGGTTCTTTTAATTCTCATATTGGTGTTTCAGCTGCAATAGAAAAAAATTTTTCTAATTTTGTAAAAGAGCCAGATAATAGAAATGTTGAATATATAACAACACCTGAAAAAGACTATAAGTTTTTATTTAAGAAATTAATTACTCCAAGAAAAGAGTTAAGACAATGGCTAGAAAATAAAGGATTGACAATTATTCCTTCATCCACACTTTGTTTTAAACATGATATTCAATTTCACCGATCTGAAATTGATAATGTTTATCATCAATTTATACAAGATAACTATGGAATCTCTATTGCAACTTCAAGTGTCCATATAAATATAGGCATAGATGATTTAGATAAGCTTTTTGCTGCTATTAGACTGATAAGATCTGAGGCTGCGTTGTATCTATCCATAAGTGCTAGCTCACCTTTCTTAAATAATCAAATTACGAAAAATCACTCTCAGAGATGGATTCAGTTTCCTAAAACACCAAGGAAAGTACCTTTTTTTATTAATCATAATTCTTATATTGATTGGATCGAGGAAAATATAGCTAGTAAAAACATGCAAAATATTAGGCATTTTTGGTCTTCAATCCGACCAAACGGTCCTCAAAGGCCTTTAATTCTTGATCGTTTGGAATTAAGAATTTGTGATTTCGTTCATGATATTGATTTGCTATTAGGTATAACGGCCATGTTAGAACTAAGGATTTTAAATCTTTTTGAGAATATAAACACTTTAGATCCCTTGACTGCAAGTACTTTTTCTGTAGATGAATTATCAGAAATATGCGATCAAAATGAAATTAATGCTGCTAAAGATAGTTTGAATTCAGAGTTAGTTCGCTGGCAAGATGGCAAGAAAGTAATTTGTAGAGAATGGATTCAAAACTTATTATCAGACTTATCACCCACTGCAGAAAAATTCAACATGAAACATCTTTTGCAACCTATCTATAAAGTGCTTAAAGAAGGTAATCAATCAATGAAATGGATAAATCAATATGAAAAAGGTCTCTCTATTGAGGAAATCATGAAAATTACTATCGATGATATGATCAAGAATGAAGAAGAGAGTATTTGATTATTTAAAGAAACATTTGATCTGAACATTTTTACTTGTGACATAATAAATATATGGAATCTTTTCAACAGGATGAAAATAATAACGTGGATCTTATAAGTAACAATGATCCACTGGACAAAAATCGTCTTTTAATAGAGGATTTATGGGAATCTGTACTCAGAGAAGAATGCCCAGAAGATCAAGCAGATAGATTGATTCAACTTAAAGAATTAAGTTATTCAAAACAAATTGATGGTGATATTTCAAAAACTTTTAAAAATGAGATAGTTGATATTGTAAATTCTATGGATTTGGCAGAATCAATAGCAGCAGCTAGGGCATTTTCATTATATTTCCAACTAGTGAATATTTTGGAACAAAGAGTTGAAGAAGATAGATATATTCAAAGTTTTACCAATAAGAATGTTCAAAAATCTCCCGATAATCTTGATCCTTTTGCCCCAGCATTGGCTAGGCAAAATGCTCCAGTAACTTTTAGAGAATTATTTTATAGGTTAAGGAAATTAAATGTACCTCCAGGGAAATTAGAGGCGTTATTGCAGGAAATAGATATTCGTTTAGTTTTTACAGCACATCCCACCGAGATAGTACGACATACGATTAGACATAAGCAAACTAGAGTGGCAAATTTGTTGAAAAAAATACAGGTTGAGCAATTTTTAACAAAAGAAGAAAAAAGTTCACTAAAAACCCAATTAAAAGAGGAAGTAAGACTTTGGTGGAGAACAGATGAATTGCATCAATTTAAACCTTCAGTTTTAGACGAAGTAGATTATGCATTGCATTATTTTCAGCAAGTTTTATTTAATGCAATGCCTAAATTGAGAGGCAGAATCTCTGAAGCACTTACCGAAAACTATCCAGATGTTCAGATGCCCTCTGAATCTTTTTGTAATTTCGGTTCTTGGGTCGGCTCCGATAGGGATGGTAATCCATCTGTAACTCCTGATATAACATGGAGAACTGCTTGTTATCAAAGACAGTTGATGTTGGAAAGATATATTATTGCAATTTCTAATCTTAGAGATCAATTAAGTGTATCTATGCAATGGAGTCAAGTAAGTTCTTCTCTATTGGAGTCATTAGAAACAGATAGGGTTAAGTTCCCAGAAATCTATGAAGCTAGGGCTACAAGATACCGTTCAGAACCTTACAGATTGAAATTGAGTTATATTTTAGAAAAATTAAGGTTAACGCAAGAAAGGAATAATTTATTAGCTGATAGTGGCTGGAAATTTGACTTAGAGGGAGAAATGAATACTAAAAATATAGATAAAGTTGAAAACTTATATTACAAATCAGTAAATGAATTTACTTATGATCTTGAACTGATTAAAAATAGCCTGATTAGTACAGATTTAACTTGCGAGGCAGTAAATAACTTACTTACTCAGGTTCATATTTTTGGATTTTCTTTAGCAAGTTTAGATATTCGTCAAGAAAGTACGAGACATAGTGACGCTATTCAAGAGCTTACAAATTATCTTGATTTATCTATGCTTTACGACCAAATGTCTGAAGAAGAGAAAATTATATGGCTTATAGAAGAATTAAATACAAAAAGGCCTTTAATTCCCTCTGAAGTCAACTGGACAAAAACTACAGAGGAAACCTTTTCAGTTTTTAAAATGGTTAAGAGACTGCAGCAAGAATTTGGAAGTCGCATTTGTCATTCTTATGTAATTTCAATGAGTCATAGTGCTTCTGATTTGCTTGAAGTTCTCTTACTGGCAAAAGAAATGGGACTGCTAGATCAAAATTCACAAAATTCAAAATTATTAGTCGTTCCTCTTTTTGAAACAGTTGAAGATCTTAAAAGAGCGCCAGAAGTAATGGAAAAGTTATTTAAATTAGATTTTTACAGATCATTATTGCCAAAAGTTGGAGAATCTTTTAAACCTCTTCAAGAATTAATGCTTGGGTATTCTGATAGTAATAAAGATTCAGGATTTGTTTCTAGTAATTGGGAAATTCATAGAGCCCAAATAGCTCTTCAAAATCTTGCTAGTAAAAATAACCTTTTGCTAAGACTTTTTCATGGAAGAGGCGGGTCTGTAGGTAGAGGAGGAGGGCCAGCCTATCAGGCAATATTGGCTCAACCAAGCGGCACCTTAAAAGGGCGAATCAAAATAACAGAACAAGGTGAAGTTTTAGCTTCTAAATATAGTCTTCCTGAACTGGCTTTGTATAACTTAGAAACTGTTACTACAGCTGTTATTCAAAATAGTTTAGTAAATAATAGCCTAGATGCTACTCCAGAATGGAATGAATTAATGTCCAGGCTTGCAGAAAAATCAAGGTCTCACTATAGAAAATTAGTTCATGAGAATCCTGATTTATTAAACTTTTTTCAAGAGGTAACTCCAATTGAAGAAATCAGTAAATTGCAGATATCTAGCAGACCTGCGAGAAGAAAAAAAGGTGCAAAGGATTTGTCCAGTTTAAGAGCTATTCCATGGGTATTTGGTTGGACACAAAGTAGATTTCTTTTGCCTAGTTGGTTTGGAGTGGGCACTGCATTATCGTCTGAATTAAATTCTGACCCGCAACAAATTGAATTATTAAGAGTTCTGCATCAAAGATGGCCATTTTTCAGAATGCTCATATCTAAGGTGGAAATGACATTATCTAAGGTGGATTTGGAAGTTGCCAAATATTATGTTGACACTCTAGGCAGTATAGAAAATAGAGAATCTTTCAATGTTATTTTTGAAGTTATATCTAAAGAATATAATCTTACAAAATCTTTAATACTTGAAATTACTGGTAAAAATAAGCTCCTCGAATCTGACAGAGACTTAAAATCATCAGTAAACTTGAGAAACAAGACGATAATTCCATTGGGATTTTTGCAGGTTTCACTTTTAAGAAGACTTAGGGATCAAACAAGACAACCCCCTATTAGCGAATTTCTTATTGATAAAGATGAATCTAGAAGAGCTTATAGTAGAAGTGAACTATTGAGAGGGGCACTTTTAACTATTAATGGGATAGCAGCAGGCATGAGAAATACAGGTTGATAATTGCAATATTTTTCTAAAAAAAAACTTATTCTTCCTGAAGGTTATTTTATTAACTCTTCCAAGATCCCATTAGCTAAAAAAGTTAACAAACTTTTAACTAATTGTGGGTGTGAGACATTCCCAATAAAATCTCTTTCTGAGGCTATCCAGAAAAGTAATTTCTTTTTCTGTATACAAAATGAATTTAAAAATGAATTATGTGGCTTCGTAAGGGTCACATCCGATAAGGGTTTGAATGCAAACTTGTGGAATTTAAGCGCATTAACAGGGAATAATCAGAAACTTTTCTATTCTGTATTGCTTCAAGTAACTCTTGACAAAATAAATAGAGAAATGCCTGGATGCAGTATTTCGGTACAAGCTCCAGTATCTTCATTTAATAGTTTAGAAGAAAGTGGATTCATAATTGATCCAAATGGAATAAGAGTAATGGGATATAAACTTTAAAAATCATTTTACGAGCATGGAGGGATTCGAACCCCCGACTCTCAGAACCGGAATCTGATGCTCTATCCAACTGAGCTACATGCCCTTGAATTTTTCAATTTCTTTAAAAGAAAATCTAAATATTTTAAACTTAGCTAATTTAATTAATGAATGCACAAAAAAAATTTTTTTAAATAAACTAAAAATTCAAAATTTTCGGAACCATAAAAGTTTTGAAATTGAACTAAAAGAGCAAAGAGCAATTGTTCTTGGTTGTAACGGTATTGGCAAGTCAAATTTACTTGAATCTGTTGAATTTTTAAGTCAATTAAAATCTAATAGAGCATTAAGTGATAAAGATTTAATAGAAAATGATAGTGATATGGCTGTAGTTGTAGGTCAAATAGATTTTAGAGATGATTTAAAGTTAAATTTATTTCGAAAAGGGTCTAAAAAAATTTATGTTAATGAATCAATCTTGAGAAGGCAGAGTGAAATAAAAAACTATATTCGGAGCGTATGTTTCTGTTCTAATGATATAGATATTGTTAGAAGTGAACCAAGTTATCGAAGAACATGGATTGATAAAGTTGTATATCAGCTTGAACCAGTATATTTAGACTTGATAACTAGATTTAACAGGCTTTTAAAACAAAGAAGGTATTTTTGGCGTTCAAAAAGTTTCCTAAATAACCAATCCTCAGAAATTGTTGAAAGCTTTGATATTCAAATGTCAATAATAAGTACAAGAATTTTTAGACGTAGAAGACGGGCTTTATTAAAAATAAAACCTTATGTTGAATATTGGCATAATCATTTAAGTAAATCGAAAGAGCAAATAGGCATTAATTATCTTTCAGGAATACACAATATAAGTCCAGAAGAAGAAGAAGAAGAAGTTATTTGTAAGAAAATATGTGATCAACTATTAAATCAGCGTTCATTGGAAGCATTGACTGGTAAATGTAACTTTGGACCTCATCGTGATGATATTGAGTTTCTAATTAATAATATTTCAGTTAGAAAATATGGCTCATCTGGTCAACAAAGAACTTTTATCTTAGCTTTAAAGATGGCTGAATTAGATTTATTAACTAAAACATTAAATGTCCCTCCAATACTTATATTGGATGATGTCTTGGCGGAACTAGATATAACAAGGCAAAATTTGTTACTAAATTCTGTTGGTAAAGATAGTCAATGTTTTATAAGTGCGACACATCTAGATAAATTTAATCAGTCTTTTTTGAGCTCTTCACAAATGATTCATTTATAATTCTAAAAGTAATGATTTTTAGCTAATCTTATATTTGTAGAAATTTTTTTAATGGAAGTACCCAAAAAAAATCAAATTTTGAGTTCGTTTAATAATGACCAAAAAGTAAGTCATCAAAGTAAACACCTTTTGTTGGAACTTTATAGATGTGATTACGAAAAATTAAATGATGAATCCTTTTTGCGTTGTACATTAAACAAAGCTGCCAAATTAGCAAAGGCAAAAATTCTGAATTTGATAAGTTATAAATTTGAACCTCAAGGGGTTACAGCAATTGCATTACTGGCTGAATCCCATATTTCAATACATACTTGGCCTGAATCTAATTATTCTGCAGTTGATATCTTTACATGTGGCCAAAATATGTTGCCAGAACTTGCCAGCAAATATTTAATCGAAGCTTTGAAGGCTGAAGAACATTCTTTGCGTGTTATTGATCGCAATCCACCTGCAGCAGTCCTTAAACAGATTAGAACGGTTGTTTAACTTGCAAAATTCATCTATTTAATTTTCCGCTTATTAGTCCTTCAAGATCTAAGCTTGTGCAATTAAATCCTAAATTAGAAAAGTATTGAACAATATCACTAAAATTATATTTTTTAAAAAAATGTTTTAATTCATCTTTGGGAATTTCTATTCTTGCTGTTGAGCCTTGGCATCGAACCCTAACCTCTGATAAACCACCTTCTCTGAGGTATTCTTCTGCTTTCTCAACCATTTTAAGTCTCTCACTGGTTATTTCATGGCCATAAGGAAATCTTGATGATAAGCATGGCTGAGCAGGTTTATCCCACCATGGAAAACCTAATGCTTTTGATATATCCCTAATATCTTGTTTTGAGAATTTAAATTTTGCGAGGGGTGAAACAACGCCTGCTTTTTTTGCCGCCTGTATTCCTGGCCTGTAATCTTTTAGATCATCCAGATTGACTCCATCTAAAACTATCTTGTAATTAAGTTTTTTAGAAAAGTAGGTTGTATGTTTGTGAAGCTCTTTTTTACATGCAAAGCACCTATCTTTGGGATTCTCACTGTAACTTGATTGGTCTAATTCTGATGTTTTAATTTCTAAATGTTTAACTCCAATCCATTTTGCCTGACTTCTTGCTTCTTCACGAAGTTTATTGGCTAAAGCAGGAGAAATACCAGTAATTGCGATGGCTTTGCTACCTAATTGCTCGAATGCTATTGATGCTACTAATGTACTGTCTACTCCTCCTGAATAAGCAATACAAGCACTATCAAGATTCTTAATGTATCTTCTAATTGTATAAAGCTTTTCACTTTGTTCATCAGAGAGAATTTCTAGTTGATTGAACATGCTAATTACTTTAAAATTCAGATTACCTATGAATAGGTTGAATTTATTATTAAATTTTTAATAATATTCTTAACTATATCTTAGATTAAATTCATTCACCTTGTTCAATTGACGAATACAAGTAGAAATAGAGGAATTGGAATTGTTACTGCAAGTGACAGTCAAGAGAGATCAAAAGGTCAATTACATATTTATGATGGGGAAGGTAAGGGTAAAAGTCAGGCTGCTTTAGGTGTTGTGCTCAGAACAATAGGATTGGGTATATGCGAAAAAAGACAGTCAAGAGTTCTACTTCTAAGATTTTTAAAAGGTCCTGAGAGGTCATATGATGAAGATTCTGCTATTGAGGCCTTGCAGAGGGGTTTTCCTCACTTAATTGATCATGTAAGAACAGGAAGATCAGACTTCTTTACTGCTGACCAAGTGACCAAGTTTGATATTGGTGAGGCTGAAAGAGGTTGGAATATTGCGAAAGGAGCAATTGCTAGTTCTCTTTATTCTGTTGTTGTACTAGATGAGTTAAATCCAGTTCTTGATTTAGGCATGCTTGATATTAAGGAAGTAGTAGATTCTCTTCAAAATCGTCCTGATGGACTGGAAATAATTATTACCGGGAGAGCAGCACCTATTTCTTTGGTAAGAATATCGCAACTCCATTCAGAGATGAGACCACGTTTAACAGGAGATTTATCAAAACAAACCAGACAAATTAAATGTATTGGTGGAATTGAGATTTATACAGGTGAAGGCAAGGGTAAATCTACTAGTGCACTCGGTAAGGCTCTTCAAGCTATTGGTAAAGGAATATCTCAAGATAAAAGTCATAGAGTTTTAATATTACAGTGGTTAAAAGGTGGAAATGGTTATACCGAAGATGCGGCTATAGAAGCATTGAGAGAAAGTTACCCACATTTGGTAGATCATTTGCGTTCAGGAAGAGATGCGATTGTGTGGCGAGGCCAACAACAACCAATTGATTATGTTGAGGCTGAAAGAGCATGGGAAATTGCTAAAGCTGCTATTTTGAGTGGTTTGTATAAGACAATTATTTTGGATGAATTGAATCCAACGGTTGATTTAGAGCTGCTACCTGTCGAATCAATACATCAAACGCTTTTAAAAAAACCAGCAGAAACAGAAGTTGTTATTACTGGGCGATGTAAAAATGAACCCTCATACTTTGAACTCGCCGATGTTTACTCTGAAATGGTCTGTCATAAGCATTACGCAAATGTTGGAGTTGATTTGAAAAGAGGCGTAGATTACTAAATAGTTTTTAAAGTGCTAATTGATTAATATTTTTTTAACTTTTCAATGCCACCCTCAATTGATCTCGATTTAATTTTGAATTTAGATAAGATTTTTGAAGCTTTTTCAGAACGTTTACCAGATTTACATATGATGAAAACATCTTTTATTAAACTTTCTTTTTGAATAAATTCTAAGTCTGAATCTTGGTTCAAATGACTTAATGGGATTGATATAGAACCCTCTATTGCAAAAGTAGAAAATTCTTCATTTTCCCTAACATCAATTAAAAGAATTTTGTTGGGTTTTGCTTTGTATAAGCTATTAAAGTCATTAGCATTGATTCTGTTGATTACGATATTTTTCTCAGAACATTCATCGTCAATATAATAGTCCGCGAACTCAGAAAGATTTTTTATTCGCTTATTTAACTGATCACTTTTTAGATTTAATTTTTTCATATTAATATTCAACAGATCAAAAACCAAAATTTTTCCATCTAAAATTTCCCCTTTTTTTAAAATTATTTTGATAATCTCATTGACTTGAAGAATTCCTATTAAACCTGTTGTAACACCCACTACTCCATATTCTGCACAACTAGGGACAGCATTTTTTGAAGGGGATTCTGGAAGCAAGTCTCTTAAATTAGGACTTTGTTTATTTAAGTTAAAAACACTAATTTGCCCCTCAAAGCCTTGTACACTTCCAAAAACTAGAGGTTTATTTAGTATTAAACATGCATCATTTATCAAATATCTAGTGCCAAAATTATCTGAGCAATCACAAATAATATCAAATTCTCGAATTATTTCTAGAGCATTATTAGGATTAATTCTCTCAAAAAATGTTAATAATTCAGAATTAGGATTCAATTTTTTTATTCTTTCTCGGGCAGAATCAATTTTAAGATTCCCAATGGTATTTGTTTCATGAATTATTTGTCTTTGGAGATTAGACTTCTCAACATAATCGTTATCAACTATTCCAATTTTTCCAATTCCTGTTGCTGCCAGATATAACAATACTGAAGAACCAAGCCCGCCTGCTCCAATACATAATACTGAGCTGTTTTTTAGATCAATTTGTCCCTCAGAGCCTATCTCTTTGAGGGTTAAATGTTTTTGATATCTTTCTAGTTCATCTTTGCTTAAGAAATTAAATTTGATATCTTTTGAAACTGTCATTTTTAATTTCGCAAAATAATCTTATGAAGTTATGATAATTAAAATAAAAAATTTAACCTTTTTATGGTTTGCGATTTGTCGGATTTATTAATGTTTTTGTTAGAACAAGATAATATTGAAAATTATATGTAAAAAAAATCTTACAAAATATATTGAAAATTCATGCATATCAATACATTTAAAAAATACAAAATGTTTCGGTTCGGAATTACACATCACAAAAAGGTAGCAAAGGAACGATTTTTCCGTTATTGTCTGGACAATATATTTTGATTAATGATTTCATGAGTGATAACAAACCAGAGTCAAATCAAGACTCCGGCTCCGCTTCAAGCTCAGAAACTAAAAGCTTTTCAGACCAGTACTCTGATGCCATGGGAAAAGTCAATGAAACCCTTGGTAAAGTTGATTGGACTCAAATGGGAAAGTATGGCAAAGCGGCAGGTATAATTGCTGTTGTCGTAATAGCTCAGATAATAATTAAAGTTATTATTGACACGATCAACTTTTTCCCAATTCTCCCAGGTTTATTAGAATTGCTAGGTGTAATTGTTGTTGGTCAATGGAGCTGGCAGAATCTTCGTACTAGTGAAAATCGTGAAGCTGTTTTAGAAAAGGTACAAAATCTTAAAAAGACATATCTCGGATAGTCTACAATTAAAAATTCATTATCTCTTTTACGTAATTTTTGACTTGATTCAAATATGATCCGCCAAACATATTGGCATGATTTAAAATGTGGTAAAAATTATAAATAATTATTCTCCTTTCTAACCCTTCTTTTATAGGGAAAATTTTATGATACTCTTCATAAAATTCTTTTCTGAAACCTCCAAACAACCTTGTCATAGCTATATCTACCTCATTGTCTGCCCACCAAGATGCAGGGTCAAATATAACTCCTTTACCGCTTTTTTCTATTCCTACATTTCCTGACCACAAATCACCATGAACAAGAGTATTTTTTGGTTCGTGATTTCGCAATTCTGATTTAATTTTATCTTTAACTTTATTTCTTATTTCTTTGTCTAAAACATTTGATTTCAGTATTGATAATTGAGGTATTATTCTTAAGTTTAAAAAACAATCAATCCAATTATTTTCCCAGCCTTTCTTCTGATCTGTTATTCCAATAAAACCCTCAACTGGATACCCATAAAATTTTGGGTTAGACTCTGATGAATTTAAGTGCATTTCTCCCAAACCTTTTCCAAGCCTTTTTTGATCACAGTTTTGCATATTTATCCATTCAATTAAAAGGATTTCTATATTTTTTATATTTTTATATGCAATAACTTCAGGAACAACTAAGTTCTTTTTATTGATATACCTTTTCAAATTTTGAAGACAATATTTTTCAAATGCAAGAAATTTTTTGTTTCTATCGTTTCTTTTAAGAAATAATTTCTTGTTTGCGAATTCTAGTTTCCATGCACTATGAGTATCGCCCCCATGAACACGTTCAAAACTTTTTGGATAGGCTTCACCTAATTCATCACAAATTTCGCTAACTTCAATAGGGGATAAATTTTGCATTTCAATGAGAAAGTCTGAAGTTGTTGTTGTTGGTGCTGGTATAGCAGGACTTACTTCTGCAGCGATTTTATCAAAACAAGGCTTATCTGTGACTTTAATCGAATCTCATACTCAATCAGGAGGTTGTGCAGGGACTTTTAAAAGAAAAAATTATATTTTTGATGTTGGTGCAACTCAAGTTGCTGGTTTAGAGAAAGGAGGAATACATTCAAGAATTTTTGATTTTTTAGATATTCCATCTCCTGAAGCCACTATTTTGGACCCTGCTTGCGTTGTTGATTTAAATGATGATGGAATGCCAATACCTATTTGGTATGAAAAAGATAAATGGATCGCAGAACAAGAAATACATTTTCCTGGAAGTCGTAGATTTTGGAAACTTTGCAACCTCATACACCAAAGTAGTTGGATATTTGCCAATAATAATCCAGTATTGCCAATCAGTAATTTTTGGGATTTTTCTCAGCTTCTTAAAGCACTAGTTCCATCGAATCTTGTCACAGGTATATTACTTAAATCTACTGTTTTTGATTTATTGCGTATATGTGGATTATCCAATAACCATCGCTTGATTAAATTCTTAAATCTTCAACTCAAACTCTATTCGCAAGAGGATGTTTATAATACCGCGGCATTATATGGCTCTACAGTTCTTCAGATGTGTCAACAGCCCCATGGTCTATGGCATCTTAAAAAATCTATGCAGTCTTTAAGTGAAGCATTAGAAAGCTCATTGCGTAAAACTGGTGTTAATCTAATTTTTGGTCAAAAAGTTAATTCTATAAATTTCGATGACCTAAATATGTGTTGGACAATATTTGCTAAATCTAAAAAAAAATCTTTTGTTTACAAGGCAAAAGATTTGATTTATTCTGCCCCCCCTCAGTCTTTGCTAAAGCATTTAAAGGAACCCTTAAATAGCAAACAAAGTTATAAAAATCGACTTATAAATTTGCCTGATCCAAGTGGAGCTATAGTTTTTTATTCAGCATTAAAAAAAGAACATATTAAGCAAACTTATTCCAATCATTATCAATTTGTTTCGGATGAATTTGGTTCGTTATTTGTATCAATTAGCGAGGATGGGGATGGAAGAGCACCAAAAGGTGAGGTTACTTTAATAGCTAGTATTTTTACTAATACAAAAGATTGGTTTAGTTTAGATAAACAAGATTATTTAAAGAGAAAACAAAATTGTCTAAAAAAAATATCGCTTGAATTGGAAAGTTATTTTGATATTGGTTCTGAAAATTGGCTACATAGGGAATTAGCAACTCCTTTGGGATTTGAAAAATGGACAAATAGACCTAATGGAATAGTAGGCGGACTTGGCCAAAATCCAGATATTTTTGGTTTGTTTGGATTATCAAGTAGGACTCCTTTTGAAGGTTTGTGGCTATGTGGGGATTCAATCTATCCAGGGGAGGGGACAGCAGGTGTGAGTCAGTCTGCATTAATGGTTTCAAGGCAAATTTTAGCTTTAAAAGGCATTGATAATTTTAATCTATAAAATTTTCTCTGATTTCTTTAGCTTCAGATAGTTTGTTATAAAGTATCTCCCAATGTTTTTCTTTTATATAAGATTCCAATTGATTCAGATTATTTTTAAAATTATTTATGGCATTTAAAACATTGATCTGATTATTCATAGCTAAATCTAAGGCTAATTGAGCATTACCGCCGCCAACTCTCGATGTATCAGCAAATCCTGTGGCTGCAAGTTTTTGTGTAAGATCTAATAAAGATTGGTTATTTTTGTTACTTACAGTTTCTATGAGGGCTGAAGCTAAAAATATTGGCAAATGAGAGATTAGAGATACTGCTTCATCATGTTCTTTTGGTGAAGCATGGCAAATTTCACAATTCATTGACTTTATTAGCTCGGAAAGAGTGCTAATTGCATTTAAATCACTTTTTTGTGTAGGGGTAATAATCCATTTTGCATTTTCAAAAAGACCTTCAAAACCTGCATTAACTCCTTGCTTTTCTGTTCCTGCCATTGGATGTGATCCAATAAATAAAGGATGTAAATTTTCCCATGTATTTATTATTGGTTCTTTAATAGAGCCTACATCGGTTACTATCGTTTCTTTAGGAATTGATTTTACTAATAGATCAGATGGATTTATTAAATCTTGTATAGGCAATGCCAATATTATGAGCTCACATTCTTTTAATAAGCTCAGATCACAGCTAACAAAATTTGCAAGTTTTTTTTCTTCTGCTTTTGTTTTATTAAATTTATTATTTGCTACTCCATAAATTGTATGGTTTAACCTTTGGAGTTTTAACCCTAATGATCCACCAATTAAACCTAATCCTACTATTCCAATTTTCATAGATTAATTAATTCTAGACTTTCTTATATTGATAACAATTTTTTGTATATTAGAGTCATAAATTTTGTATTTATTTGAAATTAAATAAATTATAAATGCTTGAAATTTTAAGTCATCAATATTTGAAAAAATTCTTGATAGACAAAAGTTTTAATTGGGATCACATATATTCTTTTGGGAGAATAATTTCTAAATGTATAGATAATGACTCTACATATCTAGTTAACTCAGAAATTTTCTCTACTAATGATTGGTTATCTCCAATTTTGATATCTCTATTTTTAAAAGAAGAAAATTCAACTTTTATCTTATCTGAAAAAAAAATTCAATTTATCAAAGAAAGTCAGATTAATTTATTAAAAAATCTTGGTTTTAATTTTATTTTAAAAAATGATCAAATTATTTTTGTAAATCATCGAGTTCGCTTGTTAACAATTGAAGATTTACTTAATGATCCCAATTCTCTTAAGCTTAGAAATCATCGAATAGTTTTTTCTGGGATTGAGAATATTAAACAAGATCTAAAAGATTATTTTAGTATTTCTCTAATTAAAAAGGATTGGACAAAAAACTTTAAAGAATTTGAATCCACAAACAAAACATTTAGTAATTTATATGAGATGTTTAAAAAAAAGTTTTTTATGAGAAGAGTTTTAGGCAATAGTTATGTAAATTTAGATGAAAAAGAAATTAATTTTTTTTCAAACTTTTTTCATGAAAATTCTTCTTTTTCTGATAAATTTTTAAGTGTTAGTAAAGCTTTATCTCAAGGTTGGGCATGCTGGGTAAAATTAAACAATACTAATTTAGATTGGAATTTATATTTGCAGCCAATAGATGAACTTTCACAAATTAAAGAATTGTTTTTTAACAATAAATTCGTTTTTTTATCAGCTTTGAGAAAGGATAATTTTTTCCAAACTTATCTTAAAAAGCAAAGTTTAGATATTGACTTGGTTATTAATTTTAAAAGTAATTATGACGAAAAAAAGATCTCATTATATGTACCCCCCAAACAGCTACTTCCCAATAATCCTCTTTTTACAAATTCAATCTTAGATAAATGCAAAAAGTTAATACTTTTTAGAAAGGGTTTAACTTTAGTTCTGTCTGACGATATTGATTTGAAAACTAAACTTGCTACTGAATTAGCTGCTAAGTATGGCAAGAGGGTCTTGCTAGAGAAAATTCCCTCTTTTAATAATGAAATTCTTTGTTCTAGTTATGATTGGTGGATTACAAATTCTTATTTAATACCAATTCCAGAACAAATTATTATTTCTTTACTTCCTGTTCCTAATATGTCTGAACCTATCAATGCAATTACAGTTTCACATAATAAAAAACTTTCTCAAGATTGGTTTAGAGAATTTTTTCTTCCTCAAGCCAGATTAAAACTTGAAAGATCTATTTCACCTTTAAGAAGAAATTCTGGTAAGTTAATAATTTTAGACGGAAGAGTAAATAAAAGAAACTGGGGCAGATTACTTTTGCAAAGCATTCAACCCTCAAAAAAAATTAACTATGTGTTACCTTTTGATTAGGTTATTATTTTTAAAAAATTAAGCCAATATGGGAGAAGCAAAAAGACGCAAAACACTTGGGTTACCTCCAAAAAAAAATAACACTCAAATTAAATTTGATGAATCTCCAAGAATATTTGAATGGCTCCCCTTAACGATTAATCAAAAAGATAGACTAATTCAATTAAGTATTAAAGCTAGTTGGTTTGGAATTGGAGGGTTAGTGACTTTATGGATTGTAGTCAGATTTATTGGCCCTGCTGCTGGATGGTGGACTTTGGCTGATTCTTTATAAAACTAGGCTACTGTTTTTATATCATTAACAGCGATTGTATTAACCGGAGTATTATTTAATGCTTTCATTGAATTAGAACTGACTTCAGTACCTTCTGTTAATTTCTCTTTAACCATAGATTCTACTTTATTTCTGATTTCTAAGTTTTGATCAAGCCAAATAATTGTATTATCTCTTCCTTGCCCAATATTTTCTCCTTCATAACTATACCAAGCACCTCTCCTTATTATAATGTTAGTCTCTTCTGCTAAATCTAATAAACATCCTGTTGTACTAATACCCTTTCCGAAGAGAATATCAAACTCTGCAATTCTAAATGGTGGTGCAACTTTGTTTTTTGCTACTTTCACTTTTGCTCTTATTCCGTACTCTTCTGTACCTCTTTTAAGAGTTTGAATTCTTCTAATATCAAGTCTCACTGACGCGTAAAACTTTAATGCATTCCCTCCTGTGGTTGTTTCTGGATTGCCGTATGTAACACCGATTTTTAAGCGTAATTGATTCAGGAATATTACTGTACATCCAGATTTGCCAATATTTCCGGTTATTTTTCTCATTGCTTGACTCATTAGTCTTGCTTGGCTCCCAATTACGTGATCCCCCATCTCTCCTTCTATCTCGGCTCTTGGAGTTAGTGCTGCTACCGAGTCAACAACGACAAGATCTACTGCACTCGATCTTATAAGTTGGTCGACTATTTCTAGAGCCATTTCACCAGTATCTGGTTGTGAAACCAACAAATTTTCAACATCAACTCCTAAAGAGGCTGCATAAACTGGATCAAGTGCATGCTCGGCATCTACAAATGCAGCTACTCCTCCATTTTTTTGGACTTCTGCTATTGCGTGAAGCGTTAATGTAGTTTTTCCTGAACTTTCTGGTCCGTATACTTCTACCACTCTTCCTTTTGGATAGCCTCCTCCTAATGCCAAATCTAATGTGAGTGCGCCTGTAGAAATTGTTTCTACTTTCATTCTTGAAGCATCACCAAGTCTCATTATTGATCCTCTTCCAAAATTTCTTTCTATTTGACCTAAGACGAGACTTAATGCCTTGTCTTTTTCTTTTGATTCAGTTTTGTTCTTTTCTTCAAGACTCATTGTTAGATTTATCGATTTAAGTTCTTGTAATTATTCTAAATTTGGAATTTTTTATTTAAACCAAACTTCATAAAAACAAACTATAGTACATGCGTACTCTAGCTGAAGATCTTCAAATTGCAAGTAACTCGTTTAAATTATCTAATTTTAATAATTTGATTTCATTATTTAATTTATATCTATCTGAAGATTTTAAATAGCCCCAATCAGCTAGGAAGCAATTAATATTAGACGTTTCTGAGTTTTGTTTAATATCCATTAGAGTTTTTTTCCTATCTTCTATAAATCCTAAAATTTCATATTTCTGATTAAGCTCTTCCGCTATTTTGATTTTTGTTCCGGATTCATACCCAAAAATAAATTCTGGAAAAATATTTAATTGATTAAGAATTTTTTCTGCAAATATTTTTCCTTTTGTTGTTATTATTCCTGCTTTTATACCTCTTTTTTTTAATTCTTCTATAAAATTTATGACTTCAAAATATGGCTTATGTAAATTCACCCACTTTTCAAAGTCTTTATCAATTTGGAGCCCGCGAGACTTATCTAGTATTTTCTGTAAATCTTGGGCGATCCATGAATTTTCTTTTAATATCCTCTGGCAATTTTGATGATATTCATTAATAAAATCATCTTTATTAAAATTGTTTAATTGATTTTCTGTTTTTATAATTTGGTGCACTATTAGAACCATTTCCCAGCCATATTTAACCCAAGGCCTAATTTCTTTGAAAATATTTGGCACTCTTTTATATAGTTTTTGATCAAACTTGATGTACGGTGAATTTAAATATTTATCACAGGCCATTAAAGAACTATGCCAATATTCATGCATTCCATCGACTATAACTCCATCAAAATCGAATAGAAATATTTGTTGAGTAGACACCTATTGAACGTTAAAACTGGGCCGCTAGGATTCGAACCTAGGAATGTCGAGACCAAAACCCGATGCCTTACCACTTGGCGACGGCCCATTGGATTACTAGTTTAATACATGAAAAGATTTTTTTCTATCAAAAAAATACAAAGTTTTTATAAACATGGAAAAGGTTTTTAAAAATAAAAATATTGTTTTGAATTAGCTCATTTTCCATGGCTCTAAAAATTTTTTAGCTTTTTTGATTGCTAAAGCCATCCTTTCAGGATAATCGTAGAGTCTTTTGTTATTTTTGTGAGCAAATTCGATAAGTGGCTGCATAATTTTTCTTGCAGAACTTCCAAATGCTATTCCATCAGGAAGATTGGTTGACTTCAAAAATTCATGAGTTTTTTCATTAGTTCCGCCAGCCAATTGAATTAATCCTGGTGGAAGATCTGAACCGATTCTTTCAAACAAGTTAACTGTATCTCTACTTGTTGTTGGAGAAAGATCACCAGACATTGGCCTTCCATCTAGCTGCCAAATAAGGGGAATATTAAGTTCATTAAGAATTTTATATCTTTCCCATAGAGCTTTCAAAAGATCTTCCGGCTCTTGCGATTTTCTGACCGATTGATTTAATCCACAACTTACAGATATTCTGTCTAATTTAGTTTTGGAACTTTTAAGGGTATTTACAACTTTTGTAAAAGAATCTATGCGATTGATCTCTGTATGAATTTCTACTGCATCAGGCTTTATTTTTTGAAGTGTTGATGCTAAGTCATTTTTTGACAAATTATATTTATATTCGTTAATCAGATTTAGAGGACAACTATTGATACATCTTCCACATCCATAACATTTACTCTCTTTAATCCCAGAATTATCAATTGCAAAGGTGGGGCATACTTTTTCGCACGGTCTTGGACAATTAGAAGGACATTTTAATGGATCAAATTTTGCTTTACGAAAGTGGATATCATCACCATCACTAATGCTTATCATTATTCCAGGGGAGTTTTTAAAGCTTTCTTTTGCCCATTTAATCCCTTTTTTTGCTGCATTAACTATAGATTCTTCAGCTGCAACATCTATGTAGTCGACACCAGCAGCAGTATAAATTGCACATAAATCTTCAATAGAAATAACATCTTCATTACTGGCGCCACAAATCAACTTAATCCATTTATCTTTTTTATTCTTAGTTTTAATCAAATAATTTCACTTTAAAATTCATCCAAAATATAATCACTTAATGACCGCCATTCAAGTTTTCTTGAACCTCCCATTTCTATAACAATTTTTAGTTTGTTATCTTTAGTGCAAATCTCTATTAGGCTCTCTAATTCAGATTGAGATAATACTTGGCCTTCTAACAACCATAGTAATTTATCTTTATCATTTTCATTAAATAACTCAGAAGCTTGCGGGATGACTTGTTGAACTTCACCGAGTGCTCCGTTTCTCCCTACGCTTTGATGACCGAGGTGAGGTGGTCTTACTCCATGTAATTTTAGCAAGAAGACTTCTGGATCTCCAAGCCCTCTCGCTGAAGTGATAAAAGTTTTAAAGCCCTTAGCCCTCATTCTTCTTAATAGACGAGTTTCATAACCACCTTCAAGGGGAGAGAAGATTGCAAGACATTTATTCGTTTTTAAATCGTTATG
This sequence comes from Prochlorococcus sp. scB241_528O2, assembly GCA_000634115.1. Classification (GTDB taxonomy): domain Bacteria; phylum Cyanobacteriota; class Cyanobacteriia; order PCC-6307; family Cyanobiaceae; genus Prochlorococcus_A. The sequence continues at coordinate 118,700 of JFLJ01000156.1, read as the reverse complement.
AAACTTTGTCCCTGTGAGAAGTAATGGCATAAAAATTTCCGTTATTTATATTTTATTTTATTTTATGGTACTTGATGATGTACAATTGTAACTCAGTGAATTTTTAAGCTCGCAAGCTAGCCGAGCCTCTAAAGAATTTCACATTTTTAGCGTTTCGTTAAAAACTCAGGAGGGGTTGACCCAATGAGAAACTATCTAATTTGTTAGATAAGTCTCCACCTTTTTTAATAATTTTTTTGTTAATTACACCTTTATACCTTAAAAGGTTTGGATAATTAAAAAATCATTACGAGCTAGCCTATTTTAGTCTCATGTCTATAGGAATTTTAGGAAAGAAATTGGGCATGTCCCAACTTTTTGACGATAAAGGTAATGCTGTACCAGTGACTCTTATTGAAGCTGGTCCATGCCATGTCACTCAATTGAAAACTAATGCTTTGGATGGTTACAATGCTGTTCAAATAGGCTATGGCTTATCCAAAGAAAAGCATATAAGTAAGCCTAAAAAGGGACATTTATTGAAGTCAGGAAATGAACTTTTAAAGCATTTAAAAGAATATAGGGTTGAAGAAACTTCATCTTTTGAAATCGGAAATCAAATAACTGTAAAAAACTTCCAAGTTGGCCAAAAAGTTGATATCAGTGGCAAATCTATGGGTAGAGGCTTTGCTGGTTACCAAAAAAGACATGGTTTTAGTAGAGGGCCTATGAGTCATGGTTCAAAAAATCATAGAGCTCCAGGTTCTACAGGCGCAGGAACAACTCCAGGTAGAATTTATCCTGGGAAAAGAATGGCAGGACGATATGGAGGTAAACAGATAACTACGAAAGGTTTATTAGTCCTAAAAATTGATGACCAGAAAAATTTGATTGTAGTAAAGGGTTCTGTCCCAGGTAAGCCTGGCTCAATTGTCAACATTAAGCCAAACAATTTAGTAGGTAAAAAAGGAGGTGAAAAATCATGACAACACTAGAAACTCTTAAGTGGGATGGTAAAAAGTCAGGCAAAGTTACTCTTGATTTAGCAGTTGCCAAGAAAACTTCTTCTGCAGACTTAATCCATAGAGCAGTTCTTAGACAACTAGCAAACAAAAGACAAGGTACTGCATCAACTTTGACAAGATCTGAAGTGCGCGGTGGTGGTAGAAAGCCATACAAACAGAAAGGTACTGGAAGAGCTCGTCAAGGATCAATAAGAACACCCTTAAGACCTGGTGGTGGAATTATTTTTGGACCGAAGCCACGTTCTTACAATCTTGATATGAATCGTAAGGAACGCAGATTAGCTCTTAGAACGGCATTGATGTCAAGAGTATCTGATATGAAGGCTGTTGAAGATTTTGGATCTACCATAAAGCAGCCTAAAACAAGTGATATCATTAATGGCCTTGCGCGATTAGGAATACAAAAAACTGAAAAAGTATTGGTTATTCTTGATAGTCCTTCCGATGTAATAAAAAAATCTATAAATAATATTGAAAAAGTAAAATTAATAGCTGCCGATCAATTAAATGTATTTGATATTCTCAACGCTAATAAATTGGTCATAGGTCAATCAGCAATAAGTAAAATTCAGGAGGTTTACGCATCATGAGCAAATTATTTGATTCTCGTTTGGCCGATGTAATACGAAAGCCAATTATTACTGAGAAAGCTACGAACGCACTAGATCTTAACCAATATACCTTTGAAGTTGATCATAGAGCTGCAAAGCCACAAATAAAGGCTGCTATTGAAGCCTTATTCAGTGTTAAAGTTATAGGAGTTAACACTATGAATCCTCCTAGGAGAACAAGAAGAGTCGGGAAATTTTCCGGTAAACGTTCTCAGGTCAAAAAGGCAATTGTACGTCTTGCTGAAGGAGACAAAATCCAATTATTTCCAGAATCTTAAGGAGTATTAATCATGGCAATTCGTAAATTTAAACCTTATACACCTGGCACTAGACAGAGAGTAGTTACTGATTTTAGTGAAATAACAAGTGCAAAACCTGAGAGATCACTAATAGTTTCAAAACATAGAGTTAAAGGTAGAAATAATCGTGGAGTTATTACTTGCCGTCATCGTGGAGGTGGTCACAAAAGGCAATATAGACTAGTCGACTTTAGAAGAGATAAAAGAAACATTAATGCTAAAGTTGCAGCTATTCACTATGATCCTCACAGGAATGCGAGGCTAGCACTTTTATTTTACGAAGATGGAGAGAAAAGATATATTATCGCTCCAGCTGGAGTAAAAGTTGGCCAAAATGTCATATCAGGAGACAGTGTTCCAATTGAAGATGGAAATGCAATGCCACTTTCTGTTATGCCATTAGGATCTAGTGTTCATTGTGTTGAGTTATATGCAGGTAGAGGTGCTCAGATGGTTAGGTCCGCAGGAGCTAGTGCCCAAGTTATGGCAAAAGAGGGAGATTATGTTGCTTTAAAACTTCCATCTACTGAGGTAAGACTTGTTAGAAAAGAATGTTATGCAACTCTTGGAGAAGTTGGCAACTCAGAAATAAGAAATACTAGTCTAGGTAAAGCAGGAAGAAGAAGATGGCTTGGAAGAAGGCCTCAAGTTAGAGGAAGTGTCATGAACCCATGTGATCATCCACATGGAGGAGGAGAGGGAAAAGCACCAATTGGTAGAGCAGGCCCTGTTACTCCATGGGGTAAACCAGCTCTTGGGTTAAAGACACGTAAAAAGAACAAACCAAGTAATAAATTAGTAGTTCGAAGACGTCGTCGAGTTTCTAAGAGAAGTAGAGGAGGAAGAGACTCTTGATTATTTCAATTATCACCTTAATTTCTATTTTATAAATATGGGACGTTCACTAAAAAAAGGACCTTTTATAGCAGATAGCTTGCTTAAAAAGGTAGAAAAACAAAATACTGATAATGATAAGTCTGTTATCAAAACTTGGTCCAGATCTTCCACTATTTTACCTGTTATGATCGGTCACACTATCGCGGTACATAATGGTAAAAGCCACATTCCCGTATTTATAACCGAACAAATGATTGGCCATAAACTTGGCGAATTTGCTCCAACACGCACTTACCGTGGTCACATCAGAGATAAGAAAGGAGCAAAATCATGACAAAAACACCTCAAACAACAAAAACAGCCATTGCTCATGGAAACTATGTTCGTGGATCAGCCTCTAAAGTCAGAAGAGTTCTAGATCAAATAAGGGGTAGGTCTTATAGAGATGCATTGATCATGTTGGAGTTCATGCCTTACAGATCTACTGATCCTATTACTAAAGTTCTGAGATCTGCAGTTGCTAATGCAGAACATAATCTTGGAATGGATCCCTCTACCTTAGTTATTTCTTCTGCATGGGCTAATAGTGGTCCTGTAATGAAAAGGTATAGGCCAAGAGCTCAAGGTAGAGCTTTTTCTATTAAAAAACAGACTTGCCATATTAGTATTTCTGTTGAATCAGCTCCTACTCAAATTAATGCGGAGGTACAAAACTAATGGGACATAAAATACATCCTGCTGGACTAAGATTAGGAATTACCCAAGAGCATCGCTCAAAGTGGTTCGCTTCTTCTAAGACATATCCAATTCTTCTTCAAGAAGATTATAAGATTCGTACTTTTATACAGAAAAAATATGGTTCAGCAGGAATCAGTGATGTTTTAATAGCCAGAAAAGCGGATCAACTGGAACTAGAATTAAAAACAGCAAGACCAGGTGTGATAGTTGGAAGACAAGGAAGTGGTATTGAAGAATTAAGATCTGGAATCCAAAAAACGATAGGAGATAGGACAAGGCAAGTAAGAATAAATGTTGTTGAAGTTGAGCGTGTTGACGCTGACGCTTTTTTACTAGCTGAATATATTGCCCAACAATTGGAAAAAAGAGTCGCTTTTAGAAGAACTATAAGGATGGCTTTGCAAAGGGCTCAAAGGGCTGGAGTCTTAGGACTAAAAATACAAGTAGGGGGAAGGTTAAATGGCGCTGAAATTGCTAGAACTGAATGGACTAGAGAAGGTAGAGTCCCGCTACATACTTTGAGAGCTGAAATAGACTATGCAACTCGTGAAGCTAATACTACTTACGGTGTTCTTGGCATTAAAGTCTGGGTTTTCAAAGGTGAAGTTCTTCCTAAAGAAGAACAAACAATCCCTGTGGGTGCAGGCTCGAAGAGGAAAGCCAGTCGAAGACCTCAGCAATTTGAGGATCGTTCAAATGAGAATTCATAGGAGGTATAAAAATGCTTAGTCCAAAACGTACTAAATTTCGTAAACAACATAGAGGCAGGATGAGGGGAGTAGCCTCTAAAGGTAATACTATTGCTTTCGGTCAATTTGCACTCCAAGCTCAAGACTGTGGATGGGTAACTGCACGTCAGATTGAAGCAAGTAGAAGAGCTATGACTAGATATATTAAACGTGGAGGTCAAATCTGGATAAGAATATTTCCTGATAAACCTGTAACCATGAGACCTGCAGAAACCAGAATGGGTTCTGGTAAAGGTAATCCAGAGTTTTGGGTTGCAGTTGTAAAACCTGGAAGAATACTTTTTGAGATGGGTGGTGAAGATATCACTGAGGAAATTGCAAAAGAAGCTATGCGTCTAGCTCAATACAAACTTCCTGTGAAAACAAAATTTATCTCCATTGATAAAAAATTAGAAACGCCATCTAAAGAAAAGACAAAAAATAATAAAAAATCTCAAGAGGAGGTTAAACAATGAAAAACTCAGAGTCTCTTAAAGAATTTAAAAAATTAAATTCTGCTCAAATTACTGAAAAGATTGACCAATTAAGAAAAGATCTTTTTGATTTAAGATTCAAGCAAGCTACAAGACAGCTCAATGAAACTCATAAATTTAAAATCATTAAGAAACAAGTTGCGCAATTACTTACTCTCAGTAAGAGTCAATCTTCTTCTCAAACAACTTCTGATTAATTATTAGTTATGGCACTTAAAGAAAGAATTGGTACTGTTGTCAGCGACAAAATGGACAAAACAGTTGTTGTTGCTGTTATTAACAGATATCCACATCCCACTTATAAAAAAATTGTAAGTAGAACCACAAGATATAAGGCACATGATCCTGGAAATAAATGTGTTTTAGGTGATCGAGTTAAAATTAGAGAAACTAGACCGCTTAGCGCTCATAAAAGATGGGCAATCGAAGAGATCCTTAATAAACCAAGTCAGATTAAGGAGGTTGCAAAATGATTCAACAAGAAACTTATTTAACAGTTGCTGATAATAGCGGTGCGAAAAGACTTCAATGTATTAGGGTTTTAGGATCTAATAGAAGATACGCACATGTTGGAGATGTCATTGTAGCAACTGTAAAAGATGCCCTTCCGAATATGGGAGTTAAGAAATCTGAAGTTGTAAAAGCCGTCATCGTTCGAACGAAAGCTACATTAAGAAGGAATACAGGTAATTCAATCAGATTTGATGATAACGCTGCCGTATTGATTAATGAAGATAAGAACCCTAAAGGTACTAGAGTTTTTGGTCCTGTAGCTAGAGAACTGCGGGATAAAAATTACACTAAGATTGTTTCTCTTGCTCCGGAGGTGATTTAAATGTTGGATTCATTAAAACAAAAGAAAAATTTCCACAGAATAAAAATGAGAATCAAAACTGGAGATTTAGTTAAAGTTATTAACGGCAAGGAAAAAGGGAAAACTGGCGAGGTTTTAAAAACTATCCCTCTTGAGAATAGAGTAGTGGTTAAGGGAATTAACCTTAGGACAAAACATTTAAAACCAACTCAGGAAGGAGAAACTGGCAGAATACTGACTGAAGAAGCATCTTTACATGCATCAAATGTGATGTTCTTTTCAAAGGATAAAAATCTTACAAGTAAGATCGAATACTTTATTGATAAAAAGGGAGTTAAGAAAAGAAGATTAAAGAAAACTGGTGAAATAATTGATTAATTTTTCATCAGAAACCAGATTTAAACTTTTTCTAATTTCTCAATTCTGACAAAGACCAGAATTAACCAAAAATTATGACTCTAAAAAATCGCTACAAAGAATCAATTAGACCAAAACTTTTAAAGGAACTTGGTCTTAAAAATATTCATCAAGTCCCTAAAGTTGTCAAAGTCAACGTTAACAGAGGTCTTGGTGAAGCAGCCTCAAATTCAAAAGCTCTAGAAGCTTCTTTAAACGAAATGGCAACAATTACAGGACAAAAGGCCTTAGTAACTCGGGCTAAAAAAGCTATCGCGGGTTTTAAAATTCGCGAAGGTATGCCGATTGGCTGTACTGTAACTTTGAGGGGGGACAGAATGTATTCCTTTTTAGAGAGATTTATAAATCTAGCTTTACCAAGAATAAGAGACTTTAGAGGAGTTAATCCAAAAAGTTTTGATGGCAGGGGTAATTACACTGTTGGAGTTAAAGAACAATTAATTTTTCCTGAAATCTCTTTTGATAAAATTGATTCAATAAGAGGTATGGATATAACTATTGTCACTAGTGCAAGATCAGATCAAGAAGGTAAAGCTCTCTTGCAAGAGTTAGGCATGCCTTTTAGTAAGAATTAAATTAAAACTATGTCAAATCACGATCCTATTTCAGATATGCTTACTCGAATTAGAAATGCGAGTCAAAAAAAGCATACAACAACAACAATACCAAGTTCAAAAATGTCCCTAAGTATTGCCAAAGTGCTTCAAAAAGAGGGTTTTATTTCTGATATTAATGAGGAAGGTGAAGGTTATAAATCACAAATAATACTGGGTCTCAAATATAGTGGAAAGAATAAATTTCCAACTATTCGATCTATGCAACGAGTTAGTAAACCTGGTTTGCGAATTTATAAGAATACTAGAGGCTTGCCAAAAGTTCTTGGAGGTCTTGGAGTTGCTATTATCTCAACTTCTAAAGGCGTAATGAGTGATCGCGATGCCAGAAAGCAAGGTATAGGTGGCGAAGTCCTTTGCTATGTTTATTAAGGAGAATTAATTATGTCAAGAATCGGAAAAACACCAGTACTTATTCCAGACAAAGTTACAGTTGATTTTGATGGACCAATTGTTACAGTTAAAGGTCCAAAGGGTGAGTTAAAACGTGTGATGCCTGAGGGTGTTAGTTTTGATAAGAAAGATAATACTGTTGTAGTAAGTCCTACCACAACCAAAATACATTCAAGGCAAAGACATGGTTTATGTAGAGCCTTAATTGCGAATATGGTTGAAGGGGTTACTCAAGGTTTTTCAAAAAAACTTGAAATTGTAGGAGTTGGATCCAGAGCACAAGTAAAAGGTAAAAATTTAATTGTGAGTGCAGGATTTAGTCATCCTGTAGAAATGATCCCCCCTGATGGTATAACATACAAGGTTGAGAGTAATACAAACGTTACTGTATCTGGAATTGATAAGGAAATTGTTGGCAATGAAGCAGCAAAAATCAGATCAATTAGACCTCCAGAGCCATATAAAGGGAAAGGAATTAAATACCATGATGAGAGAATTCTCAGAAAAGCTGGTAAATCTGGCAAAAAATAATTCCACTTAAAACAAATGACCAAACTTTCCAGAAAATTACAAACTCAAAAAAGACACAGAAGATTAAGAAGATTCTTAATTGGAGATGCAACACGTCCCAGATTGTCTGTTTTCCGTTCTAATAATCATATTTATGCTCAGGTTATAGACGATAATGCTCAAAAAACTCTTTGCTCTGCTTCAACCGTTGATAAAGAACTTAGAGAAAAATCGGAGAAATTACCTTCTGATTGTAATTCTTCTTCTATTGTTGGAAAATTATTAGCAAAGAGAGCAATAAAAAAAGGGATCAAGCAGGTAATTTTTGACCGTGGAGGAAATTTATACCATGGAAGAGTCAAGGCACTTGCCGATGCTGCTCGTGAAGCTGGCTTAAAATTCTAACCTTAATTTTTTACTATGACTGACACTCCAATAAAACAAGAAACTCAATCCAAAAATGATAAGGTTCCGGGTGCTACACCTAGTGAACAAAAAAGGAATAATCGTAATAACGATCGAAAAAGAAATAGGAGAGGCGATTCAAAAAATCTTGAGAGAGATTCTGATTGGCAGGAAAGAGTTGTTCAAATTAGACGTGTATCTAAAACTGTTAAAGGTGGGAAAAAAATGAGTTTTAGAGCAATTGTTGTTGTTGGGAATGAGAAAGGTCAAGTTGGAGTTGGAGTTGGCAAAGCTGGAGATGTTATTGGAGCCGTTAGAAAGGGTGTTTCTGATGGTAAAAAGAACCTTGTCAGAGTTCCATTAACTCCAAATAATTCAATACCAACTTTATCTAAAGGCAGAGATGGTGCTGCTAATGTATTAATTAGACCAGCTGCTCCGGGTACCGGAGTAATTGCTGGGGGATCAATAAGAACAGTTTTAGAATTGGCGGGCATAAAAAATGTCTTAGCAAAAAGATTGGGTAGTAAAACACCTTTGAATAATGCAAGAGCTGCTATGGTAGCTCTGTCTCAATTAAGAACTCACAAATCTGCCTCAAGGGAGAGAGGCATCTCACTTGAACAGCTCTATTCTTGAAAATTATGATTTCAACATTAAATACACTCAAACCAAACTCTGACTCTAGAAAGAAAAAATTAAGAAAGGGTAGAGGTATTGCAGCAGGCCAAGGTGCATCATGTGGTTTTGGAATGAGAGGCCAAAAGTCACGTTCTGGAAGACCCACACGTCCAGGTTTTGAGGGTGGTCAAATGCCTTTGTATAGAAGAGTCCCAAAATTAAAGCACTTTGAAATAATTAATCAAAAGAATTTTTCGATAATTAATTTAGATAAATTAAATGATTTCAAAGATAATGATACTGTTAATTTGGACTCATTAGTTAAGAAAGGGTTGATTTTTAAGCCTAAATTCCCTTTAAAAATTCTTGGTAATGGAGAAGTTAAAGTAAAGTTAACAGTACAGGCTCATGCCTTCACAAAAGTTGCAAAACAAAAAATTGAGGACGCAGGTGGATCTTGTGAGCTTCTAAATAATAAATAAATTTACTCAAAAATTTAGTTAAGCTTAAAATGTTAGTCAACAAAAGTAGAAATCCTAGCAGTTCTGAAATACTCTCACAGTTATTTTTAAACAAAGAATTAAGGAGTAGAGTTTTAACAACTTTAGGACTTTTACTTTTAGTTAGACTTGGAATCTATATTCCCATGCCTGGGATAGATAGGGTTGCGTTTAAAAGTTTTATAGATCAAGGTGGTCAATTAATTGGTTTTTTAGATATTTTTACCGGTGGCGGAATTTCAACATTAGGAATATTCGCATTGGGTATACTTCCTTTTATCAATGCCTCAATTATTATTCAGCTTCTTACAGCTTCATTGCCTGTTCTTGAGGATTTACAAAAAAATGAAGGAGAAGCAGGTAGAAGAAAAATTGCTCAAATAACAAGATATGTTTCCTTAGGATGGGGATTTTTGCAGAGTATAATTTTTTCTTTAATTCTTAGACAATATGCAATTCAGGGGATAAGTGAAACTACATTTGTATTACAAACTTCTCTTGCCTTAGTAACTGGCTCAATGTTGGTTATGTGGTTCAGTGAAATAATTACGGAGAAAGGTATAGGTCAAGGAGCTTCATTGGTAATTTTTTTGAATATTGTTTCGACTTTACCTAAGGCGTTAAGTTCAACTATTGAAAAAGCTCAAACTGGCGATCGAGGAGATGTATTAGGAATAGCAGTTTTACTTGGAGTCTTTTTACTCACAATTGTTGGGATAATTTTTGTCCAGGAGGGTGCTAGACGCATTCCTATTGTTAGTGCAAAAAGACAAATAGGAAATTCAACCTTGCTACCTACAAGGCAAAGTTACTTACCCTTAAAATTAAATGCCGGAGGAGTCATGCCTATTATTTTTGCATCAGCCTTGATTTTTTTACCTATAACTATTGCAAATGTGACAGGCAATCCAGTCTTAATTAAATTAGCCAGTAGTTTAAACCCTGGATCTTCAAATCCATGGCCCTATGCTCTGACATTCTTCGCCTTAATTTTGGGATTTTCCTATTTTTATGCATCCCTTACAATTAATCCAGTTGATGTGGCATCAAATTTAAAGAAAGGAGGAGTAGCAATACCAGGAGTTAGACCTGGAACTAATACGGCAAACTACTTATCAGGTATACAAAATAGGTTAACTTTATTGGGAGGTTTGTTTCTGGGCTCAGTAGCTATAATCCCAGCTGCAGTAGAAAGAGCGACGAATGTCCAAACTTTTCAAGGTTTAGGAGCAACTTCATTACTTATTCTAGTGGGTGTTGCTATTGACACTGCAAAGCAAATTCAAACTTATGTTATTTCTCAAAGGTATGAGGGACTAATTAACAATTAATGAAAAAACATTTACTATTTTTAGGAGCGCCTGGAGCAGGGAAAGGAACTCAGGCGGAATTATTAAGCAAAACAAATTCTTATTTGCACCTTTCTACAGGTGAATTATTAAGAAAAGAAATTGAAATGAATACTATCCTTGGTAGAAAGGTAAAAGATATTATTAATCGGGGAGAACTTGTTAGTGATGAACTTGTATTAAAAATAGTAAGGCAAAATTTAGATAAAGATAATAAAGGTTGGATCTTAGATGGTTATCCAAGAAATTTATCTCAAGCTAATTCATTGAATGAGGTCTTAATCGAAATAAATCAACCTTTAGAAGTAGTTTTTTATTTAGATATTCCTGAAGAAGTTCTAATTAAGCGTTTGCTTTTAAGAGGGAGAAAAGATGATACCGAAGAGACTATTAGAACAAGAGTCAACATTTATAAAAAAACTACAGAACCGTTAATTCAATATTTTAAAGATCTTTCATTGCTAGAATATATTGATGGTGATAGAGATTTAAAAACCATTTCCTCTGATATCAAACAAAAAATGGCTTGACGATGATGTAGAATATAATATTAACGTTTTATTTGAAAACCCCTATGAAGGTCAGATCTTCAGTTAAAAAAATAAGTCCTGACGATCAGATCGTAAGGAGAAGAGGTAAAATCTATGTTATCAACAAGAAAAGACCTCGAAATAAACAGCGTCAGGGTTAAATTTTAACCCTTTAATTCAAACTTTTACTTACTCAAAACACGTGGCCAGGATTGCAGGAATTGACATACCTCGCGAAAAGCGAGTAGAAATTGCACTTACATACGTCTACGGAATTGGTTTGACAAGATCAAAGCTAATTCTTGCTAATACGGGTGTAAACCCAGATATTCGTGTAAAAGATCTTTCAGATTCTGATGTACAAAAACTTAGAGGTGCTACAGAAGAATTCACTTTAGAAGGAGACTTGAGAAGAAAAGAGGGAATGGCCCTAAAACGTTTACAAGATATAGGTTGTGTTAGAGGAAGAAGACATAGAATGAGTCTTCCGGTAAGAGGTCAAAGAACTAGAACTAATGCAAGAACAAGACGTGGTTCAAGAAAAACAGTTGCTGGAAGAAAAAAATAACTAATTAAATCAATAAACAAATTACATTATTAAATTAAAAAATCATGGCAGCTACAGTAAAAAAACCAGGTTCAAAGAAATCTAAAAAAAATGTTCCAAATGGTGTAGTTCATATTCAAAGCACATTTAATAACACTATCGTTTCAATTACCGACACTTCTGGTCATGTAATTTCTTGGTCTTCTGCAGGAGCTAGTGGATTTAAAGGTGCTCGAAAAGGTACGCCATTTGCCGCTCAAACAGCAGCCGAAGCTGCTGCTAGGAGAGCACTTGACCAAGGTATGAGGCAAATAGAAGTATTAGTTAGAGGACCAGGCTCAGGTAGAGAAACGGCCATAAGAGCTTTACAAGTGGCCGGTTTAGAAATAACTCTAATAAGAGATGTAACTCCATTACCTCATAATGGATGTAGAAGACCTAAACGGAGACGCGTTTAGGTCTGAACCATTCTCTAACCCCCCCCCAAAAAAAACTTTTAACCCTATTTTTTCCGTGTTGCAATACCAGATTGACAGAATCGACCATCAAATAGCAGATGATCGCTCCCAAACAGGAACTTTTTTAATTGGCCCTTTAGAAAGGGGACAAGCTACAACTTTGGGTAATTCGCTTAGAAGAGTCCTCATGGGAGGACTTGAAGGAAGTGCAGTGACTGCAGTAAGAATTGCAGGAATTAACCATGAATATGCAACTATTCCTGGAGTTAGAGAAGACGTTTTAGATATTCTTCTCAATTGTAAGCAATTATCAATTAATAGTTCTAATCCAGAGCTTGAAATCGGTAGACTAGTTGCTAGTGGTCCAATGGAGGTGAAGGCCAATGATATTCAATTTTCATCTCAAGTTGAAATTGTTGATGGTGAAAAACCTATTGCAACTATTCAAGATGGTCATAACTTAGAATTGGAAATTCATGTTGAAAGAGGTGTGGGATATAGACCAGTCGACCGTAAGAATGAAGAAACAACTGCTATTGATTTACTTCAAATAGATGCTGTATTTATGCCAGTAAAGAGAGTTAATTTTACAATTGATGAAACTGCTGTAGCAGAGGGTGGAACAGGTAGAGAAAGATTAAAAATGGAAGTAGTAACAGATGGTTCAACAAGCCCTGATGATGCTATTGCTGAAGCTGCAAACCAGTTAATAGAACTCTTTCAACCTTTGGCTACTGTAACAATGGTGGAGGAAATACCTGAAGAGCCTGAACCATCTCCTGAAGCTCAAATTCCTCTTGAGGAACTAAACTTGTCCGTTAGAGCATATAATTGTTTAAAAAGGGCTCAAGTTAACTCAGTTTCAGATTTAATGGGTTTTAGTTATGAAGATCTTCTGGAAATTAAGAACTTTGGCTCTAAATCTGCAGATGAGGTTATCGAAGCTCTTGAGCGCATAGGAATCTCTATTCCACAAAGCAGAACATCTGTTTAACAATTTTTAAGATTATGAGACACCAACTTAGAATTCCATTATTAAGTAAACCTGCTGACCAGAGGAAAGCACTTTTAAGAGGTCTGACTACACAATTAATTAGAGAAGGTAGAGTAACGACAACAAAAGCTAGGGCAAAAGCTTTAAGAAACGAAGCTGAAAGGATGATTTCTCTCGCTAAAGAAGGTAGTTTGGCTTCTAGGAGAAGAGCTATTGGATATATCTATGATAAGAAACTAGTTCATTCATTATTTGAGAAAGCAAAAGAAAGATATGGAGAGAGAAAAGGAGGTTATACTCGCATAGTCAGAACGGTTTCGAGAAAAGGTGATAACGCTCAGATGGCTATAATTGAGCTTGTTTAAATGATTTAAATAAGGTGCTTTTTTACTAGAAGACAACTTTTGAAAAGGGTAGCTTTACTAGTCCAATACGATGGATCCAATTATTCTGGTTGGCAAAAACAAAAAAATGCAACTACAGTTCAGGAAATTTTAGAGAGAGCTCTTTTTAAAATTACACATCATGTTATAAAGACTTTTGCTGCAGGTAGAACTGATGCAGGGGTTCATGCATCAGGTCAAGTAGTTCACTTTGATATTGATTGTATTATTCCAGGAAATCGTTATTCAGATGTATTAAATAATCTTTTACCCTCAACAATTAGAATCTTGGAATCGGTTGAAGTTAAAGATAATTGGCATGCATGCTACTCAGTAATGTATAGACATTATCGATATGTCATTAATAACAGTAAATTTCCTAACGTGTTCATAAATAATTGGTCATGGCATAGGTACCAAAAAGTGCTAGATGAACTTTTAATGTCAAATGCATCAAAAAGAATGGAAGGAGAACATGATTTTTTTGCTTTTCAGAAAAGTGGAAGCAACAGGCCCACATCTATTACAACAATAAAAAATATAGCTATTAAAAGAGTAGGAGAGTTGATTCTAGTTGATATTAAAGCTACTGGTTTTCTCTATGGAATGGTCCGTTTAATTGTTGGTCAACTGGTGTTAGTTGGAGAAAAAAAAATATCTCCAGAAATTTTTACAGATAGATGGGTCAATAAAAAGAAAAATGATGTTAAAGAATCTGCTCCAGCAAAAGGGTTATGTTTTGTAAATGCTGTTTATGAAGAAAATGTTTTTAATAAGATCAACAAAAACGATTTTTTCCCAGTATTTTTAATTAATGGTTTTTCTTAATTTATCTTAAGCGAGTTATTTGTGTAATTTATCCAAATTATTGTTTAATACTCCTTCAATAAGGTAGAATTTAGAATTGAATTTAAATTTATTTGCATAAATTTGGTAAATGAATAAAACAATTACTCCGTCTATAGAAACTATTGAAAGAAATTGGTTTTTAGTTGACGCAAAAGATAAAACACTTGGGAGACTTGCTACAGAGATTGCAACTGTTTTAAGAGGAAAAAATAAACCAACATTTACTCCTCATTTAGATACAGGTGATTTTGTCATTGTTGTAAATGCCGAAAAAGTTGAGGTAACAGGTAAAAAAGCATCACAGAAGTTATATAGAAGACATTCTGGTAGACCAGGAGGAATGAAAATTGAAAAATTTGAGTCTCTTCAAGATAGAATTCCTGAAAGAATCATCGAGCAAGCTGTTAAGGGTATGCTGCCACATAACTCTTTAGGAAGACAGCAATTTAAAAAACTAAAAGTTTATAAAGGTACTGATCATCCTCATGCTGCTCAGAATCCTGTATTATTGAATAGTTAATTTACTAAAATGAATAGTCAAATAAAAAACAAAGCTGTTTATTGGGGAACTGGAAGAAGAAAAACTTCAGTTGCTAGAGTTCGTTTGATTCCTGGAAATGGACAAATTAAAATCAATGGGCGTTCAGGAGATGATTACTTAAATTTCAACCCGCTGCACTTAAATTCAATAAAAGCACCTTTACAAACATTAGGCCTAGAAAATTCTTATGATATTTTGGTAAATGTTTTTGGTGGTGGATTAACTGGCCAAGCAGATGCTATTAAGCAAGGTGCAGCTAGAGCGCTTTGCGAATTATCTCCTGACAATAGGAAACCACTAAAAACTGAAGGACATCTCAGTAGAGATCCTAGAGCTAAGGAAAGAAGAAAATATGGTCTTAAAAAAGCAAGAAAAGCTCCACAATTCTCTAAACGTTAAAGGAATTTTAATTATGCCAAAATCAGAAATTCACCCAAAATGGTATCCAGATGCAAAAGTTATTTGTAATGGAGAAGTTGTAATGACAACAGGTTCAACGCAGCCCGAACTTCATGTTGATGTATGGAGTGGTAATCATCCTTTCTTTACTGGAACTCAAAAAATTCTAGATACAGAAGGAAGAGTTGATAGATTCATGAAAAAATATGGAATGGGTTCGGCTAATTCAGCGACATCAAAAGAGCAAAAAGAAGAAACAGATTCTAACAAATAGAATTTTCAGAATTAAGCATAATTTCAAGTGGAATACTCAACACTAATTGCAAGGTTGAAAACTGCTTCAGAAAGTTTTGAAAATTTGGAAGTACAGCTTGCGGACCCTGATATAGCTAATGACCCTAAAAAATTAGAATTAATTGCAAAAGAAAGGTCAAAATTGGAACCTTTGGTTATTGATTTTAATGAGTTGATTCATACTGATAAGGAAATTGAAGATTCGAAAAATCTTCTTAAAGAGAATAAAAATGATAAAGAGATGGAATTATTGATAAATGAGGAGTTAACTAATTTAGAGGAATTTAAAAATAAACTTATTCAAAAAACTACAATCGCTTTATTACCAAAAGATCCAAGAGATGAGAGAAGTGTAATGTTAGAAATCAGAGCCGGTGCTGGTGGTAACGAGGCGTGTATATGGGCCGGTGATTTAGCAAGAATGTATGAAAGATATGGACAAAGAATTGGATGGTCAGTAAAACCTATTAGTGCTTCTGAGTCAGATATGGGAGGATTCAAAGAGTTAGTTATCTCTGTTAAAGGAGATTCTGTTTATAGTCAACTTAAATACGAGGCTGGTGTACATAGAGTCCAAAGAGTTCCAGCTACTGAATCTCAAGGTAGAGTTCATACCTCTACGGCTACAGTAGCTGTAATGCCTGAGGCTGATCCTGTTGAGGTTAAAATTGATCCAACCGATTTAGAGGTTGGTACAGCTAGATCAGGAGGTGCAGGCGGACAAAATGTTAATAAGGTAGAGACTGCTATTGATCTTCTACACAAGCCCACAGGGATAAGAGTTTTTTGTACTCAAGAGAGATCACAATTACAAAATCGTGAACGAGCAATGGAAATTTTAAGAGCCAAATTATATGAAATTCAATTAAAAGAGGCTAATGCCAAAGAGAGATCACAAAGGCTTTCACAGGTCGGAACCGGTGATAGGAGTGAAAAAATTAGAACTTATAATTTTAAAGACAACAGGACAACTGATCATAGATTGGGCTCCAATTTTTCTCTAGAACCAATACTCTCTGGTCAATTAGATGAAGTAATTGATGCATGTATAGCACAAGAACAAAAGAGAATGATGGAAGATTTTAATAACGAAGTCAATTAAGATTTTATTGTTATTAAATTGCAACCCCTATGACGTACTTGCTCCATTCTTTATGTCTTCCAGAGTCAATTTGTCTTGTAGCCTCAAAATTGAGATTACTTAGAGGTCTATAGGGCTTTCGTTTTAAAGGCATATTAGCCTCTTCTGGAGTACGATTACCTTTTACTACATTACATCTAAGACATGCTGTTGTAACATTTTCCCAGTTATCAGTTCCACCTCTGCTTCTTGGCAAAACATGATCTATTGATAAATCACTACCTCTATAATTACAATATTGACAAGAATTATTATCTCTTAGAAGAATATTTTTTCTTGTTAGAGAAACTTCCCGAAAAGGTACCTTTACATAGTATCGAAGTCTTATTACTGTGGGTAATTTTCTGCCGCAATGTATTAAGTGAGATTTATCTTCCTCTAAGCTTTCTGCTTTACCTTTTATCATCAAAATAACAGCTCTTCGCCAAGAAGTGATGTTTAAAGGTTCATAAGATGCATTTAAAACTAGAGTTTGACCCATGTCAAAATACAATTTACATGTCATGCTAACTGTATATTTAAATAAGCGCATATAAAAAGTGCAAAGTTAATGCAAATTAGGCGAACAAATCAGGGATTTAATTTTCATAATTATCCAACTTTTGAAAAAGATATAGATCCGAAACAAAGAGCTTGGATTGAAGTTAGAGGCAAATCAATAGAAACTAATGTAAGGAAGTTAAGATCAAAATTAAGTAAAAGTTGTCAATTCATGGCAGTTGTTAAAGCTGATGGATATGGACATGATGCAAAGGTGGTTTCTGATTACGCTATTAAAGGTGGAGCTTCGCATTTGGGAGTTGCCACCTTAAAAGAAGGTATTAGGCTGCGTTCTTCTGGAGTTAAAATACCAATTCTTATTCTGGGGAATTTATATATGAAAAGAGATTTAATAATATCTTTTAAAAATGATCTTATGCCAACTATAAGTAGTATAAGAGAATGTTTAATTTGCAATAATATTGGTAAGCATTTTGGCCTGAAATTTTCTTTACATCTAAAAGTTGATACTGGAATGTCAAGATTAGGATTTGACTGTAATAAATTTGTTCAGCAATTTGAAAAAATACAATCTTTTGAGAATATCTCTATAGAAGGAATATATAGTCATTTATCATCTGCTGATGAAGATAATTCATTAGATCCAACAAGTATTACGCAATTACAAAGGCAGAAGTTTCAGGAATTATTAAAGCAAATTAACCTTGATAGAAATCGCAATATCAAGATTCATTTAGCTAATTCTGCAGGCATGCTTCTTAGTAAGGATTTTCATTTTCATATGGTACGTGTTGGGCTATCTATGTATGGATATAGTCCACTAACAAAAATAGATAAAAGTTTATCCCTTAAACCAGCTTTGTTTTTGAAGGTCAAAGTAGCTTTTATAAGAATTATTGATCAGGGTGTAAGTGTAAGTTACGGAGGAAAATTTGTTAGTAGTAGAAAAACTAAGATAGCTGTATTAAGTATTGGTTATGCAGATGGCATCCCAAGAAATCTATCAGGCAAGATATACGTTATTCATAATAATAAACTTTTTCCCCAAGTTGGATCTATAACTATGGATCAAATGATGGTGGACATAACAGGTTCAAATGAAATTAAAATTGGAAGTACTGTGGTATTAATAGGATCTGATGGAGACAAAACAATTTCTCCTCTTGATTGGGCAAAAGAATCTCATACTATTCCTTGGGAAATTCTTTGTTCTTTTAAAAATAGATTACCGAGAGTTCAGGTTGATTAGACATTTCGATTAAATAAAAAATTTTGAATGTTTGCAAAAAAATTGATAATGTATAAGAACTGGAGAGGTGGCTGAGTGGTTGAAAGCGGCTCCCTGCTAAGGAGTTACAGGAGGTAACTTTTGTCGAGGGTTCGAATCCCTCCCTCTCCGTAATAAATTTAAAAATTTCTTGATTTTCAAAATAGGTCAAAATTTATATCATTTAATTCACAAATAGAATTTAAAATCAAGTCAGCACCTGCATTTCGTAGATTTGTTTCGTATGAATTACGTTCTTTTAATCGAGACTTTAAATGTAAATGAGGTGGTGCTAGTCCGATACTTATAAATTTCTGAGATGGTATTTCTTTTCTAGCATTGATAACTGTATTTATATCTGCAATAGTATCTCCTACATATGCAATTGGAATATTTGATGGGCCAAGTTTATCGCCAAGAAGCTTTTTTGATAATTTGATAAAACCTTTTGGATCAGGCTTGTCAGGAGCATCTCCCATAGATATTAATGGAGGTGATTTTAGTCCAAGTCTTTTTTCTAAAACAAATTTTGCAGAAGCAGACTCTGCACCACTCACAAAACCCCAAATTATTCCATTGCTTTTTAATAAATCAAAAAATTTTTTATCAACTAACAACTCTTCATTTGTAATGTATCCAGACCAATATTTACTATCTTTATTTGGATCTCCGCCAAAGTAAAACTCCTCAAAACATTTAATTATTTCCTCTCTTGAAGGTATTTCAAGGGTTAAGTTTTCTTTTTTTATACATCTTTTTATAAGCTCTAAACTTAAATCCCAGTCATTATTCCAGATCCCTTCATTTTTTGCATTATCAATATCAATATAACTAGGCTCCCATCCGACAAATTTATAAACTGTTTTTTTTAATGAAAGCCTGTAACTATTTTCTACGCTGCGTATTACACCATCTATGTCAAATAAAATCAATCCAATATTTTTCAATTTTTGTTAGTGCTTTTTATAAAAGATTAGTATTCTTATTAGAAAAAAGCAAAAAAATATCCTTGTTTAATTAAGGAACTATTTGACATTAATTTTGTAAATACCCTCTGGGCGTAAGAAATATTTCATCTATTAATGTGGTTTGAGAATTACCAATAATAATTATTGATAACATATCAATTTCTTTAATTGGAAGGGTGTTTAAAGTAAAAAATTTCTTGGATTGATTTTCTCTGCCTACTTGTCTAGCTATTAAGACAGGAGTATTCCCTTGCCTAGATTTTAAACATAGATCAATTGCACTTTTTAACTGCCAATTTCTTTCAATAGATTGAGGATTAAAAAAAGCTATTACAAAGTCGCCTAAAAGAGCGCCTTCAATTCTTTTTTCTATTAAAGACCAAGGTGTTAACTTATCACTTAAGCTGATTGAACAAAAGTCATTCATTAGTGGCGCCCCACTTAGAGATGCAGCCAATTGCATACTACTTATACCGGGATGTACTTCAAAGTAAGGCCTATATTCTTTTTTGATTTTCTGAAGTAATTCTAAAAGTAAACCAGCCATGCCATAAAAACCAGAATCCCCTGAAGATATTAAAGCCACCTTTATTCCTTCTTCAGCGAGTTTTATTGCTTTGGTACATCTTTCTTTTTCCTCAGTAAGTTGACTTTCGATTAACACTTGATCACTCCTTTTTAAAGGTTTAATTAAATCTAAATACATTGTGTATCCGATCCAAATAGTGCATTTTGAAAGTGCTTTTCTTGCATTATTGGTTAGGAAGGAGATATCTCCAGGTCCACTTCCAATAATATGTATTTCGCCATTAGATGGATAGTATTGGTTTTTTGATTCTGCTATAGCAATGGTTACGGCGCCAGATTTACTTTTTGAAAAATCTTTATTTTTAAAAATTCTCTTTTCTTTTAATAATTTTGATCCTTCTCCTGCTGCTAGCAAACAAGAAGCCTCTGCTACGGAAAATATTCCAATTTCCTTTTGCACTGCACTTGATGGATTTGGAACAATTATTTTTGAAAGATCTTCTTTAGTAAAAAACTTGATAGGTAAGTTTTTCCCTTTTGCAAGTTCTAAAATTCCTTTTTCATCTTTTTTAATATCAATAGTTGCAAATCCAGCAATTGAATATGGTGATATATTATTTGACTCCAAAAAATTATTTAAAGAATTTGCTATTAATTCTTTGCTGGTATGTCTCTCGCAACCTATGCCAATCCACAATATGGGCGGATGCCAGGTTTTGCCTTGATTATCGAAAATACTCACATGAAATGTTGAATCTGGTTTTTTAGTTTCCTTTTCAAAAATTTGCTTAATAATCGCACCTGATTCTGAAGTTTTCCATAAACTATTACCCGATAATTGTTTGCAAAATATTTCTTCGTTCTTAGCTTGCTTTATTACTAGTTTGGACCAGTTCTCTATTTTGCCAGATCTTTTCCATCCCCATTGGTTACCAAATGAATCAAGATTTAATAAGCTTTGATCTTTTGAATTATTAGTTTCTATTATTTGTCCGCCAAATAAATTAGAAATTTGAAATGCGATATTTTGAGTATTTGACTGATGTGCACCAATTAAAGGCACTATCTTTGAACATTTTTTATCTATTACAATCACTCCTGGATCTTTATCTTTAGATGTTAAAAAAGAATTGATTAGACGTATTGATGCACCAATTGAACCTATAAAAATGATTAAATCTATTTGCCCCCATTGTTTAAGTAAAATTTCTCTAGGCTTTTCTATCTTTACAAGTTCATTGTCTATTTCATTGTCTCTTGAAGAGCTTGCAAGATATATCTCTTTAACAAATTCGGTTTTTTTAAGTCTTTTTAAAATTTCTATTGAATGACTAGATAGACCTACTGCGATTCCTTCCAAATTAGAAACTATTGTTAGTTATGTTGAAATTATATACTTTCAATATATTTCAGAAAATTCCCTTGAAATATAAAGCAAATATAAAGAAATTTTTATAAAATTTGGGTAGTAATACTCACAATTCTTGTATTGAAAAGAATTTAACAAAATATTCATATAGTAACAATCATTAGAACATTTGTTACGTTAATGCATAACGAAAGATCTTTGACTTATTATTTTTGAAACGAATATCTAAAGTTCCGAATGATTTCGTTTTCTTGAACATTATTATTAAAAATAAGTTCAAGATTTAATCAATCGGCTTTAATGTCAATTATTTTCGAGGTGCTAGATGACCATCAGCCCACCAGAAAGTGGAGAAAAAAACAAGAAAGTTTTGGAGGATCCTATCCAGGCCGATCCAAGACCTATTGATTTTGCCAAATTAGATAAGCCAGGTTTCTGGTCTTCTAAATTATCTAAGGGTCCAAAAACTACAACTTGGATCTGGAATTTGCATGCAGATGCACATGATTTTGATGTGCATACAGGCGATGCTGAAGAATCAACAAGAAAAATCTTCTCAGCTCACTTTGGACATCTTGCAATCATTTTTATATGGATGAGTGCTGCTTTTTTTCATGGAGCAAGATTTTCAAATTACACAGGTTGGTTAGCGGATCCAACTCATGTTAAACCAGGCGCTCAGCAAGTTTGGGCTGTTGTCGGCCAAGAGATGCTAAATGGTAATCTTGGTGCTGATTACAACGGTATTCAAATAAGCTCTGGAATTTTTCATATGTGGAGAGCTTGGGGTATTACTAACGAAAGTGAGTTAATGGCCCTAGCTATTGGTGCAGTAATAATGGCTGCTCTTATGCTTCATGGAGGCATATACCATTATCATAAGGCTGCTCCTAAATTGGAATGGTTCCAAAATATAGAGTCAATGCTTAATCACCATATTGCAGGTTTGGTTGGGCTTGGATCATTAGCATGGGCTGGACATTGTATTCATATTGGAGCGCCAACAGCCGCACTTCTTGATGCAATTGACGCTGGATCTCCTTTAGTTATCAATGGTCAAAAGATCGCAACTATTGCTGATATGCCAATGCCCCATCAACTTTGCGATCCGCAAATAATTGGTCAAATTTTTCCTGGTCTAGCTAGTGGAGTTGGTAATTTCTTTAGTCTTAATTGGTTCGCTTTCTCAGATTTCTTAACTTTTAAGGGAGGATTGAACCCAGTTACTGGAAGTTTGTGGATGACTGATATTGCACATCATCATTTAGCTTTTGGTGTAATTGCGATAATTGGAGGTCATTTATATAGAACTAACTATGGAATTGGTTCAAGTATGAAAGAGATATTAGAAGCTCATCAAGGAGATCCAATATTATTCCCAGCACCAAAAGGTCATCAAGGTCTTTTTGAGTTCATGGCTGAAAGTAGACACGCTCAACTATCTGTAAACCTCGCTTGTTTAGGTTCTCTTAGCATCTTGATTTCTCATCATATGTATGCGATGCCTCCGTATCCTTACATAGCTACTGATTATATGACTGTTCTTGGTTTATTCACACATCATATGTGGATAGGAGCTTTATTTATAATTGGAGCTGGAGCTCATGCTGGCATAGCGATGGTTAGAGACTATGATCCAGCAAAACATATTGATAACGTTTTAGATAGGATTTTAAAAGCACGTGATGCCTTAATAAGTCATCTTAACTGGGTTTGTATGTGGCTAGGTTTCCATAGTTTTGGACTTTATATTCATAACGATACTATGAGAGCTTTAGGTAGACCTCAGGACATGTTTAGTGATAATGCAATTCAACTTCAACCAATATTTGCTCAATGGATTCAAAGTATTCAAGCTTCTGCTGTAGGTACTTCTATCTTAGCTGGGACTCCCGAAGGATTACCTCACAAAGCTTTAAGTGAAGTTTTTAACGGAAGTTTAGTTGAAGTAGGTGGAAAGGTTGCAATAGCCCCAATTCAACTTGGCACTGCTGATTTGATGATCCATCATATTCATGCTTTCCAAATACACGTAGTTGTATTAATTCTTCTAAAAGGAGTACTTTACTCTAGAAGTTCAAGACTAATTCCAGATAAAGCTTCTCTTGGATTCAGATTCCCTTGTGATGGACCTGGAAGAGGTGGTACATGTCAAGTCTCATCTTGGGATCATGTATTCTTAGCACTTTTCTGGATGTATAACTGCATATCAATTGTTATCTTCCACTTCTCTTGGAAAATGCAAAGTGATGTTTGGGGACTAACGGGAGGAAACTTCTCACAAAGTGCTATCACTATTAATGGTTGGTTGAGAGATTTCCTATGGGCTCAATCATCTCAGGTACTGACAAGTTATGGTGAAGCTATTAGCATGTATGGATTGATGTTCTTAGGAGCTCATTTCATATGGGCATTTAGTTTGATGTTCCTATTTAGTGGAAGAGGTTATTGGCAAGAATTATTCGAATCAATAGTATGGGCTCATAATAAGCTTAAAGTTGCCCCAACAATACAACCAAGAGCACTTTCAATTACTCAAGGTAGAGCCGTTGGTGTAGCTCACTTCCTTCTAGGAGGTATAGCAACTACTTGGGCTTTCTTCCATGCTCGCCTTTTCGGGCTGGGCTAATTACCTGAACTTCACCTTTTTAATTCAATGGCAACAAAATTTCCATCATTTAACCAGGGTCTAGCTCAGGACCCGACAACCCGCCGAATATGGTACGGAATAGCAACAGCTCATGACTTCGAGAGTCATGATGGCATGACTGAAGAGAAGCTTTATCAGAAGCTTTTCTCTACACATTTTGGTCATCTAGCAATTATTGCCCTTTGGGTAGCTGGTAACCTATTCCATGTAGCTTGGCAGGGTAACTTTGAGCAATTTGTACTTGATCCAACTCATGTTCGTCCAATTGCTCACGCAATTTGGGATCCTCATTTCGGAACAGGTATTACAGAAGCAATGACACAAGCTGGAGCTAATGGTCCAGTTAACATAGCTTACTCAGGTCTTTACCATTGGTGGTACACAATCGGTATGAGAACTAACGAGCAACTTTTTCAAGCTTCAATATTTATGAGCATTTTAGCTTGTTGGGTTTTATTTGCTGGTTGGTTACATTTACAACCTAAATTCAGACCAACACTTGCTTGGTTCAAAAATGCTGAGGCACAGTTAAACCATCATCTATCTGTTTTATTTGGTTTTAGTAGTATTGCTTGGACAGGACATTTGGTTCACGTCGCAATTCCTGAGTCTAGAGGTCAACATGTTGGATGGGATAATTGGTTAACTGTTCTTCCACATCCTGCAGGATTGGCTCCCTTCTTTACTCTAAATTGGGGTGCTTATGCGCAAAATCCAGATTCATTAAATGCTGTATTTGGTACGACACAAGGTGCAGGAACTGCTATCTTTACTTTCTTAGGTGGTCTTCATCCTCAAAGTGAAGCTTTATGGTTAACTGATATTGCACATCATCATATTGCTATAGGTTGTGTATTAATCATAGGTGGCCATATGTATAGGAATACATTTGGTATAGGTCACACTTTAAAAGAAATAACTGAGGCACATAACACTAGACATCCTAACGATCCCCATAAAGGTGCATTTGGTATTAGTCATGATGGAATTTATGAGACAGTTAATAACTCTCTTCACTTTCAATTAGGTTTAGCTTTAGCATCTCTTGGCGTAGCCACTTCTCTAGTTGCTCAACATATGGGAGCTCTTCCTTCATATGCGTTTATTGCTAGAGATTACACTACACAGTCAGCTCTATATACTCACCATCAATACATAGCTATGTTCTTAATGGTTGGAGCTTTTGCTCATGGAGCTATTTTCTTTGTTCGTGATTATGATCCAGAATTAAACAAAGATAATGTTTTGGCTAGGGTTTTAGGAACTAAAGAAGCACTAATAAGTCACTTAAGTTGGGTAACCATGTTACTTGGATTCCATACTCTTGGAATTTATGTTCATAACGATGTAGTTGTAGCTTTTGGAAATCCAGAAAAACAAATTCTTATTGAACCTGTATTTGCTCAGTTTGTGCAAGCTGCTCAAGGAAAAATGATGTATGGCTTTGATGCTTTATTATCTAATCCTTCTAGCTCTGCAACTATTGCAGCAAATTCTATGCCAGGAAATCACTACTGGATGGATCTAATCAATAGACAAGATGCTTTAAGTTCTTTCTTACCTATTGGGCCAGCAGATTTCTTAGTTCACCACGCTATTGCACTTGGACTCCATACCACAGCACTGATACTTATTAAAGGAGCATTAGATGCTAGAGGTACAAAATTAATTCCTGATAAAAAGGATTTAGGATATGCTTTCCCTTGCGATGGACCTGGAAGAGGAGGTACTTGTGATAGTTCTTCATGGGATGCTATGTATTTAGCAATGTTCTGGGCATTAAATCTAATAGCTTGGGTCACTTTCTACTGGCATTGGAAGCACCTAACAATTTGGCAAGGTAACATGGCTCAATTTAATGAATCAGGTACCTACCTAATGGGCTGGTTTAGAGATTATCTATGGCTCAATTCGTCACAGTTAATTAATGGATATAACCCATTTGGTGTTAACTCCTTATCTCCTTGGGCTTGGATGTTCCTCTTTGGCCATCTAGTTTGGGCTACTGGATTTATGTTCCTAATCTCATGGCGTGGTTATTGGCAAGAATTAATAGAAACATTAGTTTGGGCACATCAGCGCACACCAATAGCTAACCTTGTCGGCTGGAGAGATAAGCCAGTTGCACTTTCAATAGTTCAAGCTAGATTAGTTGGTTTAGCACATTTCACGATTGGAAACATCCTGACGTTTGGAGCCTTTGTAATAGCATCAACTTCAGGTAAGTTCGGTTAGAATCTATCTAAAATAATACAAATCACCACATAAGTGGTGATTTTTTTTGTTTAAATTTTTTGTTCTAAATTAAGTTAAAATTATAGAATTATTATCAAATAAATATGTCAGATATAAACCAATTAATTTCTATTATCATTCCTGTTTTCAATGAAAGTGAGAGTATTGGTTTTTTACTGGATGAAGTTATAAGTGTAATGGTAGCTAATAAATTCAATTTCGAATTGATTGTTGTCAATGATGGTTCTCAAGATAAAACTCAAAGAGTATTAGAAGAACTAACTCAAAAAATTAAAGAATTATCAGTTATTTGTTTGCGCAAAAATTATGGACAAACTGCAGCAATGGCTGCTGGTTTTGATAATTCTAATGGTAATATTGTCGTTACTTTAGATGGTGACTTACAAAATGATCCAAAGGATATTCCTAAATTGATTGCTGAAATAAATTTAGGGTACGATTTGATATGTGGATGGAGGTTTGATCGAAAGGATAAATTACTTAATAGGAAGATTCCATCAAAAATAGCAAATAAATTAATAGCTAAAGTAACAGGTTTAAAGTTGCATGATTATGGTTGTTCATTAAAAGCTTTTAAAAAAGAGATAATAGATGATATTAAGCTTTATGGAGAACTTCATAGGTTTTTACCAGTCTTAGCAAATATTGAAGGAGCTAGAATTAAAGAAATTAAGGTTAATCACAGAAGTCGAAAATATGGATTTAGTAAATATGGGATTGATAGAACTTTCAGAGTTTTAATGGATTTGTTAACTGTTTGGTTTATGACTAAATTTCTGACTAGACCTATGTATGGATTTGGTTTTGTTGGAATTGTAAGTATATTTTTAAGTCTTTCAATGTCCTCTTACTTGTTAGTTATAAAAATGTTGGGTAATGATATTGGAAATCGTCCTATGCTTATGTTTGCACTCATATTAGGAATTGCTGGGGTTCAGTTATTTAGCTTCGGATTACTTAGTGAACTTTTAATAAGAACATATCATGAAAGTCAAGACAGACCAATTTACAGAATTAGAGAAATTCAAGGTAAAACTAAAAATGAAACTTTTACTTAAAATTTCTAATTAAATTAGCTGAAATCTCAACTACTTCAGGAGAAGTATCTTTTAATCCTTTTCTCAAAATAGGTAATGTTGATTTGTCTGCTAATTCCTCAGCAATCTGAAGCGCTTTTAATTTATCTTCTTTATTACTCAGAAAAAGTTGATACATTTTATTTCTTATTGCTTTTTTATCAAATTCTGAGTATTTTTTATATTCGTGCTTGTAAGAAAAACTATTCTTTTTAGAAATATACTTCTTATTATTTCTATTATTTATAAGTTTATTGGAATATAAGTTTTTTAAATTTCTAGTATTTTTAAAACTTATTTTTTTAAAATTTAATAGTAAAAATACAATAAAAATAATGAGTAATATTGCGAAAAAATTTAACATGTAAAAAGTTAATAATTTTTATATCATCCAGTAATAAAATTAACACTATTTATCATATAAATACTAAAGTGTTTAAAGATGTTAAACGAATTATGTCATCTGAATTTTCTAATCTTCTGCCTTCGGTCTTTGTGCCCATGATTGGCTTGGTAGCCCCTGCTGTATTTATTGTATTAATAGGTAGATTCATAACAGCTACTGAATAAAAATCAATTATCACATTATCTTTTTTTAAAATGAGCGATTCAAAAACACCATTAGGAGCTAATCCTAAATTTCCTGAAAAATATATAGACCAAAGTGTCCAACCTACAGATATTGGTATAGCAGAACAATGGGCTGTTAAAACAGTTGCTGATCCTTGCGTTGGAAATTTAGCTACCCCAGTTAATAGTGGTTATTTTACCAAAGCTTTTATAAATAATTTACCTTTTTATAGAGAAGGAATTTCTCCAAATTTTAGAGGTTTAGAAACTGGAGCAGCTTTTGGTTATCTCTTATATGGTCCATTTACTATGACTGGTCCTTTAAGAAATTCTGATTTCGCATTAACCGCAGGATTACTTGCTGCTATAGGCGCTGTTCATATTTTGACAGCACTTTTAGTTCTTTATAACGCCCCAGGGAAAGCTCCTAATATCCAACCTCCTGATGCTACTGTTAATAATCCTCCTGCAGATTTATTTACTAGAGCTGGGTGGGCTGATTTTACTAGTGGATTTTGGCTAGGTGGTTGCGGTGGTGCGGTTTTTGCATGGCTTCTTGTGGGAACACTGCATTTAAACAGCATCATGCAACTAATTCAGAATATTTGGACTACTGGCTAACTTGAAATTTAAAGAAGTAATAATATATTTAATATATTAATATAATAAAAAGTTTGCTATCTAATAGTTTTATTCCATAGGTATCCTCTTATAACTCTTCCTGCGGAAATAAGCTTGGATTGATAATGCAATGAAATTTTGTCCTTAGTCTCTTTTAAAGTATCTATTCCTATACCATTTCTTCCAAACTCATTCCCAGAGCTATGGTAATATAATCCATCCCCTTTGTAGATTCCAATATGATCACACTGTTTATTTTTTCCAAAGAACAAGAGATCTCCTGGTTGAAGTTTTCTGTTAAATTTTTTCAAATAAAAAAGATGTTTGCAAAAACTTTTTATTTGATAAGAGTCTCTAGGTAAATGAATATCATGCTTAAAAAAAGCAGTTTGTATTAACCCTGAACAGTCAAAATTAGGACCTATAGTACCTCCCCAAAGGTATTCATTGTTTAACTCAGCTTGACCCTTGATCCATTTTAAAATTGAGGGCACTTTATCTTTGATAAAGGATTGCTCATTTCCTGAATTCTTAGTTTTTGTTAATTCGTGTTTCTCAATAATCAATCCATCTAAATTTATCCAACAGATGTAACCATCTTCATATAGTTGAATTAGAATCCTTGAAAATTTATGAGTATTTTGATGAATAGTTGGATAAATCAGTTTAAAAATTCTATTTTTAAGAATTTCTGTAACTAACTTATTTTCTGTTTCATTTTGATATCCAGAAATATTAACTTTTAATTTCCACCAAATAGTCTTTGAAAAATTTGTTTGTTTAAATAGTGAGATAGGGTCTTTATAATTTTCCATACAATGTCTTTCTACTATTTAAATAAAGAGATGGGTCTAGCCTTAAATGATATTTTAGGGAGAGTATGCTCTTATAATAAAGATTTTTCAAGAGAAGATATTTCTATAACTTGGATCAACTACAAAATTGAAAATAAAATCGTATTTAAAGGTTTTGGATCTGGTATTAATAATAAAAAAATGATTTATCCTGCTAGTGTAGTAAAGTTGGTTTATGGCCTAGCTGCATATTATTGGATTAAGAAAGGACGTTTATTATTGTCAGATGAAATCATTGATGCTGTAAGGAAGATGTTATCTTTCTCAAGTAACAATGCGACAAGCTTTTTAATTGATTTACTTACTGGAACAACAAGTGGCCCCTGTATTGAGGGAGAATTATGGGAAAATTGGAAATATCAAAGAAGTATAATTAATGATTGGCTGAATGATTTAAATTGGGATGAATTGATTGGTATCAATTGCTGTCAAAAGACTTGGGATGATGGACCATTTGGCCGTGAAAAAGAATTTTATGGATTTGAAAATAAAAATAGAAATGCAATGACTACTGATTCAGCTGCAAGGGTTTTGGAGGAAATAATGATTCATATTGATTATCAAAAAAATGACTTAAATTTGAGAAGTTTTTTAAAAAGAAATTTACATAAAGATTTTCTTAAAAAAGATTTTTTTAATCAAATAGATGGTTTTTTAGGTGCAGGATTACCAGAAAGCATTAATCTCTGGAGTAAAGCAGGCTTAATGTCTGAAGTTAGACATGATTCTGCTTGGTGGATTAATAGTAACTCTCTACAAACTTTATTAGTCGTTTTTTGTAATGGAGAAAAGTATTCCAAAGATACTTCCTTTCTGCCCTTAATCGCAAAAGAAGTATATAAATTTAATAAGCGATATATTTATTATTAAGGCCTACAGTGAATCGTCTAATAAATTAGAATCTAATTTGTCAGTGTAAGCTTCATAAGGTAACATCATTACTTCTTCAAAATCTAATTCATTAATAATCCATTCTCTGTATTCTGCTAACAAACTTTTTCTATCTTCATTATCTAATTCATAAATTCGCAATGCTGTATCTTTCAAATTTTCTTTAATTAAATTTTCAATTTCTTTATCCTTCATTTTAAGTTAATTCTCCTTCTAAAATTACTCTCCTTATTGTTGACAAAGCAATTCCTGTTTGTGATCTGATTGAACGATATGAATGTCCTTCATTACGCAATCTGATTACTAGAGATTCTTTTAAAGGACTTATCTTTGGCCTGCCTCCTAAATTATTTCCAGATAATTTTCTGCGTAATAGTTTTTCTTTTTTTCTCTCACTCAAACTTTTGTCTTCTAAATTATCTAATTCATATAAAATCTTAAAAATTGAAGAAAATATTTTAGAGGAATCATTAGACGCAAAAAAACCATTCAAAGTTCGCAATTTTATATCATTATTAATAAGTTTATTTATTGTCACTAAACATTCTTTTTTATTTTTAAATGCCCGATCAAGCTCAGTTATT
The DNA here is from genome assembly GCA_000634115.1 of Prochlorococcus sp. scB241_528O2. Lineage (GTDB taxonomy): Bacteria > Cyanobacteriota > Cyanobacteriia > PCC-6307 > Cyanobiaceae > Prochlorococcus_A. The sequence goes on along the minus strand of JFLJ01000156.1, from coordinate 88,095 downwards.
ATTAATTCATCTCCTTTAGATAAAAAATTTATTGCTTTATTGAGTTGAGGTTTGATTTCTTCATCCAAGCTTACAAATTCAGAGAACACTACACTGCAACCTTCTTCCTTTAAAAATTTTATTTGCTTATCTAAATATTCAAATTCATTATGAGTTGCTCTAGCATAACCTATAGCTTTAGAGTTTTTATTTTTTTCGGATAGTAAAAGACGTTTTCTTTTAAATTCAAAAGTCAATGTTTTATTACATATATTTTTTACTGTATCAATAAATTAATTAAAAAACACTTTTTAGTACAAAAAATTATATTTCTACAAAGAAATAATAAATTTTAGTGTTTTATTTTATTGTTCTGATATCTGTCTTAAAAAGAACGTTCTAAATACTGTTTGAATTTTAGTTGATGAAACAAAAATATTTTGTAAATTAGTAACTTGAATTAGGATTTTCCAAATTTTTGATGGACCAGTTAAATTCATTTATTTTTGACTTCTAATGAATAAGCTTGATTTTTGAAATTATTAATAGTTAATTCAAATTGTTTTTAGTAAAATAAGATGACAGGCAAGAAAAAATTAATTTGACTAATAATCCTAATAGTTTAATTTCAAAACCTGATTGGTTAAGAGTAAAAGCTCCGCAAGTAGAGAGAATTGGAAATACTGCAAATTTGTTAAATGATTTAAATCTCAATACTGTATGTCAGGAAGCAAGCTGCCCAAATATTGGTGAATGTTTTGCTAGTGGAACTGCGACTTTTCTCATAATGGGACCTGGTTGTACAAGGGCTTGTCCATATTGCGATATTGATTTTGATAGATCTAAAAGAGAATTAGATCCAACAGAACCATATCGTCTAGCTGAAGCCGTTTATAGAATGAATCTTAAACATGTCGTAATCACATCAGTTAATAGAGACGATCTTGAGGATGGTGGCGCATCTCAATTTTTTGAATGTGTTCATCAAGTAAGAAAAAAATCTCCTGAAACTACTATTGAGCTTTTAATCCCTGATTTTTGTGGTAACTGGAAAGCACTTGAAAAAGTTCTTGATTCAAATCCAAACGTTTTAAACCACAATATTGAGACTGTACATTCTCTGTATAAAAAAGTAAGACCCCAGGGTAAATATGAGAGAACCCTTGAGTTACTAAAAAGAACCAAAGACTACTCTTCCAAAGTTTATACAAAGTCAGGCTTTATGCTTGGCTTAGGAGAAAAAGATGAGGAGGTCTTAAGTCTTCTTAAGGATTTAAAAAGTAATTTCGTTGATATTGTCACTATCGGCCAATATTTATCTCCTGGCCCTAATCATTTACCCGTTCAAAGATTTGTGAGTCCCTCAAAATTTAATTATTTTAAAGTTTTCGGGGAAAAAGATTTGGATTTTATGCAAGTAGTTAGTTCTCCTTTAACTCGAAGCAGTTATCATGCTGAAGAGATTCAAAAACTTATGAAAAAGTATCCAAGATAGTCATTGTTGTTTATTTGACTCTACCCACTCATTTAATTTCCATTCAACTAGATCATTTTTAATCATCGGATCATTCTTAATGACTTTTAGCGCATTTTTATAATTATTCATCTCAATAATAAGTAATCCGCCATCACCTGGCCTCTTTAACTCATCTACCAAAAACCCACTTTTTATATTGATTCCATCTTTTTTTAATTTTTTTATCCAATCAATATGTTCGTTAATTATTTTTCGTTTTAAATTATTATTAATTAAATATTCTTTTTTTATAATTTCAGTTTTTACAAAAAAAGGCATTTACATTTTCTTTATGCCAAGCATCTCTTCTTCGCTTGGGGGAACAATTAATTTGAAAGTACTCTTGAAATGAGACCAATTTTCAATTATTTTGGCAGCCTTTAAGCTATTTGTTTTTGCTTGATATTCTCTAATAATTTCCAACAAGATATCTTCCTGCTTTGATGAAGTTATTTTATGAATGCTAACTATTTCCTTATTCACTTTATTACTTAAATCATTATTCTCATCGAGTATAAAAGCTATTCCACCAGTCATGCCAGCACCAATATTTCTTCCTGTAGAACCTAGAATAACGACTTTCCCACCGGTCATGTATTCACAACAATGATCACCTGCTCCCTCGGTTACTGCTGTAGCCCCACTATTTCTTACTGCAAATCTTTCTCCCGATTTTCCTAATGCAAATAATTTTCCACCTGTTGCTCCATAAAGGCAAGTATTTCCTAGGATAACTTGTTCGCAGGAGGTCTTATCTATTTTTGGTGGAATTATTGTGAGTATTCCTCCATTCATTCCTTTACAAACATAATCATTAGCTTCTCCGATTAATTGAACATTCATTCCCTTTAATAAAAAAGCACCAAAGCTCTGTCCTGCATATCCTTTGAAATTCAAGTTGAGTTCGCCATTGAATCCAGTGTTGCCATGAAGTTCTGCTATTTCGCCTGATATTTTCGCACAAACACTTCTATCTGTATTTTTTATCTCAATTTCTTTGGTTAATTTTTCGTGATTTTTTATTGAAAATATGAATTCAGCATCAGACAAGAACTCGTCTTCTAATACATAACCATTACTATGAGCATTTTTTGAATGTTTTAACCATGATCTATCATTAGTTGAACATTTATTATTTACTAAAGAAGAAACATCAATATTAGAAGTTTTTGGAAGGTCGATATTTCTTGTGTAAAGAAATTCTTGATTACCAATCAGTTCGTCCATATTAGCAACACCTATGCTACACATTATTTGTCTGACTTCTTCAGCAATATACAAGAAAAAATTGACTACATTTTCAGGAATACCTTTAAATCGTTTTCTTAATTCTTCTTTTTGAGTAGCAACTCCAACAGGACACTTGTTTGTATGACAAACCCTAGCCATTATGCATCCTTCAGCAATCATAGCTACAGAACCAAAACCGTATTCTTCAGCACCTAGTAAAGCTGCAATAACTACATCCCAGCCTGTTTTAAGACCTCCATCAGTTCTTAAAATTACTCTTTCACGTAAGTTATTTTCTAAGAGAGATTTATGAACCTCGGCGACACCTAGTTCCCAAGGTAAACCTGCATGTTTAATAGAACTTAGAGGTGAAGCTCCTGTACCTCCGTCATGTCCGGAAATTTGAATTACATCTGCATTCGCTTTGCTTACTCCAGCAGCAATAGTGCCAATACCAATTTCAGAAACAAGTTTTACGCTTACCTTAGCTTTTGGATGGACTTGGTGTAAGTCGTGGATTAGTTGAGCTAAATCTTCAATTGAATAAATATCATGATGAGGTGGAGGAGATATAAGGGCTACTCCTGGTTTACTATTTCTTAATTTTGCAATATAAGAATCAACTTTTGGACCGGGCAATTGTCCCCCTTCGCCAGGTTTTGCACCTTGAGCCATCTTAATTTCTAGTTGTTTACCACTTCTTAAATATTCAGGTGTAACTCCAAATCTACCTGATGCTATTTGTTTAATAGCTGAGCATGCGGAGTCTCCATTTTCTAGACCTTTGATAAATGGCAATGTCGCTGATTGAGTATTTTCATCAATATCATTTAAAACATTAAATCGAGCTGGATCTTCTCCCCCTTCGCCACTATTACTTTTGCCACCAATTCTATTCATTGCAACTGCTAACACTTCATGTGCTTCTCTTGATAATGCACCCAAACTCATTCCTCCAGTGCAAAACCTTTTGCAAATTGATTCAACACTTTCAACTTCCTCTAATGGAATGCTTTTTCTTTTTGAACTAATTGTTAGTAAATCTCTTAAAGATGTTGTCGGCCTATTACTGATTAGTTTTTTATAAGTTTCAAAATGATCGTATCCTGGACCTTCTTTTACTGCCGAATGTAAAACTTTAGACATCTCGGGATTATTAGAGTGATATTCTCCATTATTTCTAAATTGTACAAATCCTAAAAATTCTAATTTTTTTAAGTCGATCTCTGGGTAGGCTTTTGTGTGTATTGAAATTGTTTCATTAGCTAATTCTTTTAATGTTATTCCAGCAATTCGGCTTGTTGTCCCATCAAAAGCAATTTGTATTAAGTCAGAACCAAGGCCTACGGCTTCAAAAATCTGAGCACCATGGTAACTAGACAAAAGCGAGATTCCTATTTTAGAAAGAATTTTTCTCAGACCGTCTTCTAAAGCTTTTTTTATATTTTCTTGAACATCAATTATTGATAAGGAATTTATCTTTTTGCTATCTATAAGTTTTTGAGTTTTTGGATGTTTTAACCAGTGCCTTCCTGCTTCGAAGGTTAACCATGGGCAAACTCCACTTGCACCATAACCAATCAAACAAGCTAAGTGATGTGTACTCCAACATTGACCTGTCTCAATTATTAATGAAGCTTTTAGTCGTATTTCTTTTTTAAGAAGATAATGATGAATTGCTCCAATAGCAAGTAAGGGAGGAATGAAAGTCTTTTTTGGATTAATTCCTTTATCAGAAATAATAATTAAAGAGCAACCTTCTTTGATAGAGATCTCACTCTGTTTACATATTGCGTTTAATTGTTTCTCTAAGCCTTGAACACCTTCCTCAATATCAAACAAACTTGAAATTGTTTGAGATTTAATTTCTGATGTTTTTATTGATATAAGTTCTTTCTCTGTGAGGATTGGAGTTTTTAAATGAATAAATGGTTTAGAATCTTTAATCTCAAATGGTGTAGCTCTTTCTCCAAGATGCATTTCTAAACTCATTACTAGTTTTTCTCTTAGAGGGTCAATAGGAGGATTAGTAACTTGCGCAAATCTTTGCTTGAAATAGTCAAATAAAATGTGGGGCTTCGAAGAAAGCACCGCTAATGGGATATCATCCCCCATACAATAAGTAGGCTCTTTAGCTAATGAAGCCATTGAATCTAGGATAAGATCATTATCTTCCGCTGAAAAACCGTATGCAGTTTGTTGTTGTAACAACTCAAGGTCTTTTAGTTTACAGTCTATAAACCATTTATTTTTTTCAATTGTTACGGTTCTTTTTTTTAGGAGATTTTTATAGTTATTTCTTTGAGCTGCTTCAGATTTCACTTCCCAATTTCTTAGGATTCTATTTTGATGAAAATCTACAGCCAACATTTGTCCTGGTCCTAATCTACCTTTTTCAATTACTCTTTCCTCTACAAGATCTACCACACCTGTTTCGGAACCCATTATTACAAAACCATCATTTGTGATTGAATATCTTGCGGGTCTTAAACCATTTCTATCAAGCGTTGCCCCAACGAAATTTCCATCAGCAAATACAAGGAGAGCAGGACCATCCCAGGCTTCTTGAAGGCTCGCAGAATACTCATAAAATGCTTTAATATCTTCTCTCTGTTCAAGTTCAGGTTGATCTCTAAATGCTTCGGGAACAAGTTTTAATAATGAGTCAGTAATGGGTTGACCTGAACGCACATTAATTTCAAGGGTTGCGTCAAGATTGGATGAATCACTTTTATTTATATCTACAATTGGCTTAATTTCATTAGATAAATCTCCCCAAAAATCATCAATATGTGTTTCTGACGCTTTAGCCCAGTTGATATTTCCTAAAAGAGTGTTTATTTCTCCGTTATGACCTAAAAACCTCATTGGCTGAGCTAGAGGCCATTTTGGGAGTGTATTGGTACTAAACCTCCGATGGTAAACAGAAAATGAGACCTTAAAACTATCTTTTTTTAGATCTTGATAAAACTCAGATAATATTTCAGACCTAACCATACCTTTATATACAACTGTTTGAGAGCTTAGTGAGGCGAAATAGAATTCACAATCTCCAACATCGTTTTTAAATGATTCTCTTATTTTTTTTTCAATTCTTTTCCTTAATAAGAATAAAAGCTTTTCAATATTCTGATTATCTTTTTTGTCTATGTATAGAATCCACTGACTTATGAATGGAGCATTTGCCTTAGCTAAAGGACCTAATATTTCATTATTAACAGGTACAGTTCTCCACAATGTTGTTTTGACTCTTAATTTTTTAGCTTCCTCTTCACATATTGATTTACATTCTTTAATTTTTTGTTTGTTATTAGGCATGAAAACCATCCCTAAGCCTCTAGTAAAGTCTTTTTTATTTGTTATGTTCATTTCTTCATCAAGAAATTCCCAAGGAATTGAACATAAAATACCTGCTCCATCTCCTGAATCACTATCACCTCCACAGCCTCCTCTATGTTCCATGCAGTTAAGACCCTTTAGGGATTGTTTTAGGATCCAGTTGCTTGCAATTCCTTTAACATTTGCTATGAAACCTACTCCACAAGCATCTTTCTCACCAATTATTCCATTTGGTGAATAACTATCTTGATATGGCCAAACGATTCTTTTGATACTCTCCTGCATAGATTATTTAACTCTATTTAAATATTTATGTATCTTCATTATAAAAATAAATATCAAAATAAATCTAAAAATAATTAATATTTACCAAACAATTTTAATTTCACAAATATTTTAAAAAAATATGATTAAAAACTTTTAGTTGGTGCTCGTAAAAGGTTATGATGGTTAAATATTTATTTTTAACCAAATATACATAGATGCCCACTATTTCACAATTAATAGGTTCAGAAAGAAAACGTCTGACGAGAAAAACAAAATCTCCTGCGCTTAAAGCCTGCCCTGAGAGAAGAGGAGTATGTACAAGGGTTTATACATCAACTCCAAAAAAACCTAATTCGGCTTTAAGAAAAGTTGCAAGGGTAAGATTAACATCAGGTTTCGAAGTAACTGCTTATATCCCGGGAATTGGCCATAATTTGCAAGAACATTCTGTAGTTCTACTTAGGGGTGGAAGAGTAAAGGATTTACCAGGAGTTAGATATCATATAATAAGAGGAACTTTAGATACGGCTGGAGTCAAAGATAGACGTCAATCCAGATCTAAGTATGGAGCAAAAGCTCCAAAAGATTAATTTGTAAACAGTACTTTTTAAAAACATGTCACGTCGTAATGCAGCAGTAAAAAGACCAGTTCTTCCAGATCCTCAATTTAATAGTCGTCTCGCCTCAATGATGATTGCTAGATTGATGAAACATGGTAAAAAATCTACAGCTCAAAGAATATTGTCTGATGCTTTTTCACTCATAAGTGAGAGAACAGGAGGTAATGCAGTGGAATTATTTGAAACCGCTGTTAAAAATGCTACTCCTCTTGTTGAGGTAAGAGCTAGAAGAGTTGGTGGTGCAACATATCAAGTACCTATGGAAGTTCGCCAAGAGAGGGGTACAGCGATGGCATTAAGATGGCTTGTTACATTTTCTCGTGCAAGAAATGGCAAAAGTATGTCCCAAAAACTTGCTGGTGAGTTGATGGATGCAGCAAATGAAACTGGTAGTTCAGTGAAAAAAAGAGAAGACACTCATAAAATGGCTGAAGCAAATAAAGCTTTTGCACATTACAGATATTAATTTCGTCAAAAAGGTACTTACGTAGTTTATTATTATTAAAGTTTGCTTTTAGAGTGAACTATAATTATCAAAAATTATTTTATTTGGAGTTTTAAAATTGGCACGCGACTTTCCCCTAGAACGAGTAAGGAATATAGGTATAGCCGCTCATATTGACGCAGGGAAGACAACAACTACAGAAAGAATTTTGTTTTATTCAGGTGTAGTTCACAAGATAGGTGAGGTTCATGATGGCGCTGCTGTAACTGATTGGATGGATCAAGAAAGAGAAAGAGGAATAACTATTACTGCTGCTGCAATATCTACAAGTTGGCAAGATCACAGAATTAATATTATAGATACACCAGGACACGTTGATTTTACTATTGAAGTAGAAAGATCAATGCGAGTCTTGGATGGAGTAATTGCTGTATTTTGTGCAGTTGGGGGAGTTCAGCCTCAATCCGAAACAGTTTGGCGTCAAGCAGATAGATACTCTGTTCCAAGAATGGTTTTTGTAAACAAAATGGATAGAACAGGGGCAGATTTCTTGAAAGTTAATAATCAAATTAAAGATCGACTAAAGGCGAATGCACTTCCTATTCAGCTGCCTATTGGAGCTGAAGGAGATCTAACAGGCATTATTGATTTAGTTGCTAACAAAGCTTATCTTTATAAAAATGATTTAGGTACTGATATTGAAGAAGCACCGATACCATCTGAAATGGAGGAGGAAGCAGCTGAGTGGAGAAATAAGTTGATGGAGAGCGTCGCAGAAAATGATGAAGAGTTAATAGAAATATTTCTTGAAACAGGAGAATTATCTGAGGAACAACTAAAGAAAGGAATAAGGGAAGGGGTATTAAAACATGGATTGGTCCCAGTGTTGTGTGGGTCAGCTTTCAAGAATAAAGGTGTTCAACTAGTTTTGGACGCAGTAGTTGATTACTTGCCAGCTCCAGTTGATGTGAAACCAATACAAGGTGTTTTACCAAGTGGCAAAGAAGATGTTAGACCTTCGGATGATAATGCTCCTTTCAGCGCATTAGCTTTCAAAGTGATGTCTGATCCCTATGGAAAACTAACTTTTGTAAGAATGTATTCAGGTGTTCTTTCAAAGGGTAGTTATGTTATGAATTCTACTAAAGATGCTAAAGAGAGGATTTCTAGATTAGTAATTCTAAAAGCTGATGAAAGAGAGGAGGTTGATGAACTGAGAGCAGGAGATTTAGGTGCTGTATTAGGTCTAAAGAACACAACAACTGGTGATACTTTATGTAATACAGAAGATCCTATAGTTTTGGAGACTTTATTTATCCCAGAACCAGTTATCTCAGTTGCCGTTGAGCCAAAAACTAAAGGTGACATGGAAAAATTATCAAAAGCATTAACCGCTTTGTCTGAAGAGGATCCAACCTTCAGAGTAAGTACTGATCCAGAGACAAATCAAACTGTGATTGCTGGTATGGGCGAGTTGCATCTAGAGATTCTTGTTGACAGAATGTTAAGGGAATTTAAAGTTGAAGCTAATATTGGAGCTCCTCAGGTCTCTTATAGAGAGACTATTAGGTCTAGTTCTACTGGTGAAGGCAAATATGCAAGGCAAACTGGAGGAAAAGGTCAATATGGTCATGTAATAATTGAGATGGAACCTGCTGAAGTTGGTAAAGGTTTTGAATTTGTCAATAAAATTGTTGGTGGAGCTGTACCTAAAGAGTACATTGGACCTGCATCTAATGGCATGAAAGAAACCTGTGAATCTGGTGTTCTTGCCGGTTATCCACTCATTGATGTAAAAGTAACACTAGTCGATGGTTCATTCCACGATGTAGACTCATCTGAAATGGCCTTTAAAATTGCAGGTTCCATGGCATTTAAAGATGGGGTTAAAAAATGCAATCCCGTCCTATTAGAGCCTATGATGAAAGTTGAGGTCGAAAGTCCTGACGACTTTCTTGGATCTGTAATTGGTGATCTCTCTTCTAGAAGAGGTCAAGTAGAAGGACAATCTGTTGATGATGGATTGTCTAAGGTACAGGCCAAAGTGCCCTTAGCCGAAATGTTCGGTTATGCCACACAACTCCGATCTATGACTCAAGGTCGGGGTATTTTTTCAATGGAGTTCGCAAATTATGAGGAAGTTCCTCGTAATGTTGCTGAAGCTATCATTTCCAAGAATCAGGGCAACTCCTGATCTCTAAACTAAAACACTCTTAAACCCTCGATTCTTTAATTCAAAATGGCTCGCGAGAAGTTCGAAAGGAACAAACCACATGTCAACATAGGTACTATTGGCCATGTTGATCATGGAAAAACAACACTTACTGCTGCTATTACAAACGTATTAGCAAAAAAAGGTCAAGCTCAAGCTCAAGACTATGGAGACATTGACGGCGCTCCAGAAGAAAGAGAGCGTGGTATTACTATTAATACGGCTCATGTCGAATATGAAACTGCAGACAGACATTATGCTCATGTCGATTGCCCAGGACATGCTGATTATGTAAAAAACATGATTACAGGAGCCGCTCAAATGGATGGAGCTATCCTAGTTTGCGCAGCTACAGATGGTCCTATGGCTCAGACAAAAGAGCATATCCTTCTAGCTAAACAGGTTGGAGTTCCTGCTCTTGTAGTGGCTCTTAACAAGTGCGATATGGTCGATGACGAAGAAATCATTGAACTTGTTGAAATGGAAATCAGAGAATTATTAGATAGTTATGACTTCCCTGGAGATGATATTCCTATCGTTCAAGTTTCTGGATTAAAAGCTCTTGAAGGTGATTCAACTTGGGAATCAAAAATTGAAGAATTAATGAAAGCAGTTGATGCTAGCATTCCTGAACCAGAGAGAGAAGTTGATAAACCATTCTTAATGGCAGTTGAAGATGTTTTCTCAATTACTGGTAGAGGAACAGTAGCTACTGGAAGAATTGAGAGAGGTAAAGTTAAGGTTGGAGAAGAAGTCGAAATTGTTGGAATAAGAGATACAAGATTAACAACTGTTACTGGAGTTGAAATGTTCCGTAAACTTCTTGATGAAGGTATGGCTGGCGATAACGTTGGTTTACTTTTACGTGGTGTTCAGAAAGAAGATATTGAGAGAGGAATGGTACTTGTAAAAAAAGGATCTATTACTCCTCATACTCAATTTGAAGGAGAAGTTTATGTCCTTAAAAAAGAAGAGGGTGGCAGACATACTCCTTTCTTCGCAGGATACAGACCGCAATTTTATATCAGAACAACTGATGTGACAGGTCAAATTACAGCATTCACCTCAGATGATGGCTCTAATGTTGAAATGGTTATGCCTGGTGACAGAATCAAGATGACTGGAGAATTAATTTGTCCGGTAGCTATTGAACAAGGTATGCGATTCGCTATACGTGAAGGTGGACGTACTATTGGTGCTGGAGTTGTTTCTAAAATTCTCAAATAATATTTTTGAATTTTAAGAATTTAACCTCCATCACTTAATATAGTTAAATTGATTAGGGTCATTGTTACACAATGGCCCTCCATCAGAAGCTAATTTGAAATTATGACTGCATCAATTGCACAACAAAAAATAAGAATAAGGCTAAAAGCATTCGATAGAAGAATGCTTGACTTGTCTTGCGATAAAATAATCCAAACTGCTGATAATACCTCTGCCTCTGCAATAGGTCCAATACCTTTACCTACAAAAAGAAAAATTTATTGCGTCTTAAGGTCACCACATGTTGATAAAGATTCTAGAGAGCATTTTGAAACAAGAACTCATAGAAGAATAATAGATATTTATAGTCCTTCTGCAAAGACTATTGATGCTTTAATGAAGTTAGATCTTCCTAGTGGTGTAGATATAGAAGTTAAACTTTAAGAAATCCCGAAAACGACTTAAATTGATTAGTATAAAAGATATAAATGAGGTTTAAATGGGAGAGCTCTCAGTAAGGGAATTACCTTTGTTTCCTTTGCCAGAGGTTGTCCTTTTCCCTCAAGAAGTATTGCCTTTGCATATTTTTGAATCGAGATATAGAATCATGCTTCAGTCTGTCCTAGAGACGGATTCAATGTTTGGGGTTATAAAATGGGATACAGCTTCTAAAACTATGGCTAATGTAGGATGCTGTGCTCAAATAATAAAACATCAAACTGCAGATGATGGGAGAAGTAATATTATCACTCTTGGACAACAAAGATTTCAAGTTTTAGAAATCATTCGTTCAACCCCATTTTGTTCAGCTATGGTAAGTTGGATTAGTGATGATAGTTTTGATAATCTTCAAAAATTAGATTCTCTAAACGATTTGGTTAGACAAGCACTTAGTGATGTAATTAATCTAACGAGTAAATTGACAAATACCAAGAAAAATCTGCCCGAAAAATTACCAAATAATCCTATGGAATTATCATTTTGGATTGGAGCTCATCTAGGAGGTCCAGTTGCAGATGAGCAGCAAAGACTTTTGGAGGAAAGAAATACTTATACTCGTTTGAAAAGAGAATATGAAATGCTTGATCACACAAGAAAACAACTTGCTGCAAGAACAGTCTTGAAAGAAAGTTTTCCTGATATAAAAGAAAATTAAATGATTGAATTACTATTACCTCTTTTATTATTATTTTTTTGCTTATTAGTTTTATTTATTATTTGGAGAATTAATGCTAGAAAATATATTTCTTCTGGTAGCGTAGCATCTGCATATGATTCTTGGACACAGGATAAATTACTAGAGAGATTGTGGGGAGAACATATACATTTAGGCTTTTATGCCTCAGGGGAAAAAAATATTGATTTTAGAGAGGCTAAAGTTCAATTTGTTCATAAATTAGTCAAGTGGAGTGGTTTAGATAAATTGCCAAAAGGATCCAGAATATTAGATGTTGGTTGCGGAATAGGAGGAAGTTCTAGAATTCTCGCGAAATATTATGGATTTAATGTTACTGGAATTACAATTAGTCCTGTTCAAGTAAAAAGAGCAAGGGAACTTACTCCTTCTGGGCTCAATTGCAATTTTCAAGTTATGGATGCACTCGATTTAAAATTTGAAGATGGGTCATTTGATGCGGTTTGGAGTGTTGAAGCTGGTGCCCATATGAATAATAAAACTAAGTTTGCAGACGAAATGTTGAGAACTTTGAGGCCAGGGGGTTATTTGGCATTGGCTGATTGGAACTCAAGAGATCTAAAGACATCCCCCCCATCTTTTATTGAAAAGATGGTTCTTAAACAATTACTTGAACAGTGGGTACATCCTAATTTTATTAGCATTAACGAATTCAGTAATATTCTTCGAACTAATAAAAATAGTTCAGGAAAGGTTATTTCTGGAAATTGGAATTCTTACACAAATCCTTCATGGTACGATTCTATTATTGAAGGTATTCGAAGACCTTTTGTGATTTTGTCTCTTGGTCCATTAGCGATACTAAAGTCCATTAGAGAAATACCAACAATACTTCTCATGAATTGGGCATTTAGAAAAGGTTTAATGGAGTTTGGAGTTTATAAATGCAGAGGATAAATTAAATTAATCTAGTTCAATATTTTCAGAAAAATAATTTCCAAAATCTACAAAGTTCTTGCATAGAGGCTTAAGAACATTTTTTAATTCAAGAAAATTTTCAATATTTTTTTGATTATTTATTTCTAAGTCAATATAAATGATATATTCTCCTAACTCTCTTTTTGATGGTCTAGACTCAATCTTACTCATATTAAATCCATAATCTGCAATATATTTTATAGATTTAAGTAAAGAACCAGGTTTATTTGAGATTAAAGAGAAAGCAAAACTGACAATATTAGCTGAATTAAAGTTCGCTTCTTTGCTCAATAAGACAAATCTAGTGCAATTACCTGGGACATCATTAATAGGAAAGGCTAATTCTTTAAGTCCTTCAATTTGAATTAATGATTTTGAACCAATAGCTGCTCTAAATTTACTCCCTTTTACCATATTGACTGCTTCTGATGTTGAATTTGTGGGAAGAGGGATTGCATTTGGAAGATTGTTAGATAACCATTCTGAACATTGAGCTAATGCCTGAGGATGAGATAATACTTCAGATATGATTGAAAGTTCTCCATCACTAATTAATGCATGTTTGATGGGTAAAACAATTGCTTTATTGATAAAGATATCAGGAAATTTCCATAGGGCATCAAGAGTAGCTGTAACTCCTCCTTCTACAGAATTTTCAATAGGAACTACAGCAGCATCACAATTGTTGTAGGCTATTGATTTAATTACCGAATGCAACCCATTACATGGTACAAATATAGGAGTCTGAAAATTGGCAAGCTTTGATAATATATGAGCTGCTTTTTCTGCGTATGTCCCTTTAGGACCTAAATATGCAACTTGTTTGCGCATGATTAATCGTAAGAAAAAAAGAGATCAAATAAGCATTGGAGGGATATAGAAAATGTTATTGTCTTTTGATGCTAAACAGAAATTAAAGCTTTCTGTAATGCGAAATAAAGAATATCTTTCTAAATATCTTTTGGAAGAAGAAAGAGTAGTTGGAGCAATGCTGGACTCCAAAAAATTAGTTCCTGAAGGAGAAGGTAGATATAAGTATACAGTAACAAGTTTTAAGGTTTTTCAATTAGATATTAACCCTGTTGTTTCAATTGCGGTAGAGAATGAAGATGGAATTTTAAGAATGAGTGCCCTTGAGAGTAAATTGGATGGTTTAGGGATGATAGATGACTTCAATCTTATTTTAAAAGCGAATTTAGAAGCAACTGATCTTGGATTAGAAGGAGAGGCGCTTTTAGGGGTATCTGTAAGTCAACCCCCTTTATTGAAATTTGTACCAAAGAAAATTTTAGAATCTACGGGTCATTCGGTTTTAAACGGAATTTTGTTGGGTATAAAGTCAAGAGTTCAACAGCAATTAGTTAAAGATTTTTTAGATTGGTGTGAATTAAAAAAGATTTGATTTTTTTAAAAAACTTTTCCTATGAAGATTAGTTATTCCATTTTCTTTGATACTTGAGAGATGCTCCCTTGTACCATAACCTTTATTTTTAAATATTAAGTATCCTGCGTATTTCTTTTCTAACCTTTCCATTAGATTATCTCGAGATACTTTTGCAACTATGCTTGCTGCAGAGATTGATGTAAATTTGGAGTCTCCTGATACTATATTTTTCTGAAACCCATCCCATGGCCTTAATAATAAGGGGCCATCAATTAATATTTCAGATGGTTTCTCTTTTAATTTTTTTAAAGCTCTTATCATTGAAAGTTCAGTTGCAACTCTAATGCCGAGTTCATCTATTTCTCTGGCAGAAGATTGTCCAATTCCATAATCTGAAGAAAGTAATAAAATTTTCGATAAAAGTAATTTTCTTTTTTTGGGAGTTAATTTTTTACTATCCATTACTCCCAATTGTTTTAAGATAAATTTATTTTTTTCAGTTAATACTACAACTGCTGAAAAAACTGGACCAAAAACTGCTCCTTTTCCAACTTCATCTATTCCAACTTCAGATACTTTATTCAATAATTGCAGATGATCTTCTTCTTTTTTTTCTTGCATTGTTTATTTCATCTGTAAGTTCAATTTCATCAATCTTCTCTGAAAATACAACTTCTTCATTCTCATTAGCTTTTTTTGTTGATTGATGTTTTGAATTAGTATTTGCTTCAAAATCAACTTCGATCTCTACTGCTTCTTTAGATTTTGAGATTTTTTTTTCTTTTTTTGCTTTTGTTTTTTTATTGTCTAAAGTTTTTTCGTTTTCATTACTTTTTTCCTTTAAACGTATAAAATTATTGCTAGTGAGATATTCTTTACCCAACTTTATTAGCGGATTAATACCTAATTGACTGAAAACAATTTTTTCATTATCAGTAAGATCAACAGTTATTATATTTTTTTCCTTTGAATTTAATTTGTTTAAATCATCGTTATCATTTTCTTTTTTATTAGAAGAATCATCCTTATTTAAGTTCTTGGGGTTAAGTAATCCCTTTTCATTAATTTTTCCCTGCTTATCAGTTGATTGAGAAGTATCTATATCTAAATCTGTATCTATATCAATATCTATAGATTTTATATTGTTTGATTGTTTAGATTTTTCTCCAATGTTTTTAATTTGTAGATTAGAAATTTCATAATTTAATTGATTCTCTACATGGCCTGTTCCGTTGCAAGCTAGACATTTTTTACCGAATAATTCATATATATTTTGGCCTTGTCTTTTTCTCGTTAACTCAACTAAACCTAATTCAGTAAGCTGAGCTATCTGTGGCCTAGCAGAATCATCTTTTATTGCTGCAGTAAAATGCTCAAGTAACTGGAATTGATCTCTTCTAGATTCCATATCAATAAAATCTATTACTATAACTCCACCAATATTTCTTAATTTCATTTGTCTTGAGATTTCAACTGCTGCTTCGCAATTGGTCCACAAAACTGTTTGTCGTGAGTTGGCAGATCTTGTAAATGATCCAGAGTTTACATCAATTACTGTAAGAGCCTCAGTTGGTTCAATAATTATGTAACCTCCTGAAGGAAGATCTACTCTCGTTTCAAGAGCTTTTTGAATGGTTTTTTTAATTTCGTACTTTTCTAAAATATGTTGGTTTATATCGTTATCGTGAAATTCAATATCTAAATTAGATTCACAATTAATTAAAAAATCTTTTGCTCTTTCAACTGAAAATTGACTATCGATAATTATGCTTTTAGTTGATGATTTAACATGATCTCGCAAAATCTTAAGAGAGAAATCATCATCTCTTTTTATTAAATTTGGTGGATTAGAAGTGTCAGAAACTTTTAAAATCTCTTCCCATTGTTGAATTAAATTTTCCAAGTCTTCAATCAGTAGTTCTTCTTTTATCTTCTCGGCCTCTGTTCTAAATAGTAAACCTGTGCTAGGTGGTTTTATTAAAACTCCAAGAGCTTTTAATCGATTTCTTTCTGTTTCTGTATTTATTTTTCTGGAAATATTTACTCCTTGACCATATGGCTGTAATATCGAGTACTTTCCAGTTATGGAAATACTCCCGGTAAGTCTAGGGCCTTTAGATCCTGTAGGTTCTTTTATTACCTGTACTAGAACTTTTTGTTTTGGTTCTAGTAATTCAGTTATTCCTAATATTCCTTTTTTGAGTCTTAGTGGACCTAGATCTGATACATGGATGAATCCATTTTTATCACTTTCACCAATATTTATGAAAGCAGCATCAATACCTGGAAGAACATTTTCAACTGTCCCTAAAAAAATATCCCCAATTTGATATTGACCTTGTGCGACGATTAATTCATCAACTCGATCATCTGTGAGAAGTGCTGCAATTCGAGCCTGCTCAGCGATGATAATTTGCTGAGACATATATTTGATACTTAATGGATTGAATTTTGAAAATCATCTAATCTAAAAAGTTAATTTTTTTACTTTTAAGAAAGCAGTTGTTTATGACTATTATTATTTACTTTTTAAAATTAAGATTAATAGCAATTTAATTATGCTATTTATTAAGCTTTAGATGACTTTCAAACTATTTGAAATTGATTTCATAGCTATGATTATCTCTAGGTTTAATCATAACTAAGATAATATTAACATCTAATCACCACTAAAGCACGTTGATCCATTATCCTTATATTGGTTAATTTTTTTTATTAAAAGTGGTTCAAGTAAACGAAAATTATTTAAAACTCAAAGCCGGCTATTTATTTCCTGAAATTGCTAAAAGGGTAAAAATATATTCTCAATCAAATATGAGCTCTAACATAATTAAGCTTGGCATAGGAGATGTGACAGAACCGTTACCTAAAGCCTGTAGAGAAGCTATGGTTAAAGCTTTAAATGATATGGGAACGATTGAAGGTTTTAGAGGTTATGGACCAGAACAAGGTTACTCTTGGCTAAGAGAAAAAATATCTGCGCATGATTTTATTTCAAGAGGATGTGAAATCTTACCTGAAGAAATCTTTGTTTCAGATGGTTCAAAATGTGACAGTAGTAATATATTAGATATTCTTGGCAAAGATAATTCAATTGCCGTTACAGATCCTGTTTATCCAGTTTATGTAGATAGTAATGTTATGACCGGACGAACTGGAGATGCTCTCGAAAATGGTACTTATCAAGGATTGACATATCTTGCGATAAATGAGGAAAACAATTTTCTGCCAGAATTACCAAAAAATAAAGTTGACATTTTATATCTTTGTTTTCCAAATAATCCTACTGGAGCAACCGTCACTAAAGAACAATTGAAAAAGTGGGTTGACTACGCTCTTCAAAACAAATCTTTAATACTTTTTGATGCAGCTTATGAGGCATTTATTCAAGATAAGGATATTCCTCACTCAATATATGAGATTGAGGGTGCTAAGGATTGTGCTATTGAATTTAGATCTTTTTCAAAGAATGCAGGATTTACTGGAGTAAGATGTGCTTATACAGTAATACCCAAAAATCTTTTAGGTTTTAGCTCAACAAATGAGGAAATAGAGTTATGGCCTCTTTGGAATAGACGACAATCTACAAAATTCAATGGAGTAAGTTACATTGTTCAGAGAGGAGCAGAGGCGGTTTATTCTCTTGAAGGAAAGAAAGAGGTGAGAGGATTAATTGATTTTTATATGGAAAATGCCAAAATCATGAAAAACAAACTACAGATTGCAGGATATACAGTTTACGGTGGTGACAATGCTCCGTATATCTGGATCAAAGTACCTGATCAAATGACATCTTGGGACTTTTTTGATTTCCTCCTTCAAAAAGTTAGTGTCGTGGGTACACCTGGGAGCGGATTTGGATTATCAGGAGAGGGCTATTTTCGTTTGTCAGCATTTAACTCACGATCAAATGTCATTGATGCAATGGAAAGAATAATTAATATATAATTAAGAGTATTATTTAGTTTCTAAAAATTTAATGCTATCTATAAAGTCAGAACAAAGTGTAAGTAATAATTCAGTAGTAATTGAAAAGAAACCTGCTGAATTAAAAAATAAATCTCCAAAATATAAGGTGCTACTTCATAATGATCCTGTTAATTCTATGGAGTATGTGACTATTTCTCTAAGAGAAGTTGTTCCGCAATTAAGCGAGCAAGATGCCATTTCTATAATGTTAGAAGCTCACAATACGGGTGTAGGTTTGGTAATTATTTGTGATCTAGAACCAGCAGAATTCTATTCAGAATCATTAAAATTTAAGGGTATTTCTAGTTCAATTGAAAAAGATAATTAATAAGGGTTAAATTTTTTATTTTGAGTGAGCTAGTTTCCTTTCCGACAGGGGACGAACTTTTAAGGATTCTTTTAGGGAAGACTTGCCATATTCTCTTTCAAGAATATTGATTACTGTTTTACCAAATTCATCTTCTTTATTATCAAAAGCTTCTAAGCAAACTTCACCAAGTTTTTTCCCTAGAGAGCCTGGATTCCATAGAAGTTTTCTTGCTGTCCATGGCATCATGCTCATTGGATTATAGTTAGGCTTCAAAATTTTATGATCTAATGCGTATTTTTCAAGAAGAGTATGAGGTTGTAGTCCTATGAAAAATATAGCTGGGTCAACTAAGCCTTTCCCAAAGATATTTTCTAATTCTCTGTGGTAAGCAATGGTTTGTCTTATGGTGCTTGGAGTTTCATCAAAAACATTAAATGAATAATTAACTGAAACATGATTCTTAAAACCTGATTTGACTAGCATTCTGCAATTATTTAATACCGTTTCAAGGTCATATGCTAACCTCATTTTTCTAACAAGTTCTTGAGATCCTGAAGTTATACCTATTTCAAAATAACTCATACCTGTATCTACCATAAGCTGAGCAAGATCAGCATCAATATTATCTGCTCTGATGTATGCAGCCCAATTAATATCGTCCCAGCCTTGATCTTTTATAGCTTGCAAAAGTGTTTTTGCATCTTCAATGTGTTTTTTTGCAGGGATAAACTGTGCATCTGTGAACCAAAACCCCCTGACTCCAAGATCATATAATTGCTTCATTTCTTTTATTACTTCGTTAACAGGATTAACACGCACCTGTTTGCCCTCTACAACTGTATAAACACAGAAACAACAATTATGAGGACAACCTCTTTTTGTTTGAACCCCTACATAGTAATCTCCTCCCTCTATATACCAATTTAATTCTGGCCATATGGATTGAATGTATTTATAGTTGCAGGCTGTTTTAATAGTTCCTGATGGTTGTTCATGTATTAATTTGTTTCGAGGTTTCTGTCCAGCAAGATAACATCTTTCTTTCTCTATCGAATCATCCCTAATAATTTTCTCTATAAGGTTTTCTCCTTCTCCAATAGAAATTACAGTTCCTTTTGGAAGTAAATTTCCTAATTGTTCATAGAAAACACTAACAGCTCCACCTCCTAGAATTACTTTTACATCTTTGTTATATTTTTGTGCTCTTTTAAGTCCCATCTTTACTAAAGAGGTATTTCTATATATTTCTCCATAATGAGATGCAATTAGCTTTAATCCTCCCCAAGAACCTCTAATTTTTTTTAAAATATTTTTTGAATAGAAAACTTCAAACGAGTTCTGTAGTGGATTTCCACTTCTGCCATCGACAGGTGCATAAATTTGTATGTCTCTCCAAGAGAAAATGATTAGATGAGGTCTAAATTGATCAATTTTTCTGGCTAAATATTTGGAAACTTTATTAGATGGGATTATTGCTAGATCAATAAATTGCTGTTCAATTTTTGGGAAAAGTTTATGGATATGGTCTGCTATATAAATTGGCCCTATTGGAAATATTGGATTACATGGAAGTCTGACAGTAAGAATTTTCCCGTAATGCTTTCTGTGGTGATTTTTTTTATTTAATTTTTTGAACTCAAAATTAAAACTCATGTTATGAAATTTTAATGAATCTATCTTTATTAAGAATCTAACTACTTTATTACTAATTTGGCGAAATTAAAAATCTTTAAAAAATACTACTGAAAAATTATTTTAATTCAAAGATCAGAAATCATATAAATCCAGCATACTTTAAGCAGTTTTAATCCATCGATCCATCTAGATATATTTGGTGCACCAGATTTTCTAGCATAATATCTAACTGGATAATTAAGTATTTTGATATCATTGTTTGCTGCTTCAAATATTATTGTGAAGTCTCCAAATGGGTCAGACTTGGAATCCCAACTTCCGTTTTTTTTCATAAGTTTAAAGAATTTTCTTGAAAAAACTTTTGTTCCACAAAGTGAATCTGATACTGGCTTATTTATTAGAATTGATAAAAATATTGCAAATAGTCTATTTCCTATATAATTAGCCCACCTCATTGCATCTTTTTCCATTGGGAAAGTTGTGCGGGAACAATTAATTAAGATATTCTCATTTTTGGTTGATTCCATAATTGCTGCAATACTGTCATCAATATCTACAGTAAAATCACTATCAATTATGGCGAGAGTTTCACCTGAAGAAATATTAAACCCTTCCACAACAGCATTTTTCTTGCCTTTAGAGGTTTGTTTTAAAAGAGAAATCTTGAAGTACTCTGAGAAACTTTCTTTTAACTCTCTCAAAATTTCATACGTATTATCATTGCTATTTCCTTCTACAAATATAATTTCTAATCTATTGGGTATTTCTTTGAATTTATTTAATGCCTTTATTAAAAGTTCTTTATTCCCAGCTTCATTTCTTGCAGGAATTACTATTGATATTAAATGGTTGGAATTATTTTCATTATATTTATAAAAAACTATTTCTAGTTCATAGGCAAGTTGCTTTATTATTGGTAGCTTGCGAAAAATATTTTTTAAAGATTTTGGAATTAGTTTAGTTGGCAAAGGAGTTAATTTTTTTGCTTTCCATCTAATCGATCTATAATTATAAATTTCTGCAAGAGATTCAATATCGCATAAGGTTATTCTTGCTTTGCTAGTAGTTTCTCTAAAAATTCTTGAATCTAATCTTAGCCATCTAGTTATTGGCTCCCAAGTATTACCCCTAACTTTAATTGAAATAAATTCGTTATTATTTTTGAATAATTGATGAAGTTTATTATTCGTTAAATTCCAAGAATTTACTGATTTCATTACTTCATACAGTTTGAGAAAGACAATTAAGTTGATTTCGATTATTTACTTTTTTAATATTAATTTCCATGGTTTTAAAATATCGTTTTCATAAATAACTTCGTAAGAATAATTATTATTTTTTAATTCTTTACCTTCAGTTGACCATGCTAATTCTGATTTATTTAACTTATCAATACTCTCTATCCCTTCACTTAGTTTAGGAGTTAATAACGAAATTCTTATGATTTTTGATTGAGAAAGAGAATTGTTTATTCCTTTTTTATCAACCTTTATTGGTTGATTTTTTACGATATCAAGAGATGATACGTATTCCATTTTTTCTCGTAGTTCTCTTGATCTATCAGTGAATAATCCTGATTGCAGAAGAAATGAAGTTAATAAGTAAGGCCCAATTATTAGTGTTATTAGTATTTCTTTGAATGAGTTTTTATGTTTTATGAATAACCAAGATAGTGCGAAAAAAAATAATCCAATAACTAGAAATGTATTTTCCTTAAAGTTCAAGTTACTTATATTTCTAAAGAAAAAATAATATATGAAAGTTAGAGTGATTATAAAAATTGGAATTATTTTTGAAGTGATAAATATAAAAATCCCTTTAAATCTTTTGGAGTTAAATAAATATTTTATTCCTACATAAGTATTTAGTGTCAAAATAGATGAAATTTGTAGATTATAGTAGGGTGTTTTTGTAGAAAAAATACTTTGAATAGTTATTACTATTAAGGGAAAAAAGGTAAGTATATATTTATTATCTTTACGTCCATAAATATTACATATTGTGCCAATAATGGCAAAAATACTCCATGGCAGGAATGTCGCAGGAACATTCCAAAAATAATAATAGAAAGGATTTGTAAAAGTATTGTTATTAGAGAGACTGTTAAACTTTTCAAATAAGTAAAAAATAATATTTTTATCTAAATAAGGGTTGATAGAGAACGACCAAAATAAATATGGAAAAAATCCAATGAGTAGTCCAAGCCAAAACAATTTACCGAATAAAAGATTTTTTTTAATGTATATATATGGTAAGAGTGATAATAAAGGTACAAATACTAGAAAAGTTTTCATCATAAAAGATAAACCAATCCAAATACCAAAAAGTAGAATGAAGAATTGGTTATCTTTACTTTTTATTTTGACTAAAGAAAATACTCCAATAGTTACTAAACATGAGTAAATGATATCTTGCGTGGCCAAATGTGCGTAATCAAACCATAGATATGTAGTAGAAAGTATTAGCGGAGATATAATTGCATATTTTTTATTAAAAAATTCTTCATGTAATTTGTAAGTTATAAAAAGCATCAATATTGCAGCAGTTGTTGTAGGCAGATATGCGGAAAACATATTTCTTCCAAAGATGTCTTGTGCCTTTGCAATTAAAAATTGTAATCCTATAGTTCTGTCTAATACATACTCATCCCACCATAGTGGAATTGTCCAATTACCTTTATCCAGTATCCATCTAGCTTGTAATGCATAAAATCCTTCATCGAAAGCAATATAACTTCTTTTCCCAAAATAAAAAATTAGAGGAATAAAAATAAATATTTTAGAAAGATATTTAAATTGTAAGAATTTACTAAACATTCTTTTTAAAAATTTGCTTTTGAAATGCCGATAATTGGAATTGAACCAATGGCCAACTGTTTACGAAACAGCTGCTCTACCCCTGAGCTATACCGGCAATATTAAAATATTAATATTTTCATATAGACTTAATTTTATAATTGAAAGAATTTATGTCAAAAATAGATCCTGAATTAAAAAAGAAATTACTTAAGGAATCCCAGTCTCCTTTTAAGGGATTAAGGAGAATATTGTGGATCGCTTTTAGTGGGTCAGCAATTTTGGGACTGTTAATAATGCTTTCAAAAATTGCAAGCGGAAGTGAATTACAGCAAAATAATCTTCTCATACAAGTGGGTGCTTCTATATTATTTCCAACTTTATTATTCCTTGATAGGAATAAAGATTAATAGGTTTAATAATTAATTATTGAGTTAATGTCCTTTTTTTAGTAACAAATTTGAATGCTTCGATTATGTCTCCCTCCATCCACGAAGAGAATTTATCACAACCAACTCCACATTCAAATCCTGTATTTACTTCTTTTACGTCATCTTTCGACCTCTTAAGAGAGTCTAAATTACCTTCAAAAATTACTTTTTCTGATCTAATAACTCTAAGAGAACAATTTCTTTGTAATTTTCCAGTTTGTATATAACAGCCTGCGATAGCTCCTTTCCCAACCGCGAAAATTGCTCTTACTTCTGCTTTACCCAATGATTCTTCTACAAGATCTGGTTCAAGTAGACCTTCCATAGCCAATTGAATATCTTCTAGGAGTTTATAGATTACTTCATATTCTCTAATGTCAACATCATTTGCATCAGCTGCTCTCTTTGCTCCAGATGCCAATGAGGTGTTAAATCCAATGATTACCGACCCTGATGCAGCTGCGAGATCTATATCTGTCTCAGTTATTTCTCCTGGAGCAGAGAGTAGAACTCTTACTTGAACTTCATTTTTTGGTAATTGTTCTAATGAACCCAATATTGCTTCAACACTACCTTGAACATCAGCTTTGAGAATTAAGTTTAACTCTTTTAATTCTCCATCATTTGCTTGAGTAGATAAGGAGGATAAGCTAACTCTTCTGGAGGCCATTTGCTGAGCTAATTTTGTGGCTCTAGCATCTGTAGCTCTATCTCCGACAATAGCTCGAGCAGTTTTCTCATCAGGGTAAACCTCAAATTCATCGCCTGCTGTTGGTACTTCACTGAATCCTAATGCTTCTACTGGGAATGATGGTCCTGCTTCTTTGATTCTATTTCCATGCTCATCAACCATTGCTCTAATTTTCCCAAGGACTGAACCTGCAGCTAAAACATCACCAGATTTTAAGGTACCATTTTGTACTAATAGAGTAGCTACAGGACCTTTGGCTTTATCAAGGTGAGCTTCAATAACAGTACCTTTGGCAGATCTGTCAGGATTAGCTTGAAGATCTTCAACTTCCGAAACTAATAAAATCATTTCTAGCAATTTATCAATATTTTGTTTTTTGATTGCACTTACTGGAACCATCACAGTATCTCCTCCCCAATCTTCAGCAATTAAATCTTTTTCTGAAAGCTCTTGCTTGACCCTATCTGGAGAGGCCCCTTCTTTATCAATTTTATTTATTGCGACAACAATTGGTACTTTTGCGGCTCTTGCATGACTAATAGCCTCAAGAGTTTGAGGTCTACAACCATCATCTGCCGCTACTACAAGAACAGCCACATCAGTTACTTTGGTCCCCCTTGCTCTCATTGCTGTAAAGGCTTCATGACCAGGAGTATCTAGGAAAGTTAATTTTTTCTTTTTAGATTCATGATCAAATTCAACTTGATAAGCTCCTATATGTTGAGTTATTCCTCCTGCTTCTCCCGAAGCTACTCTTGATTCTCTTATGGAATCTAAAAGACTTGTTTTGCCATGATCTACATGCCCCATTACTGTAATAACAGGTGGCCTTTTTATTAGGCTATCAATATCATCAGATTCAATCATATCAACCGTTTTCTCAGCAGCTTCCTGTACATCATCTTGCAAAACAGGTACTCCAAATTCTTCTGCTACTGTTTCAATAGTTGCTAAGTCAAGTGATTGAGTTACAGTTGCCGTTATTCCTTTAAAGAAAAGAGATTTGATTATTTCAGAACTTTCAAGACTTAATTTATCAGCTAATTCTTGAACAGTTAAATTATCTTCGGGAACTATTATCATCTCTGGCCTTACTTGCTTAGCTTCTTTTGCAGCCTTTAATTCCAAAGCTCTTCTTTTCTGCCTTTGTCTTGTTGACTCTTTTTTCTTCTTCTTAAATTGTTTTACAGATTTTTGAGATTCAGGTTCAGTAGATTTTTCTTTCTTTGGTCGGGCTAAACTTGCTGATAATATTGAAATTTTCTCGCCTGAGTATCCACTTGTTTCAGATGTAAGTGAATCATCATTCTCACCGATAATATGAACTTTCTGTCTTTGTTTCTGGGGATTTTTATTTCTTAATGCCTCTAGTTTTGCACTATCATCCCAATCAGTCCTCCCTGGTTTTTTGGAACTATTTGAAAATGTTCTATGAGGTGGTTTTTTAGAACTCGGGGCAGCATTTGGGCGACTATTAGGAGCTTTCACCTTCTGTTTAGGCGACTCAATTTTTTGTTTTTCTTTATTATTCGAACTTGGTTTGGCTGACTCAGATTTATTAGTTTTTTGAAGTTGCAGAAGTTCATTAGGTGATACTGGTTTCCTTATCCCAGATGACTTTTGTCCATTGAATTTAGAACCAGGTCTATTGGGCATTCCAGGTCTGTTAGGAGCACCGGCTCTGTTGGGATTGGCTTGTCTATTAAATGAGCCCGGTCTACCTTGATTTGATGGATTATTTCTTAATCCGGGTCTATTGGGCATTCCAGGTCTGTTAGGAGCACCAGGTCTATTGGGGACAGTTGGTTTAAAAGATATGTTTTGTTTATTATTACTGTTCTTTTTAGTATCTTCTCTTCTTATCGGAGCCCCTACGAGCTCTGGGGTATTTACTCTACTATTAGAGTTTTGTGTTTTAGGTTTGTTTGTATTTTGATCAGGTTTTTTTGGTAGTTGTTTTTTATCCCCAGAGTTGTATATTTTCTTGGAGGATTCATTAGAATTAACATTATTATTTATATTTTTAGGTTTTGCAATTAGTTGAATAGGAGGTTTTGCAGGACTTTTAATAGGTGGGGTTGTGTTATTGCGTAAAGTTTTTTTATCTTGGTTGAAATTTTGTGAAGGCTTACTCTTGATATTTTGATTTGTAAGATTTGTTTGAGATTGTGAGCTGTTATTAATATTGGGTTTATTGGGATTTTTAAGTTGATTTAAAATTATTTTTTGATTCGCAGGCTTATTAAGAGGTTTTATCATTAATGGCTTATTTTTTAAATTATCTTTGAGAGGGTTACCTTTTAAAGAAGAGATAACGGGAGATTTATCTTCTTTGTTTTGTTTGTAATTATCTTTTTTAATTGAAGGTTTATTAATGGAAAGTATTGTTTTATCTGAATTTTTTTTATAAATAAGATTTTTTATTTTTTTTGCGTCCTCTACACTAATAGAACTGCTATGGCTTTTTACTGAAATTGAGAGTTTTTGAGCGGCATCCAATATATCTTTATTTTCCAGATTTAAGTCTCTGGAAAGTTCGTAAATTCTGATTTTATCGCTGATGGTCATTTAATCTGATTTGTACTCTTTTTGAAATTTCAAGAGGATTTTGTTTAATTATATTCCCTTATAGGGATAGTCATTGTGGCTTGTAATTTCTTTTTCAAAAAATTCAATAAATTCAGGTTCTAAAAATGTTTTTAAAGCTTTTTGAAGCTTTTTTTTGATCTTGGAATCTGAGTAACAATTTTTTGACTTACAAATGTAAGCTGATCGTCCCATTCCCTTTTGAAACATAATGCCTTGTTTATGATCTTTGGTAATCTTTAAAAGATGTTTCCTGTCATATGTTTTTCTGCATGAAATACATACACGCATAACAGGGATCTGGTTTATCATTATTTTTCCTCTTCTTTGTAAGATATTTCAGTATCTTGAACTGTCTCTAATTGATCATTATCTGAGAAGTCTTCTCCTTCATATTGTTCTTCTCCATATTCTTGATCATCTTCAGGTAGGGGATAAAGCTCTCTTAATCTAGCATCTTCTGCAGCGCGCTCAGCTTGTTCTGCTTCTAATCTTAGCTCAGCTTCTCGTTGGAGCTTCTCTTCATCTTCTCTTTGAATTATTAATTCAGAAACTGCAGCATCTTCTGCTTCTTGATCGTATTCATGTGAGTTTTTAACATCGATCTTCCAACCAGTTAATCTTGCGGCAAGTCTTACATTTTGACCTTCTCTACCAATTGCTAGACTTAATTGATCAGGAGGAACTAGTACGTGTGCATGTTGCCCTTCTGGGTCAACTAGTCTTACTAGATCGACTTTCGCAGGACTTAAAGAGTTTAAAATATACTGAATTGGATCAGATGACCACTTAATAACATCAATTTTTTCTCCTCTTAGTTCATTAACTACTTGTTGTATTCTTGCCCCTCTAGCCCCAATACAGGCACCTACAGGGTCCACTTCTTGTTCAACACTATCAACAGCTACTTTTGTTCTAGGCCCAACAGCTCTTGAAGGAGGATTTGCTTCTCTTGAAACAGCAACAATTTTGACTGTACCTTCTTGAATTTCCGGTACTTCATTTTCAAATAAATAAACCACTAAACCAGCATTTGCTCTACTTACAAAAAGTTGTGGCCCTTTTCTGGCTATTTCGCTAACTTCTTTCAAAAATACTTTGAAAGTTGCATTTGCTCTGTAATTATCATTTGGTAATTGATCTCTCTTGGGAAGTTCAGCCTCTACTTCAGGTCTACCAATACCCGAACTAACTCCCATAATTACTGATTGTCTTTCAAATCTTATAACTCTTGCAGTTAAAACAGGATCTTCCAAATCTGCAAATTCTTCTTGGATCATTTTTCTTTGTTGATCTCTTAATTTTTGGCCTAAAACTTGCTTTGTTGTTGAAGCAGCCATGCGCCCAAAATCCTCTTTTTCTGGAGTAACGTCTAAAACGACTGTGTCACCTATTTGAGCATCATCAGCTACTTGTTTGACTTCTATGAGAGATATTTGATGATCTTCGCTCTCAACTTCTTCAACAATTATTTTACTAGATAATATCCTATAACCTTCTTCATCTAGATCTAGTCCAACATCAAAATTACTAAAATATTCCTCATCAAATGGATCTTCATTAATCCCAATATAAAAAGTTCTTCTATATTTTTCGTATCCTTTTAATAAAGCTTCGCGCAAGGCCGCTTCCACGATATTAGGAGGTAACTTTTTTTCCTCACTAATGTCTTCAATAAGATTGTTTAAACCTGGGAGAATAACTAATGCCATCTATGATGGGAAAATTGAATAATGGTTGAAATAATTAATCTTTTAATGTACAAAGACTAATTTTTAGTACTTCATCAAAAGGGATTTTTTTTATCTTACCTTTTATGTTAATGGCTAAAAAATCTTTAGACTTTTCATAAAGTAAACCATTCAGAATCTTTATTTTTGAATTCTTTTGGTTTAACTCAACATTAACTGGAAAACCCTTAAAAGTTTTGAAGTCTCTATCTGAGGTTAATTCATCACTGACCCCTTGACTACTAATTTCTAACACATATGAACAATTTAAAAGATTTGAATTTTCTATTTCTTCAGATGCTGGGGCGTTAAATAGTGCACAGTCATCAAGTGAAATATCATCACCATTCGTTTTTTTTATCATAATTTCTAAAACAATTGGATTTTGATTAGTTTGTATATTTAAACTGCAGATTTTGAAATCCCATACATCGGCAACTTTTTTTAATAGAGTTTCTAGTTTAATTTTGTTTTCTTTATTCAAATTTATTTAAATTTATGTAAAAACAATTTTTACATATAAAAAAGTTTTTTCTATAGAAAATTCAAAAATTTGTATTTTATGGATGTAAACAAAAAAACAACAATAATGTATTTCTTCAATTAGATTTGTTTAATAAACTAAACAATCATTAAATATATGAAGTCTCTAAAGATTAAATTTATTAATTTAATCCAAATATTCATTATTATTTGTTTTTGTTTTTTTAATTTCTCTCAAGAATCTGAAGTTTTAGCTTTGAATTCTGCTGAAAGCCACAATTTTGTATCGTCTGCAGTGAAAAATGTTGGTCCTGCAGTTGTAAAAATTGATACTGAGCGATTGGTAGAAAGGCAACAATTTGATCCAACTTTACTTGACCCTCTATTGAGAGATTTACTTGGGGAACAAGGATTTACTCCTGATAGAGAGAGAGGCCAAGGTTCTGGAGTAATAATTAATGATAATGGTTTGGTTCTTACAAATGCTCATGTCGTAGAAAGAGTTGATGATGTTTCAGTAACTTTGGCAGATGGAACTATTTGTGATGGCCACGTTTTGGGAACAGATTCAGTAACTGACCTAGCTTTGGTAAAAATTGAGCAATCAACTTATACTATTTTTGCTCCACTTGGAAATTCTGAAGATCTTGAAGTCGGAGATTGGGCAATAGCTCTTGGCACACCTTATGGTCTAGAAAAAACAGTCACATTAGGTATTGTAAGTAGCCTACATAGGGATATTAATAGTCTAGGTTTTTCAGATAAAAGGCTTGATCTTATTCAGACTGATGCGGCAATAAATCCAGGAAATTCTGGAGGACCGCTTATTAATTCAAATGGTGAGGTAATAGGAATCAATACATTGGTAAGAAGTGGCCCAGGAGCAGGTCTAGGTTTTGCAATACCTATTAACCTAGCGAAAAGTGTTTCTGATCAGCTTCTTAAGAATGGGGAAGTTATTCATCCCTATTTAGGGGTCCAATTGATTTCTCTGAATCCTAGAATTGCTAAAGAACATAATCAAGACCCAAATTCAATATTTAAATTACCTGAAAGGAATGGAGCTTTAATTCAATCAGTCATACCTAATAGTCCTGCTGAAAAAGCTGGTTTAAGAAGAGGCGATTTAGTAATAGCAGCAGAAAATATCTCTATAGAAGAACCTAAAGCTTTACTAGATGAAGTAGAAAAAGCTCAGGTAGGCAAAGTATTCCTCCTAAATGTTTTAAGAGATAATAAGGAGATAGAGATAAATATTAAACCAGAACCTCTCCCAGGTTTGACATAAATCACCGATTGAAATTTAATTATTTATAAACTTAGAAAAAAAGATTTTGGATTCACAAACTCAAATGAAACAAATAGTTGCTGATGCAGCAATTAAGGAAGTAAAGAGTGACATGATTCTCGGATTAGGATCTGGATCTACAGCTGCGCTTATGATAAAAAGCCTCGCTGATGAAATTCGTTCTGGAAAACTGAAAAATATAAGAGGTGTGGCAACTTCCTTTCAATCAGAAGTTTTAGCGCTTGAACTCGATATTCCGCTTATCGATTTAGCTTCTGTTTCTCAAATCGATTTAGCTATTGATGGAGCAGATGAAGTTGATCCTGGATTTCAATTAATAAAAGGAGGAGGAGCATGCCATGTTAGAGAAAAGTTAGTAGCATCTAAAGCTGAGCATTTGTTGATTGTTGTTGACGAAACTAAACTCGTACAACAATTAAATCAATCTTTTCCTTTACCTGTAGAAGTTCTTCCTAATGCTTGGAAGCAAGTTCAGGATGTGATTTCAGAAATGAATGGCGATTCTATATTAAGAATGGCTACTAAAAAAGCTGGCCCAGTTGTTACTGACCAAGGCAACCTGATTCTAGATGTATTGTTTAATGATGGGATTAAGAATCCAAAAGAAATTGAAATGAGTATTAATAATATTCCAGGAGTATTAGAAAATGGATTATTCGTTGATCTTACAAGCAAAGTTTTGGTGGGGAAAATTGAAAACAGTCTTCCTGTTGTTTACTCTCCCTCAAAAGTTGGCTAATCTTCAAATCTTATTTGTACCGAGCTTGCATGACTATGTAAGCCCTCACTTTTAGCAAGATTTATGATATCAAGACTATTAACTTTTAAACTTTCTTCATTAAATTCTATTATTGAAGTATTTTTCATAAAAGTTTCAACTCCTAGAGAACCGCTAAATCTAGAATTTCCTGATGTGGGTAAAGTATGATTTGGTCCAGCAAGATAATCTCCCACAGCTTCCGGAGTCCATTTCCCCATAAATATTGCTCCTGCATTCTCTATCCCTTCAAGAATTTTCTTTGAATCTAAAGCTAAAATTTCTAAGTGTTCTGGAGCAAAGTTATTGCTTAGTTCAATACATGATTCATAATTCTTGCAAATAACTATTAATCCCCAATTTTTTATTGATTGCATGCAAATTTCTTTTCTTGGATGATCGTCTATTTTTTTATAAATTTCCTCTATAACTTCTTTTGCTTGGCTCTTTGAGGTAGTTAGAAGTATTGAAGAAGCAAAAGGATCATGCTCTGCTTGTGCTAGTAGATCAGATGCTATATGAGAGCTTTGAGCTGTTTCATCTGCAATAATTAATATCTCACTTGGACCAGCCAAAGAATCAATTCCTGTAAAGCCATAAATTAGTTTTTTAGCAGTAGTTACATAGATATTACCTGGGCCTGAAATAACATCAACTTTGTTGATTTGATTTGTGCCAAATGCTAAAGCACCAATTGCTTGAGCTCCTCCAATTCTAAAAACCTTTTTGATTCCTGATAAGTGAGCTGCAGCTAAAACAGTTTTGTTTATTTTCCCTTCTGTATTTCCAGGAGATACCATTATAATCTCTTCTACTCCTGCTACTTTTGCAGGTATCGCATTCATTAATACAGTACTTGGATAAGCGGCTCTACCTCCAGGGATATAAATGCCAGCTTTTTTAACTGGACTCCATCTCCTTTGGACTGTATCCCCATAGTCACCTTTGATAATGAAAGATGATGGAATTTCTTTCTCATGGAATTTTTTAATTCTTTTATGGGCAACCTCAAGTGAGCGCTTTAAATTGCTATCAATATCATCCCATGCATTCTTTAATTCATCAGCGCTAACTTGCATAGGATCAGGGTTGAAACCATCAAATTTTTTGGTATATTTTTCCACTGCTATATCTCCATGATTTTTTACCTCTTGAAGAATTTTTTCGACAATCGCATTTATCTTGTTATTGTTTTCCGAATTAGTTCGAGTAGAAATCCTTTTTAATTCTTGGATGGCGTCTTTTTTATTATTAATAATCTTCATATTCTTGATTTTTTTTAAATTGAAAGGCTCGACACTCAATTTAATACCTTTCTAAATTATATAATATTGATTAGTAGTCGATCTATTTGTTATGATAGAAATCTTCTATTTGAGTTCCCTCTGTGGCCAATATTAAATCAGCAAAAAAGAGAATACAAATTGCCGAAAGAAATCGTTTAATTAATAAGTCATATAAATCTATAGTAAGAACTTTGACTAAAAAAACCTTAGAGAATTGCGAACAATATAAAAAAGACCCTAATGAGGAAAATAAAAATTTAGTGAAAACAAGTCTTAACAAAGTTTTTAGTTTAATTGATAAAGCAGTTAAAAAAAATGTTCTTCATAAGAATAATGGCGCCAATAAAAAATCAAAAATTAACAATTTTGTAAAAACTACTCTTACTACAAAGTAAAAAGGCGGATCAAAATTATGAGCGATATTGAACTCATAGACTCGCACTGTCATTTAATATTTGAAAATTTTGAGAAAGATCTTGATGATGTCATTCTAAGATTACGTTCAAGAGGTGTAAAAAAATTAGTTCATGCTTGTTGTGAATTAACAGAAATTCCTAAGTTGAAAAAAATATCTCATGAATTTAATGAAATTTATTATTCTGTTGGTTTGCATCCGCTAGAAGCAAAAAAATGGGAACTAAGTTCCCAATCTCTTTTAAGAAGAACAGCTCAAGAAGATAGAAGAGTTGTAGCTATTGGGGAATTAGGCCTAGATTTTTTTAAGAATGAAAATAAAACTCAGCAAATTGATGCTCTTATTCCTCAAATGGAGTTAGCTTATGAACTTGAATTGCCCGTAATTATCCATTGCAGAGATGCTGCAATTGAAATGATCGATATATGTAATGATCTCTCTAAAAAAGGAAAATGTCCGAAAGGTGTACTTCATTGTTGGACAGGAACCCCAAAAGAAATGAAGCAATTCTTGGATCTTGGTTTTTATATCAGTTTTAGTGGAATAGTAACTTTCCCAAAAGCATATGAAATTCATGAGTGTGCCAAAATCGTTCCAAATGATAAATACTTAATTGAAACTGATTCACCCTTCTTAGCCCCTGTTCCCCACAGAGGTAAAAGAAATGAACCTGCATTTGTTGAAAATGTTGCAAATTTTATGGCAGATATAAGATCTACAGATCTAATCACAATTGCCAAAGAGTCATACAAGAATGCTGAAGATTTGTTTAAATTTGACTTGTTAAGATGACACTGCAGCTGCTATTATTAAAAATTACTTGAAATTTCCTGAATTTTTTAGTTTTAACTTTCTAATTTAATGGTTTTATGGCTATTTAGCTAAATTTTTTTAGCTTTAAGTTAAGTTAGATTTTTTGTTGAAATCGAGATTTTATGTTTGATTTAACTAAAAACTAGAGTTAAAGAACTAAATAATTTAGTAAATTGATAAGTAAATAGTAAATCTCACATAATCTCAGGTTTTCTTGGATGAGCAGTAGCGCTTTACAGGTAGCAAAAACAGCTACTTATCTACCAGATTTAGTTGAAGTACAAAGAGCAAGCTTTAAATGGTTTTTGGAAAAGGGTTTAATAGAGGAATTACAGAATTTTTCCCCAATTTCTGATTACACAGGTAAATTAGAATTACATTTTATTGGTCAAGATTATAGGTTAAAAAGACCTAGACATGATGTTGAGGAAGCAAAAAGGAGAGATGCAACATTTGCCTCTCAAATGTATGTAACTTGCAGATTAATTAATAAAGAGACAGGAGAAATCAAAGAACAAGAAGTATTTATTGGGGAACTGCCATTAATGACTGAAAGAGGAACTTTCATCATTAATGGAGCTGAACGAGTAATTGTTAATCAAATTGTTCGTAGTCCAGGCGTATATTTCAAAGACGAACAGGATAAAAATGGTCGAAGAACTTACAACGCCAGCGTTATTCCTAATAGAGGCGCATGGTTAAAATTTGAAACTGATAAAAATAATTTACTCTATGTAAGAGTTGATAAAACTAGAAAAATTAATGCCCATGTTCTTATGAGGGCAATGGGACTTTCTGATAATGATGTGGTTGATAAACTTAGGCATCCTGAGTTCTATCAGAAATCAATTGATTCAGCAAATGAAGAAGGTATAAATTCAGAAGATCAGGCCTTACTTGAGCTCTACAAGAAGTTACGTCCTGGTGAACCACCTTCTGTTTCTGGTGGGCAACAACTATTACACAGTAGATTTTTTGATCCAAAAAGATATGATTTAGGCCGTGTTGGTAGATATAAAATAAATAAAAAATTGAGACTTACTGTTCCAGATGAAGTCAGAACACTTACTCATGAAGATGTTCTTTCTACTATTGATTACTTAATTAACCTAGAATTGGATATTGGTGGTGCGAGTTTGGATGATATTGACCATCTTGGTAATCGAAGAGTTAGATCTGTGGGAGAGCTTCTTCAAAATCAAGTAAGGGTTGGACTTAACCGTTTGGAGAGAATTATTAAAGAAAGAATGACTGTTGGTGAAACAGATTCTCTGACTCCTGCTCAACTAGTTAATCCTAAACCTTTGGTCGCTGCCATAAAGGAGTTTTTTGGCTCAAGTCAATTAAGTCAATTTATGGATCAAACCAATCCTCTGGCTGAATTAACGCATAAGAGAAGAATCTCGGCCCTAGGTCCTGGAGGTTTAACGCGAGAAAGAGCAGGCTTTGCAGTAAGAGATATACATCCATCACATTACGGAAGACTATGTCCTATTGAGACTCCTGAAGGTCCAAATGCAGGACTGATAAATTCTCTAGCTACACATGCAAGAGTTAATGAGTATGGTTTTATTGAAACTCCTTTTTGGGAAGTTAATAATGGCCAGGTTAATAAAGAAGGTAATCCTGTTTATCTTTCTGCTGACTTAGAGGATGAGTGCAGGGTCGCTCCAGGAGATGTAGCAACTGACAAGGATGGAAATATACTTGCAGATCTAATACCGGTAAGATATAGACAAGATTTTGAAAAAGTACCTCCTCATCAAGTTGATTATGTTCAACTCTCACCCGTTCAAGTAATTTCAGTTGCAACATCACTTATTCCCTTTTTGGAACATGATGATGCAAATAGAGCTCTGATGGGATCGAATATGCAACGACAAGCCGTTCCATTGCTCAGACCAGAACGTCCTTTAGTTGGGACAGGTTTAGAATCTCAAGTTGCTAGAGACTCGGGGATGGTACCTATCACAAAAGTTAATGGAACTGTATCTTACGTTGATGCTAATGAGATTATCGTGAAAGATGATGATGGTAATGAACATTTTCACTATCTTCAAAAATATCAAAGATCAAATCAAGATACCTGCCTAAACCAAAGACCCATAGTAAAAATTGGAGATCAAGTTATATCTGGCCAGGTTTTAGCAGATGGATCGGCATGTGAAGGAGGAGAAATAGCACTAGGTCAGAATGTCTTAATCGCATATATGCCTTGGGAAGGCTACAACTACGAAGATGCAATTCTTGTAAGCGAGAGGATGGTAACTGATGATTTATATACATCGGTACATATAGAAAAATATGAAATTGAGGCAAGACAAACAAAGTTGGGACCTGAAGAAATCACAAGAGAGATTCCTAATATCTCTGAAGAAAGCTTGAATAATCTTGATGAAATGGGAATAATTAGAATTGGAGCTTTTGTCGAGAGTGGAGATATTCTTGTAGGAAAAGTTACTCCTAAAGGCGAATCAGACCAACCACCCGAAGAAAAACTTTTGAGAGCGATTTTCGGTGAAAAGGCTCGAGATGTTCGAGATAACTCTCTTAGGGTCCCAAAGACAGAAAAGGGAAGAGTATTGGATGTTCGTATCTACACCAGAGAACAAGGTGACGAATTGCCTCCTGGGGCCAATATGGTTGTTAGAGTTTATGTGGCCCAGAGGAGGAAAATCCAAGTAGGCGACAAAATGGCTGGAAGGCATGGTAATAAAGGGATTATTAGCAGAATCTTACCAAGAGAAGATATGCCTTATCTCCCAGATGGAACTCCTGTAGATATAGTTCTTAATCCTCTAGGAGTCCCAAGTAGGATGAACGTAGGTCAAGTTTTTGAATTATTAATGGGATGGGCAGCCTCCAACTTAAATTGTAGGGTGAAAGTTGTACCTTTTGATGAAATGTATGGTGCTGAGAAATCACATCAGACAGTTCAAGCATTTTTAGAGGAAGCCTCAAAACAGCCTGGTAAAGCATGGGTTTACAATCCTGAAGATCCAGGAAAATTATTACTTAAAGATGGTAGAACAGGTGAGCCCTTTGATCAGCCAGTCGCGGTTGGATACTCACACTTCCTTAAGTTAGTGCATTTGGTTGATGACAAAATTCATGCAAGATCTACTGGTCCTTACTCTTTGGTCACACAGCAACCATTGGGTGGGAAAGCTCAGCAGGGCGGACAAAGACTTGGAGAAATGGAAGTATGGGCTCTTGAAGCATATGGAGCAGCCTATACTCTCCAAGAATTATTAACTGTTAAATCTGATGATATGCAAGGAAGAAATGAGGCTCTTAATGCAATCGTAAAAGGTAAACCAATACCTAGGCCCGGTACTCCTGAGTCTTTTAAAGTTCTTATGAGAGAATTACAATCTCTTGGATTAGATATTGGGGTTTATACGGATGAAGGAAAAGAGGTGGATTTAATGCAAGATGTAAATCCAAGAAGGAATACTCCATCGAGGCCGACTTACGAATCACTAGGAACCTCTGAATATGAGGAAGATTAAATACTCAATTAAAAACTTCTAATTTAAATTCCCAAAAATGACAAATAGCAACTTAAGAACTGAAAATCATTTTGATTACGTCAAAATCTCAATAGCCTCTCCTCAAAGAATAATGGATTGGGGACAGAGGACCTTACCCAATGGACAAGTGGTGGGTGAAGTTACGAAACCTGAAACTATTAATTACAGGACACTTAAACCAGAAATGGATGGATTGTTTTGTGAAAAAATTTTTGGGCCTTCTAAGGATTGGGAATGCCATTGTGGTAAGTATAAAAGAGTTAGACATCGAGGCATTGTTTGTGAGAGATGTGGTGTTGAAGTAACTGAAAGTAGAGTTAGAAGACATAGGATGGGGTACATAAAACTTGCTGCGCCAGTTTCCCATGTTTGGTATTTGAAAGGTATTCCTAGTTATGTTGCAATACTTTTGGATATTCCACTAAGAGATGTAGAACAAATAGTTTATTTTAATTGTTATGTTGTTTTAGACCCCGGTGATCATAAAGAACTCAAATATAAGCAATTACTTACTGAGGATGAATGGCTAGAAATTGAAGATGAAATCTATGCTGAAGATTCAACTATTGAAAATGAACCTTTTGTTGGTATTGGTGCTGAAGCCCTTAAGCAATTACTTGAGGACCTTGATTTAAATCAAGTTGCTGAGGAGCTCAGAGAAGAAATTACACAAAGTAAGGGACAAAAAAGGGCAAAACTTATTAAAAGGATAAGAGTTATTGATAATTTCATAGCAACTAACGCTAAGCCTGAATGGATGGTCTTAGATGCTATTCCAGTGATACCTCCAGATCTTAGACCTATGGTTCAGCTTGATGGGGGCAGATTCGCAACTTCTGATTTAAACGATCTTTACAGAAGAGTAATTAATAGAAATAATAGACTAGCTAGGCTTCAAGAAATTTTAGCTCCTGAAATCATCGTAAGAAATGAAAAAAGGATGCTTCAAGAGGCAGTTGATGCTCTTATAGATAATGGAAGGAGAGGAAGAACTGTCGTAGGAGCAAACAATAGAGCTCTTAAGTCCCTTAGTGACATCATTGAAGGAAAACAAGGAAGATTTAGGCAGAATCTTCTAGGTAAGCGTGTTGACTATTCTGGAAGATCTGTAATAGTTGTCGGACCCAAATTAAAAATGCATCAGTGTGGTCTCCCAAAGGAAATGGCTATTGAGCTTTTTCAACCTTTTGTAATACATAGATTGATACGCCAAAATATTGTGAATAATATCAAAGCTGCAAAGAAATTAATACAAAAAGCTGATGATGAAGTTATGCAGGTACTTCAAGAAGTGATTGAAGGCCACCCAATCCTTTTAAATAGAGCTCCTACCCTGCATCGATTAGGAATTCAAGCTTTTGAACCAAAATTAGTTGGAGGTAGAGCAATACAACTTCATCCTTTAGTGTGTCCTGCATTTAATGCTGACTTTGACGGAGATCAAATGGCAGTTCATGTTCCTTTAGCTTTAGAGGCACAAACTGAAGCACGCATGCTTATGTTAGCTAGCAATAATATTCTTTCTCCTGCTACTGGAGAACCAATCGTTACTCCGTCACAAGATATGGTTTTAGGATCTTACTATCTGACGGCATTGCAACCGAATTATAAAAAACCTGATTTTGGAGATAATAATACTACTTTTGCTTCACTAGAAGATGTCATTTTTGCTTTTGAAGATAAAAGACTTAGCTTACATGAATGGATATGGGTTAGATTTAATGGAGAAGTTGAAGATGAAGAGGAAATGAGTACCCCTAAAAAAACAGAAGAGCTTGAAGATGGCTCAAGAATAGAGATGTGGAATTTTAGAAGAGACAGATTTGACTCTCAGAATAACTTAATAAGTAGATTTGTTTTAACAACTGTCGGGAGAGTAGTTATGAACTATATCATCATTGATTCTGTATCTAAAACGTAATCTTTAAAAACTATTTTTCATTCACTTAAAAATCATGACATCATCTAAACCTAAAAAAGCATCTAGAGTTCGTAAAACTACTAAAAACTCAAAAAAAAATAATCCAGTTATTATGCCGGCTTTGGCTAAAACCCCGCCGACATTCAAGAATAAAGTAGTTGATAAGAAAGCCTTGAAAAATTTAGTTTCATGGGCCTATAAAACTCATGGTACTGCTATAACTGCTGCCATGGCTGATAATTTAAAGGACTTAGGATTTAAATATGCCACCCAAGCTGCTGTTTCTATTTCAGTAGATGACTTAAAAGTTCCCGAAGCTAAACAAGGTTTGATAGGACAGGCTGAAGAACAAATATCTGCTACAGAGGAATGCTATAGACTTGGTGAAATCACAGAAGTTGAGAGACATACAAAAGTTATAGATACCTGGACTGAAACCAATGAGAGATTAGTAGATGCTGTTAAAAATAATTTCAACCAAAATGATCCTCTAAATTCCGTTTGGATGATGGCTAATTCAGGAGCAAGAGGTAACATGTCTCAGGTAAGACAACTTGTTGGTATGAGAGGATTGATGGCTAATCCTCAAGGAGAAATCATTGATCTGCCAATAAGAACAAACTTTAGAGAAGGACTTACTGTTACTGAATATGTAATTTCTTCTTATGGAGCAAGGAAAGGGTTAGTGGATACTGCTTTAAGAACTGCTGATTCTGGCTATTTGACCAGAAGATTAGTTGATGTCGCCCAAGATGTAATTGTTAGAGAAGAAGATTGTGGAACAAAGCGATCAATAGTTGTAGAAGCTGAAGATGGTAGATATGAAACGAGGCTTCTTGGTAGACTAACCGCTGAGGATATTTTAGATCCTGAAGGCAACTTAATTATTCCTCAAAATACTGCAATAGATCCGTCATTAACACAAAAAATTGAGACAGCATCTATTTCAAAAGTAAAAATAAGGTCACCATTAACTTGTGAAGCAAATAGATCGGTATGCAGGAGATGTTACGGATGGGCTTTGGCTCATAATCATTTGGTTGATTTAGGTGAGGCAGTAGGAATAATTGCTGCTCAATCTATTGGAGAACCAGGCACTCAATTAACAATGAGAACTTTCCATACTGGAGGTGTATCAACTGCTGAAAGTGGAGTAGTAAGATCAAAGATTGCTGGTAGAGTTGAATTTAGTTCAAAAGCTAAGGTAAGAGGTTATAGAACTCCTCATGGTGTAGAAGCCAAACAAGCCGAAGTTGACTTCATTTTAAAAATAGTTCCTCAAGGAAATAATTCTAATAAAGCTCAAAAAATTGAAGTTTCTAGTGGTTCACTCTTATTTGTTGAAAATGGTGAGGAAATTAATTCTGACATAACAGTTGCTCAGATTACTGTTGGAGCAGTAAAGAAGAGCGTTGAAAAAGCAACAAAGGATGTTATCTGTGATTTAGCTGGTCAAGTCAGGTACGACAAAGTTATTCAACCAAAGGAGGTTACAGATAGGCAGGGCAATATTACTGTAAAAGCTCAAAGATTAGGTAGATTGTGGGTTTTAGCGGGTGATGTTTATAATTTACCTCCTAATGCAAGACCAGTCATCTCATCTGGAACGTCTGTAACTGAGGGAACTGTTCTAGCAGAGGCAAGCCAAGCAAGTGAGTATGGCGGACAAATTCGATTAAAAGAATCAGTAGGAGATTCAAGAGAAGTTGAGATTGTTACTACTTCAATGTCCTTAAGCAATTTTAAATTAATTGAAGAATCTACGCATTCGGGTCAAATATATAATTTAGAATCTAAAGATGGAACTTCTTATCGTTTGAACATTTCACCCGGTAGTAAAATCAGTAATGGTGAGGTCATAGCAGATTTAACAGATGAAAGGTTCCGTACAAAAACTGGTGGATTAATAAAATACTCACCGGGATTAAGTGTCAAAAAAGCAAGATCATCTAAAAATGGTTTTGAAGTTAGTCAGGGGGGGACATTGCTTTGGATTCCCCAAGAGACGCATGAAATAAACAAGGATATATCTCTTCTAATGATTGAAGATATGAAATGGATTGAAGCAGGAACAGAAGTAGTAAAAGATATATTTAGTCAAACATCAGGAATTGTTACGGTGACTCAGAAAAATGATATTCTCCGTGAAATAACGGTTAGAAATGGAACTTTTCATGAGTGCGACGATGAAGAAGTTTTGAATAGATTTACAGAAGAAGGTCATCTAGTAAATCCAGGTGAAAAGATTTTAGATAGTATTGATAATAAAGAAATTCTATTTGTTCAAAAATTAGAAAACTCCACAAGTAGAGGCTTATTATTAAGAACTGTTGAAGAGTTTACCATTCCTGACCAAGCAGAATTACCTGAATTAAATCATGTTACGCAGGAAAAAGGACCACATTTAGGCTTGAAAGCTATCCAAAGGCTTACTTATAAAGACGGTGAATTGATAAAATCAGTTGAAGGAGTTGAATTGCTTAGAACACATTTAAGTGTTGAAAGCTTTGATGCTACTCCTCAAATGACTATTGATGTAGAGTCTATTGAAGATAAAAATGATGCATCTATAAACAGATTGAATTTAGTAATATTAGAATCTATTCTTGTAAGAAGAGATACGATATCTGATTCAAGTCATGGCTCAACGCATACAGAATTACAAGTCAAAAATAATCAAATAGTTAAAGCAGGGGATATAATAGCTACTACTCAAATTCTTTGTAAGCAACCGGGATTGGTTCAATTACCAAATGTTTTTGAAGATGAGCCTATAAGAAGGTTAATTGTCGAAAGAGAAGAAGATAAAATTAAAATTAAAATTAGTGGTAAAGCATTCGTTAAGGTCGGTGATCGCGTAGTTGATGGTGATCCTGTTAGTAAATCTGAGAAATCTACTTCGTGTGGAGAAATCGAAGAAATTTCTAGTAGTTCAGTCACCTTAAGACTTGGTAGACCTTATATGGTTTCTCCTGATTCAGTTTTACATGTTAAGGACGGAGATTTAGTCCTTAGGGGAGATGGTTTAGCTTTACTTGTTTTTGAGAGGCAGAAAACTGGTGATATTGTTCAAGGATTGCCTCGAATTGAAGAGTTGTTAGAAGCAAGAAGACCCAGAGATGCTGCAATTTTAAGTAAAAAATCAGGAATTGTTCAGATTAAACAAGGTGATGATGAAGAATCAGTTTCTTTATCTGTTATCGAAAAAGATGATTTAGTTAACGAATATCAACTATTAATTGGACAAAATATAATGGTTAGTGATGGACAACAAGTTTCAGGTGGAGAAGTTTTAACTGATGGTCCAATTAATCCTCATGAATTATTAGATTCTTATTTCAGCGATTTAAAAGATGAAAAACCTTTAATTGATGCAGCTCGAGAATCAATATCGAAACTACAAAGAAGTTTGGTGAATGAAGTCCAAAATGTCTATAAGTCTCAGGGTGTTGCAATCGATGATAAGCATATTGAGGTTATTGTCAGACAAATGACAAGTAAAGTACGTATAGAAGATGCTGGAGATACT
Organism: Prochlorococcus sp. scB241_528O2; assembly: GCA_000634115.1. Classification (GTDB taxonomy): domain Bacteria; phylum Cyanobacteriota; class Cyanobacteriia; order PCC-6307; family Cyanobiaceae; genus Prochlorococcus_A. Next base: position 45,591 of record JFLJ01000156.1, on the reverse strand, counting down.
ACTCTCTTACCTGGCGAACTTATAGAATTGAGGCAAGTGGAAGATACAAATCAAGCAATGTCAATAACAGGAGGAGCTCCTGCAGAGTTTACTCCTGTTTTGTTAGGTATAACTAAAGCATCACTTAATACAGATAGCTTTATATCTGCAGCTTCATTCCAAGAAACTACAAGGGTTCTCACAGAAGCTGCGATTGAAGGTAAATCTGATTGGTTAAGAGGTTTAAAAGAAAATGTTATTATCGGAAGATTAATACCTGCAGGTACTGGTTTTAGCGGATTTGTAGAGGAATTAGCCTCAGAAGCTGGCCCCCATCCTGATATCCTAGCGGAAGAGTCTGGTGGATATAGAAGAGCACAGAACTTGAGACCAGATTATACAGTTGATATGCCACAATCACCTGCAGTAAGCTCTAGTGCAATACTTGATGATCCTAGCGATGAAGATTTGGAAACTACTCGGAACCGACATGGAATAGACCCCTCTTCAAGTAATTTTGCTGCCTTTACAAGACCAAGTGCTGAAAACCAATTTTCTGAAGATCAATTACCAGATCCTGCTGATCTAGAGGGATTACAAGAAGAGGGTCTTCTTTCTGATGAATAGATGTTATCTATTTTCATTTTTAATGAGTAAAATTAAATCTTTAATTTGTAAGTCATGATTAAGCCAGAAATTATCCCAAAAAGAAAATTACCTCGTTATGGATTTCATCTTTACAATGAAAGATTGAATGGCAGAATCGCCATGATTGGTTTTATTGCGCTAATTCTTACAGAACTCTTCTTAAAACATGGATTGCTGTTATGGTGACAATAGTTTTGAACTAAATATTCAGTAATTTGAAAAATCTTCTTGGAAGTAGTATTGAAGAATTAGAAAATGTTGCTTTAAATTATGGTCAAGCTGCATTTAGAGGTCGCCAAATATATAAATGGATATATAACTATAGAAATAAGAAGAAAAATATTGATGAAATAGAAATCTTACCTTTAGATTTTAGAAAAAAATTAAAAGATGATGGTTTCAAAGTAAGCGAACTAACGTTACAAGAAAAAAATTTAGCTAGTGATGGCACTATAAAGTTGTTACTGTCTACAACTGATTATGAAAGTATTGAGTGCGTAGGCATACCAACTGAAAAAAGACTTACTGCATGTCTTTCGAGTCAAGTTGGATGTCCCATGGATTGTAAGTTTTGCGCAACTGGTAAGGAGGGTTTAAAGAGATCTTTAAAAACAAGTGAAATATTAGATCAAATTTTATTTATTGAAAATGAGATGAATAGAAAAGTGACTAATATTGTTTTTATGGGTATGGGAGAACCTTTATTGAATATTGATGACTTGCTTTTGTCAATTAGATCTATAAATCAGGATTTTCAGATTAGTCAGAGAAAGATAACTGTAAGCACTGTTGCTATACCGAAAATGATAAATAAATTATCAGAAAAGTCTTTTCAAATTTTAGGTAATTGTCAATTTACATTAGCAATAAGCTTACATGCCTCAAACCAAAAAACAAGAGAGAAGATAATACCAAGTGCAATAAATTACGAGATCAAAAATATAATTGAAGACTGTAAGCAATTCGTAAGAGATACTGGTCGGAGGGTAAGTTTTGAATATTTAATGCTTAGCGGGGTTAATGACAATTTAGAACATGCCAATGAATTGAGTAATTTGCTAAAAGGTTTTCAATGCCATGTAAATTTAATACAGTACAACCAAATTGATGAGGTTGAATTTAAACGAAGCTCTTTAAAAATTATTCAATCATTTCAATCTAGACTTTCTAATAATGGCATCGCTGTTAGTTTACGAAAAAGCAGAGGACTAGATAAAAATGCTGCATGTGGACAGCTAAGACAAAATGCAAGAAATAAATAATATTATCTAAAAAAAATTTATTAAAAGTCTCTTAAACACGTTATTATTGAGTTAATTAATTTCAAATCTTTGGGTTTTATTAAGACAAAAATTTTACCTTTCGCTATCGTAGTACTTTTTGGGATTGCTTTTTTTGCAGTTAGTGCAAGAATCTGGTTGCCGGGAGATATGATGTCGCCTGCTCCAATTAATTAATATTTTTAGTTTTTGAAAATGACAAAAAATAATGATTCTAATAAAGAAAGCTTAGCTGAAATTGCAGTTGATCCAGATGTTTTGGCCAGAGAATTGGCTTTAGAGATTGAAATAGATCCTTTAGAACAAATTGATGAAGATGCTTTTTCAAAAGGTTTTAACATAACTCAAGAGTGCAATGAAGCTTTAAAAATGCTAAAAGGCAACAGAGAAGAAAGAATACAGGGCTTAAGAATATTTTGTGAATATAGAGATCAAAGGTCTTTTCCTCTTTTGTTACCATTACTTGATCAGCCTTGTCCTGTCGAGAGAATGAGTGCGGTATATGCTTTAGGTCGTAATCCATTTCCTGCCGCAGTCCAGAAACTTGTCAGTCTTTTGGAGACTGACGATAACGCTTATGTAAGAAGAGCGACTGCATGGAGCTTAGCAAATTATGACAACCAAATTGTTTTAGCGCCATTAATAAATGCTTTGAAAAATGATGTTGCTCCAGTAAGGTTATGGTCATCTAGTTCTTTGGCTGAAATTGGAAATGTTTCTTTGGAAAACGCTAATTTGGCAGCAGAACAGCTTTTAATAAGTTTAAAGATTGATAATGAATCAGGTGTAAGAAGTAATTGCATTTGGTCATTGTGTAGGTTATACGAAAAATTAAACAATAAATTTCAAGAAAGTTTCGTTGATGAATGTACTAAGATAGCCCTTTTCGATAAAGAACCATCCGTTATGGAAGAAGCAAAAACAGCCTTGGATTCAATGGGGATGCAAGGTTTTTATAATTAAATAATTTAATTCTTGTAACCATAACGCTCCCAAAAAAAATTAATTTATTAGATATTCAATATAAAAATTAAAATTAATTAACTTGTACCAACTGAAACAAAAAATTTTCGTTATCCTATATAAAGTAAAAGTACTCAGTACTTGAATTTATGCCTCAAAAAACATTGAGATTCAAAATTCATCAAGACGGAAGAGTTGAAGAGACTGTTGAGGGATTTACTGGAAATTCATGCAATGAAGCTACAAAAAATCTTGAAGATTCTCTTGGTAAAGTAACAGTTAAGAATAAAACATCTGATGCTTTCATCTCTAATCAAAATGAAAACTTAAACCAATCACACAACGAATCTAATGTCACATTTTAGTACTATTAAAACGCAGCTCAAGGAAGTAAAGCCATTAATTCAGGCCTTAAATAACCTTGGATACAATATCATTCAAGAAGAAAAGTTTATTAAAGGCTATAGAGGTAAGTTTACAGCTGTTGATATAAGTATGAATTTACCTGGTGAAACTAAAGTTGGATTCAAATGGGATACTAATTCAAATGCATATGAACTAGTTACTGATCTTGATCTATGGAAATTTGAGCTCCCTGTAGAAAGATTTATTTCTAAAGTTACTCAAATGTATGCTTACCAAACTATTATTTCCAAAACACAACAGGATGGTTATCAAATAGTCGAAGAAAAAAACAAAAATGATGGTTCTATTGAATTGGTTTTAACCAAGTGGGATAATTAATATCATAGTATGGATTTTAGTAATCCATTAAATAATTCTATAGAAAATAGTGAAATTACAGGCAGGGAGGCTGTACTAGGTGGTCAGTTAGCAGAAAAAGCTGTATGGGTTGATGAGGCTAAGTGTATTGGCTGTAAATATTGTGTACACGTTGCTTCAAACACTTTCGTAGTTGATGAGTTTCATGGAAGGAGTAGGGCTATGAGACAAGATGGAGACAGCGTTGATGTTATACAAGAAGCGATAGATACTTGCCCTGTAGATTGCATCCATTGGGTTAAATTTGAAGAATTAGATGATTTGGAGAAAAGTCTCGATAGAGATATGTTTCAATCATTTGGAAAACCTCCAAGAATGAATAAGCATTAATTCAAGAAGATGCAATATCGTAGATTTGGTCGAACTAATCTTATGCTTCCTATTTTGTCTTTGGGTGGAATGAGATTTCAAAAAAGTTGGGATCAATTAGATTTTTCTGAGATTTCATATGAAGAGCAAAATAAAGTAGAAAATATATTAAAACTGGCAAACAAATATGGCTTAAGTCATGTAGAAACTGCAAAGTACTATGGAACTTCTGAAATGCAACTAGGAATAGGTTTTCATAATACTAAAAAAATCCCAGACATTCTACAAACAAAGATTCCTCCAAATAGTGATCCAAAAATTTTTGAGAGAGATGTTATGACAAGTATTGAAAAATTGAAAGTAAAAAAAATTGATTTGCTAGCAATACATGGCATTAATACCGATGAGCATTTACATCAGGCAGTTAAGGATGGAGGTTGCATTGACATCTTAAAGGATTTGCAAAATAAAAATTTAGTTGGATCTATTGGATTTTCCACACATGGAAAATCTTCATTAATTGAGAAGGCCATATCGACAAACTTATTTGATTATGTAAATTTGCACTGGTATTTCATAAATCAAGAAAATACAAATGCGATTTGTTTAGCAAATAAATATGATCTTGGGGTTTTCATAATAAGTCCGACGGATAAAGGGGGGCATCTTCATACTCCTTCAATAAAAATGTTGGAACTTTGTAAACCACTTCATCCTATAGTTTTTAATGATCTTTTTTGCTTAAGAAATAAAAATGTCCATACTCTTAGTGTGGGTGTTGCAAAGGAGGAAGATTTTGATTTGCATTTAGAAGCTATTTCATTGTTATCAGAATCTGAGAAGTATGTTCCAAAAATAATTAATAGATTAAAGCAGGAATCAATTAATACTTTAGGTTTAGAATGGCATCAAAATTGGCATAGAAATTTACCGAGTTGGGAATATACTCCTGGAAATATTAATATTCCCGTTCTGCTTTGGCTTTCAAATTTAATAGATTGGTTGGATTTGGAAGGATTTGCAAAATCTAGATATCAACTGCTTGGTAATGGTAGTCATTGGTTCCCAGGATCTAACGCTAATTTACTCGATGTGGATGTTTCTGAAGGCCAATTATTAAAAGTTTTAGATAGCCATATAAATCCAAAAAAAGTTATAAATAAATTGAGAATTTTAAAAGAAAAGTTTGGAGATAACTTTGCTAAAAGATTATCAAAAAAATAATTTCATAATGGATATTTCTCAGGCTTGCCAACTTTTCTTGGGTAAATCTCAGGGCAAAAATTTTTAGGTTCAATAAGAATAATATTTCGTTCACCTTTATTTCTTGGTAATATAATCTTCTTTTTCTCTTTAAACTTTCCTTGTAATATTTCTAAAGTTTTATCTAGATTTTTACTGTCTTCATAAGTCCATTTCCCACAATATAAAACTCCTAATCCCTCTTTCTTTAGCATTGGTAATATATATTCTGAAACTGTTGATGGATTACTTACCGCTCTAGTAGTAGCTACATTGAAACTATTTCTCATTGACGATTGATGAGCTAATTTTTCAATACGCTCATTGATTAAATGAATATTGTTTTTGAAATTGATCTCTTTTATTAGGGTTTTTAGTGCATCTATTTTCTTTTTTGAAGAATCAATCAAGTATATCTCTGAATTAGGATGAATGATTGCATAAGCTAAACCTGGGAAGCCACAGCCTGATCCAATGTCTAATAATTTTTTATTATTAAAATTAATATTCGGGAAAGCTTTAAATGGCCAAATGCTGTCAAAAACTTGAGATACCCAATAATCATCGTCATCAATTAATCTTGTAAGATTTGTTTTATTATTTAATTCTTTAATTTTAATTTGTAACTCTTGAAAAATATTTATTTCTTCTTCAGTTATTAAGGCAAAAATTTCTTCGGGAATGTTTTGTTTTTTCATTTCGTTATCAATATAAATTTTTACCTTTCATTAAATACATTCTATTTAGTAAAAATTTATTAGAATTACAATATTAATATATGACTATTTTGAGATCGGAAACTTCCTATTACAAAATTTTAGGTGTAAGCGAAAATGCATCAAATCATGAATTAAGAAAAGCATTTTGTAAACTTTCTATTGAGTTGCATCCTGATACAACTTCATTAGAAAAAGACGTAGCCAAAAGTAAATTCCAAGAAGTTTTAGAGGCTTATGAAAATTTAAATAATAGTAATTTGAGGAAAATATATGATGAGAAAATAAAAGAAAGATCTAGAAGTAAAAATAATACTAATATTTTAAATAATTTAATAATCGATTCTAATAATCAAAATTTAATAGGTAATAGAAGACCTTTTTCAAATGGAGAATTGTTTTCGTTATTTCTTTTAATTATCATCATTGCTATAAGTTTGATTTGTTCAATTTTTATTGCCTCTTTTACTGGAAAAGAATTAGATACAATACCACTCTGGTTAATTAAATAATTATTTAAAAAAATCTGTGAATTCTTCTAAAAAACCTATCAATCAAAATTCACTTCAATCATTGGAATTGTGGCTAACTGATTTAGGTGCTGTGAAGGATATTAATAATCCATCTAAATGGTATCTGTTACTCTCAAATTGGAATGCAACTATTATTTTTGAACAAGAAGATTTGAGTGTTATCTGGGAAAGTAAAGGAAAAGAAACTAAAAGGCTATTTTCCTATTGTATTAATAGAGAGGATGTGGAAAATGCAATACTTCAGGGACCTTAAATTTTTATCTATAGATTTTCTAAGATTTGCTTAATTATCCAGTAACTTTTTTCTAATTGATCATCAGTTATACAAAGAGGCGGTAAGAGGTAAATTACATTCCCGAGGGGCCTAATAAATAAACCTTTCTCCATTGCTAGACTTTTTATTTCTTTACCAATATTATTAAAATATCCTCTTTTATTCCCAATTTCTAAATCGAAGGCAGCAATGGTGCCAGATACTCTCATCTTTTTTATATAAGGTAATTTTTTAAATTTAATTAAATGAGATAAATGTTTTTCTTCAAGTGAAAGGTATTTGTGAGGTTCTTTTTCTAATAAATCAAGGCTAGCGTTTGCCGCGGCACAACCTAAAGGATTAGCAGTAAAACTATGTCCATGCCAAAAGGTTTTTCTTGGGGAATCATCAATAAAGGATTGAAAAATTTTTTCTTTACATAAAGTTATTCCCATTGGTAAAAATCCACCAGTTAAGCCTTTTGAAATACTTATTAAATCAGGCATGATTTGTGCTTTTTGAAAAGCGAAAAGGCTTCCACATCTTCCGAACCCAGTTAATACTTCGTCGGCAATTAACAAAGAATTATTATTTTTTACAGTTTCAGAAACTTTTTTAATAAACTGAGGCCTAACCATATTCATTCCTCCTGCTCCTTGAACAAGTGGCTCAAGGATAACTGCTACTGTGGGTGTTTTGAGAAGAGTTTCTAATTTTTGGATTGCTTCAATCTCTTTGTTTCTTACTTCTTCATCATTCATCCAAGTTGAAGGCCATGGGACTCTCCTAACTGGGAACATAAGATTATCGAAATTCTCATTAAAAATATTTCTTTCACCTAAAGCCATTGCTCCAAATGTATCGCCATGATATGCGCCATCAAAAGCTACTATTTGGGATCTTGTCTCTCCTCTATTTTGCCATGATTGGAAGGCAATTTTTAAAGCGACTTCAACTGCAGTAGAACCGTTATCAGAAAAGAATAATCTTTCTAGTTTTGTTAATTCACTAAGTCTTTCTGCCAATTTTTTTGCTTGTGGATGTAAGAAATCAGCAAATATAACTTGCTCAAGTTTTTTTGATTGATTGAAAATGGCATCCGCAATATATTCGTTACTATGACCATGAAGAGTTACCCACCAACTACTAATTGCATCTATTAGCTCTGTTTTAGGGTCTTTAGTAAATAGGAGGGCGTCTTTCCCATGAGTTACTTCTATTTGAGGTTTGCTTTGATTGATTTGTGTAAAAGGTGGCCAAATATTTGGGTGCCAATCTTGATTTGGAGTTTTTGAATCCAAAGATTTCATTTAACTTATTTTTGAGTTTATAAGTGAGATCAACTTATTTTTGATGTCTAGTTCTTTCCATAGTATATCTAAATTATTTGAGTCCATTTTCTTGATGTAAGGAAATTCAGTAATTACAGGGATTTCACTAAATTCAACGAGTGTTTTTGGGTTATCCAAGTGTTTTTCGCCATTTATAACTAAACCTAAAATCTCAATATTTCTTCGTTTTAAGGCCTCAATACTAAGCAGGGTATGGTTAAGAGTACCAAGTGCGCTCTTACATACAAGTATGACTGGAAGATCCCATTCTTTTATTTGATCGATTTGCAAAAAATTGCGTGTTATTGGAACCATCAATCCACCTGCAGTTTCTACAATTAATGAGCCTTTTACTTTTGGCAATCTCAACATGTCAAAGTTAATAGTTTTTTGATCTATCTCAGCAGCCCAATGAGGAGAAAGAGGCTTTGTAAAGACATAAGCTTCTTGAATTATTTTCTCTTTTCTTACTTGTGAAAGCTTTTCAACAGTTTGACTATCAGTTTGCGATTCAATACCACTTTGAATAGGCTTCCAATAAAAGGAATTTAACCCTCTAACGAAAAAAGAGCTTATTAAAGTTTTCCCAATATCAGTATCTGTTCCACAAATAATAAATTTGAAAATACTATCTTGACTACTCATAATTTTTTTATGATTTGAATTTCAATTTCCCATGAAAGGTTAACTGTATTATTGTAATTCTTTGGCCAAAACTTTTGCATTTCTTTTAATTCTTTCACTGTTTTGCGTTTAGAATTTGTAGATTGAGCCCCTACATTTTTAATACTTCTAAAAAGCTTATATACATCTTCAAAATTTTCAAGATAATCAAACTTTTCTGAATAATTTATTTCTGTTGATTTGAAATCTTTTAATAATTCTTGGGAGTCTAGGAAACTTAGACCACTATATTCAATATCAATTTTTCTACAAGTATCTTTCCATTCAGGAAAACAATCTTTTGTTGGGTATGAAATGATTAAAAAACCTCCAGGTATTAATTTACTGAACCAATTTTTTATTATCTTTTCTGGGTTGTTTAACCAATGTATGCAAAAGTTAGATGTTAGCAGAGAACATTTATTGATTTCAGGAGGTAAATCATTATTTAAATCCCATATAATTTTTTTACTAGATAATTTATTCTCAAGAAGCATTTTTTTACTGAAATCAATTCTGGATACTTTTTGGGAAGAAAAATTGTTTTCTATCTCATCAGCTAACAGTCCTGGTCCTGATCCTAGATCTATCCATTCACCTTTTTTTTGGGGATTTAATTCTTTGATAAATTGAACAATCTTTTCTGCAAAAAATTTTTGAATATTTGAATACTCTAAATACCGATATGCAGCATTATTAAAATTATTTTTTATTTTCTCATTCCACTTTTTATTATTCATATCAATCATTAAATGTATTAAGTAAAATGTCGTATAAATTTAAATTATTCAAGCAATGGCCTTGCTGAGCTAATTTAATTAAAATTGGCTTCCTATCAAGTGTTTTTTTTAGGAAATCTAAAAAGTTATTATTTGATTCTTTGTCAAGTATCAAATCATTTTCTGATTTTATAAAAATAATTTTGCAATCTTTTTTAATAAATACTGGAAAATCTCTATTCAAGTAAAGTTCTTTTAAATCACTTAAAAGAAGATCTTTATTTAAACTCTCTAAACTTTTATAAAAGATATTTTTAAAACTATTATTTATATCATTTGGCACAAATGATCTATGTATAAATTCTTTCAACATATCCTTATGTTCATCTTTTATGATTTTTGTTTCCATTCTTTTTAGAGACCTCAAAATAAAGTTTCTCTTATTACTTAAGGGAAGAAAATTATTAAAAGAATTGATAAGGACAATATGAGTTGCTTCTTCTAAAATTTTTTTTTGCATTAAATGAAAACCATATGAATGGCATAAAGTCATTCTGATTTCTTTTTTAGAGTCGCTTTTAATCCATTTTGCTTGATAATTATTTGTCGAAAAATAGCCTCTTTCATTATCTTGCCAATGCCAATTATTATTTAAAAAATCAACTTTATAATCATCCCAGAAATGTTTATTTAGACCCCACCCATGTTGAGTAATAATTTGTTTCATTTAAACTCTTTTAATACAGCAATGAAATTCTTTAGCAGATTAAAATCTAAGTTTCTCCTTATTGTTATTCTGATTCTTGATTGACCAACTGGAACAGTTGGAGGTCTTATTGCAATTGCTAAAAACCCATTTCTTTCGAGATATTTTTGTAGATAAATTGTCTTTTCTTCTTGGCCAGTAATAATTGATAAAATTTGAGAATCTCCTTGAACTGGGAAACTAAAATTTTTAATAATTTCATCTTTCCATACCTTCGCAGAAGATAACAAATCATTACCCCATTCTTTATTTTCTAAAATTTTTTTTAAGCCTTCTAGTGCTCCAGCAGCTAAAGATGGAGCCAGAGCTGTTGTGTACCTAAATGCACCACTTGTTTGGATAAGATATTCACCAATTTCTGAATTGGAAGCTATGAAAGCTCCACCGCTTCCAAATGCTTTTCCAAAAGTTCCAGTAATCATTGTTATATCCGAACGGTAATTAAAACTTAAACCCCTGCCTTCAGGACCCAAGATCCCAATTGCATGAGCTTCATCAACTAATAATTGAACACTATTTTTTTTGCAAATTTCTGTGATTTCTCTGAGCGGAGCGATTGATCCCTCCATGCTATAAAGAGATTCAACAACAACTAAAATGGAACTTTTTTTAGGGTTGAGTTTAATAATTTTATCTTCTAAATCTTTTAAATTATTGTGTGAAAATCGAACCAGTTTTGCTTGAGCAACTTTGACTCCAACTAATAAAGAGTTATGAATTAATTTATCTGCTATTACAATACTATGTCTGTTCGCTAACGTCTGTATAGCGGCTATATTTGCTTGAAATCCGCTTGGAAAAAGTAATACTTTCTGTTGATCAAGCCACGCGGCAAGTTCTGTCTCTAATAATTTATGTATTGGTCTTGAACCTGTAATAAACCTAGAGCTTCCTGAACCAATACCTTCTAATAGGCTTATTTCATAAGCAGCTTTTATTAAATCCTTATCCCTACTTAATCCAAAATAATCATTACTGCATAAGTCTATAAGTTTTTTATTATGCGAATTTAAACTTAGAAGTTCGAATGGTTTTTTACCTAAAGCAAATGTTTTTAATTTCCTGATTCTATTTTTTGGAATTCTTATTTTTTTCATTTTGGCAAAATAAAATATAGTGGATTTAATTAAAAAGATTTAGATTTCCTATTAAAGTTTGCAAGGTATTTTTTGTTTATTAATATCTATATAGATCATATATTAAGAAGTTAACTCATCCTCTCTTCAATCACAATTATTGCTTAATTTAGAGGAATATTTCCCTTTTCCGCTAGATGATTTCCAATTAGAGGCAATACACGCTATTAATAGCGGAAATTCTGTTGTTTTAACAGCACCAACAGGTTCGGGTAAAACATTGATAGGTGAATTTGCTATATATAGAGGTCTATCTCATGACAGCAGAGTTTTTTATACAACACCTTTGAAGGCCCTGTCAAACCAAAAGTTTCGAGATTTTGCTAATCAATATGGTGAGAATAAAGTTGGTCTTTTAACTGGCGATATTAGTATAAATAGAGAAGCAGCAATCTTAGTTATGACGACTGAGATTTTTAGAAATATGCTTTATGGCGAATTTGATGAATTTGATGATCCCTTAGACAACTTAGAATCTGTGATTCTTGATGAATGTCATTACATGAATGACCCCCAAAGAGGCACAGTTTGGGAGGAAACCATAATCCATTGCCCTAGTAGAACTCAAATAATAGCTTTATCTGCAACAATAGCTAATGCAGATCAACTACAAAATTGGATAGAAAAAGTTCATGGACCCACAGTACTAATTAATAGTGATGAGAGACCAGTCCCACTTGATTTTATTTTTTGTAGTTTTAAAGGCCTCCATCCACTTTTAAATAATAAAGGTAATGGAATTCATCCAAACTGTAAAATTTGGAGAGCTCCTAAAGGGCAGAAAAAGAAAGGGAAAGTGGGAAGGATAATGCAGCCAAAGTCTCCCTCAATTGGCTTTGTGATTTCGAAACTAGCTGAGCGAAATATGTTGCCAGCTATTTATTTTATTTTTAGTAGAAGAGGATGTGATAAGGCTATTGAGAATATAAAAGATTTAACTTTAGTAAGTTATTCAGAAGCAAATATGATATCCCAAAAATTAGATGTTTATCTTAAAAATAATCAAGAGGCAATTAAAGATAAATCTCAATGTGAGGCATTAAAACGCGGTATTGCATCTCATCATGCTGGATTACTGCCTGCATGGAAAGAATTGGTTGAGGAATTATTTCAGCAAGGTTTGATAAAAGTTGTTTTTGCAACTGAAACTTTAGCTGCAGGAATTAATATGCCCGCAAGAACCACTGTTATTTCTTCTTTATCAAAAAGGACAGAAGATGGGCATAGATTATTATTTAGCAGCGAATTTTTGCAAATGTCAGGAAGAGCTGGAAGAAGAGGAAAGGATACCCAAGGATATGTTGTTACATTACAAACAAGATTTGAAGGTGCCAAAGAAGCAAGTGCACTGGCTATTAGCAAACCAAATTCTTTAGAAAGTCAATTCACTCCTAGCTATGGAATGGTACTTAATCTTTTACAAAGTTATACTTTAGAGAAGTCTAAAGAATTAATTAAAAGAAGTTTTGGTAGTTTTTTATATTCAGGTGAATCTTCAGGCGAGAATGTAATTCTTGAAAACTTAGATAAGGATTTAATTGAATTAAGAAAAATTACATCTAACGTTTCATGGAAAGATTTTGATGCTTACGAAAAGTTAAAAAATCGTCTTAAAGAAGAGAGAAGGCTTTTGAAAATTTTAGAAAAACAAGCGGCAGAAAAGTTATCAGAAGAGATCACTAATGCACTCCCATATATTAAAGATGGAAGCTTAATTTCAATCAAAGCACCTCAAATTAAAAGAAAAATTGTTCCAGGATTAATTTGTAAGAAAATATATGAATCCAAAAAAATTAAGAGTTTATTGTGTTTGACAATTGATAATTTATTTATTCTAATCAAACCCTCTTACATAGTAAGTATTTTCAATGATTTGGAAGCAATTGATGTCTTAGGACTTGAAGCACCAAAGATGTATTTTTCTGGAGAGGTTGTTAGGGGAGATCATATATCACAATGTTTTGCAGATGAAATTTTAAAAGTTTCTAAAAAAAATGATTTACAAACGCCACAATATGATCTGACAACTGAAGTTTTGGCACAACAGCAACAAATTAATAATTTAGAAGAAACAATCATTAATCATCCAGCACATAGATTTGGAGACTCTAGGAAATTAAAGAAATACAGAAAAAGAATTGTTGATCTTGAACAAGAAATAACTATGAGAAAAAAACTTCTTGAGGATAAAGAAAACCATAACTGGAGAATCTTTACCGATTTGATTAAAATTTTGAATCACTTTGGTTGTTTAAATGATCTAGAATTAACAGAAGTTGGACAAACAGTTGGTGCAATAAGAAGTGAAAATGAATTATGGATTGGTCTTGTTTTGGTAAGTGGCTATTTGGATGATTTAGACCCTCCTCAGTTGGCAGCAATTATTCAAGCTATATGTGTTGATGTAAGGAGGCCTAATCTTTGGTGCAATTTCAAGCCTTCTTTAAAGGTCATAGACGTTTTTAATGAATTAGATGGTTTAAGAAAATTACTCGCTTCTCAACAAAATAAGTTTCATATTGAAATTCCAATCTATTTAGAAACAGAGTTGACTGGAATTATTTCTGAATGGGCAAGAGGAAAAAAATGGAAAGATTTGGTTTTTAATACTTCATTAGACGAAGGTGATTTAGTAAGGATTATTAGAAGATCAATAGATGTCCTTTCTCAAGTGCAATACTGTATTGGTGTTAGTAATAAATTAAAAAGCAAAGCAAAGCTAGCATTAAAAGCTATTAACCGGTTTCCTGTTTCTGAATCTAATGATCTTATAAAAGTTTCCGAAGATATTAATCCTGCAACAAAAAGAATTGACAATAATTCTTAAATCTTTAATCAAATCATTGAATTAATATTCATTGCCTCATCAAATTCATCCTCGTTTAAATAACCTAATTTAAGCGTTGCCTCTTTTAAATTTAATGATTCTTTGAAAGCAAGGTTTGCAATTTCAGCTGCTTTTTCATAACCAATTTTTGGCACTATGGCTGTAACTAACATTAGTGAATTTTCTAAATTTAACTTCATTTTCTTTTGATTAGGTTCCATACCATCAACTAATTTTATTCTGAAGTTGTCTATTGCATTTTTAAGTAATTTTAAACTTGTAAGAATATTAAATCCAATAAGAGGCTTATATTCATTCATCTGTAAAGTGCCGCTAGAATTTGCGATTGAAACTGCATATTCAAAACCCATTATCTGAGTACAAACCATTGATAAGGCTTCGCATTGTGTCGGATTCACTTTACCTGGCATGATAGAGCTTCCAGGTTCATTTTGAGGGATAATTAATTCATATATTCCTGATCTTGGTCCAGAAGATAGAATTTTTATATCATTTGAAATTTTAAATAATACACTAGCTAATATTTTTATCTGACTCATTACTTGAGCTAGACGATCATGCGAGGCCATGATAGAAAAATTATTTTTTGATTTATAGAACATTAGATTAGTATCATGTGAAATTGATTTTATAGACTCTTCACAAAATCCTTTTGGACAATTAATACCTGTACCTACTGCAGTTCCTCCCAGAGGTAAGAAATATAATTCATTCAGACTACTAATAATCGAATTTTCAGCATCTTTAAGTTGCTCTGACCATCCTGATATTTCTTGCCCAAAAGTAATGGGCACTGCATCTTGAAAATGGGTTCTTCCTATCTTTATAAGGTGTTTCCATTCGTCACTTTTTTTGTCAAGGATCTTTGTAAGTTCTCTTATCGTTGGGACTAATTTTTTTATTATTTCATTAACAACAGATATTTGAATTGCAGCAGGAAAAGTATCATTAGTTGACTGAGATTTATTTACATCATCATTCGGATGAATTGGATGATGACTACCAAGCTCTGAATTGGTTTTTAATGCTGCAATATTTGAAATTACCTCATTCACATTCATATTCGTTTGCGTGCCACTACCTGTTTGCCAAACCTTTAAAGGAAACTGTGAATCATGAAGCCCATCAAGTATTTCTTTACATGCCTCTATAATCAAATCTTTTTTTCTTTTATCTATTAATCCTAAATTGAAATTCGCAATTGAAGCAGCTTTTTTTATGAGGGTGAGTGAATAAATTAACTCAATTGGAATTAATTCTTCTCCAATAGAAAAGTTTATTATTGATCTTTGTGTTTGAGCACCCCATAAAGCTTCCATGGGAACTTCTATTGTTCCCATACTATCTTTTTCAATCCTAAAATTTTTTGTCATTATTCGTCTGAAAACACTGGTTTAACTTAGATAAGGTTTTCAGTAATCCTAGATACCTAGCTTCTCCCATATTACACTTAAATTATTGATATGAATTGAAGGGTTAAAACATTCCTCTAAATCACTGTGATCAATAAAGTCCATAATTTCATTATCTCTCTCTATATTTTGTTTGAAATTGCCATTCTCAGTATTCCAAGCCTGATGCGCATTTTTTTGTACTAAGCTATAAGCTTTTTCTCTAGACATGCCCTTCTCTACGAGCAAAAGTAAAACTTTCTGACTAAAGATTACACCTCCATATATATTTAAATTTTGGAGCATATTTTTTGGATAAACTTCCAAATTGCTTACTATATCTTTCATTTCCCTAAGCATAAAATGCAAACATATAGATACGTCAGGTAACATTATACGTTCATTTGAACTATGACTTATATCTCTTTCGTGCCAGAGTGGAACATTCTCCAGGGCTGTTAAAACGTAACTCCTCAAAATTCTCGCTAAACCGCTTACTCTCTCACTCCGAATAGGATTTCTTTTATGAGGCATTGCTGAACTTCCTTTCTGTCCTTTTGTGAATCCCTCCTCAACTTCTAAAACGTCTGTTCTCTGTAAATTTCTTATTTCAGTTGCGAATCTATCTAGTGAAGAACCAACGAGTGCAATTGTTTGAACATATTCCGCATGCCTGTCTCTTGATATAACCTGGGTACTTGCTGTATCTGGTTTTAAGCCGAGTAAATCACAAGTTATTTGCTCTACTTCAGGGTTTGTATTAGCGTAAGTTCCCATGGCGCCACTTATTTGTCCAATTGCGACGGTTTCTTTCAGTATTAACAATCTTTTTTTGTTTCTTATTATTTCT
Organism: Prochlorococcus sp. scB241_528O2; assembly: GCA_000634115.1. GTDB lineage: Bacteria > Cyanobacteriota > Cyanobacteriia > PCC-6307 > Cyanobiaceae > Prochlorococcus_A. Next base: position 29,181 of record JFLJ01000156.1, on the reverse strand, counting down.
GCTAGCCATCCTGCAAGTTTAAAACCAAAGGAAATTGGTTCCCCATGGATAGCATGTGATCTTCCAATCATTAATGTATTTTTATGCTTCCTTGCTAATAATCTGACTTCATTCTCTAGTTTTTCAATTTCTTCTAATAACAATTCACAAGAATCTTTTAACTGAAGAGATAATCCAGTATCAAGTACATCACTACTGGTCATCCCAACATGTATATATCTTCCAGAGTCTCCTACAAATTCATTAACGCTTGTAAGAAATGCTATGACATCATGTTTAACTTCTTTTTCAATTTCTTTAATTCTGGATTCATCAAACTTTGCATTTGAACGAATTTCTTTTAAAGCATTCTCAGGAATTTTACCAAGAGAACAATTTGCTTCACATGCAGCTATTTCAACTTTTAGCCAAGTCTGGAATTTTGAACTTTCAGTCCAGATTTTTCCCATTTCGGGTAATGTGTAACGCTCAATCACAGTTTTTATTAATCATCCATTTAAACTTTATAACCAAAATCGAAGAATTGCCCCATACCTTAAAGATGTACTTGCCATTGCACATATTTGACTGATTATTATTTTTTTATGTAACAGATTTTTCTACTATTTAAAGAAAATTTAAATATTAAAATGTTTGAGTAAATTACCTTTTTAAAAATGGGTAATTTTTTATTTCTAATTTAAAATTAGAAGGTATTAAAATTTGGATTTTAATCTTGCAGAAGTTCATTATTTATTTTTCTTTATTGATGAATAGATGATTAAAAAAAGTAGATTAGACCTTTATCTGCTTAATAAAGGTTTATGTGAAACCCGTCAAAAGGCTCAAGGTTTAATTCTTGCTGGCAAGGTTAGAGATATCAATGGAAAAGTTTTTGATAAACCTGGACAGCAAGTATTAATTGGATCTGAATTTTTTCTTGATTCTGAACCTATGTTTGTATCAAGAGGGGGCGAAAAATTATTAGAGGCTTTTAAAAAACTTGAAATAAAAGTAAAAGATAAAATATGTATAGACGCAGGAATCTCAACGGGGGGATTTACTGATTGCTTATTGCAACAAGGAGCAAAGTTAGTTTATGGGATAGATGTTGGTTACGGACAAACTGCATGGAAGATTAGAAAAAATCCAAAAGTCATACTTTTTGAAAGAACAAATATTCGAAATTTAAAACCTAATGATCTTTTATCTAGAAGTGATGAATTACCAAATTTTGTGGTTGCTGATTTGTCTTTTATTTCATTAAAGTTAGTTTTTAAATCAATAAGTAATTTATTAGTAGGGGATTTGATTGAGGGAATATTTTTAATTAAACCCCAATTTGAGGTAGGTAAAGATAAAGTAAGCAAAGGCGGTGTTGTTCGAAATCCTAAATTTCACATTGAGGCTATAGAATCAGTTTTGAATGATGCTGAGAAGTTTCAATGGAATATAAAGAATTTGATAGCTTCTCCCTTGGTGGGTCCCGCGGGAAATCATGAATATCTAGCTTGGATGTGCTTGAGAAATGAATCAAATCCAATGATTAATGGTGAATTTATAAAGAATTTAGTAAATGAAACTCTTTAACCTAAAGAGCTTCTTCGTCTTTGTCGCCAGTTCTAATTCTTACAACAGAATCAATTGATGAAATGAATATTTTCCCATCACCTATCTCTCCAGTTTTTGCCGCTTCAGCAATTGCATCTATGACTGAATTAACTTTTTTATCTTCTATGACGACTTCTACTTTGAGCTTCTGAAGGAATTCAACAGTAAATTCGGAACCTCTATATCTTTCAACCTGTCCTTTTTGCCTCCCAAAACCTCTGACTTCACTTACTGTCATTCCCACAATACCAGAGTTTACTAATGCAATTTTCACATCTTCCAGTTTAAATGGACGAATGATTGCTTCAATTTTCTTCATGATTAGATATTGAACAATTTTATTTTAATTGTTTTTTGGAAAAACATCCAGCATTGAAATATCAGAAAAACATTTAATATTCAGGCCTGCATTGGTGGCGTCTTCCATTAAGAATTTAGAGTTTTCATCAGAAATAATTACTGTACTATTTGATAATGCTTCCCACTGATTATTTTCGAAATGTGTTTGAAGCCACATCATGCCAATCGCACTTTTTGGTTGAAGAGATTTATTTAAGTTGTTATCGATATTTATCAAACAAATGTCCATTAATTTATCTTTAAACTAAACACATATAAGCCTTTAGAATGGCATTATGAATGTTACTGTTGATACAAAAATGAGATTTCACTGCTTTTGGCTTAGTCAATAGTAATAATCTAGCTTGTTGAGATTTTTGCGAATTTTGATCTTTTTATATAGGTTTAGTAAATAAGTTTTTCTAAAAATGAGTTCAGCAAAATTAGATGATTCGACACAAAGACCATTATATGGTGAGAGAATTATTGAAGAATCAAAAATAATTTGTTTCGAGAATCCAAATCAGAAAAGAATTTATAATATTTCTATCCAGTTACCTGAATTTACATGTAAATGTCCATTTTCTGGTTATCCAGATTTTGCAAAACTAAATATTATTTATCAACCAAACTTGAAAGTCTATGAGTTGAAGTCTTTAAAACTTTACATTAATAATTTCAGGGATATGAGAATATCACACGAGGAAGTTGTTAACAGAATTATGGATGATTTAGTCAATACAGGTGCACCTCACTGGATACATTTAAATGCTGAATTTAACCCTAGAGGAAACGTCTCTATGCAGTTAGATATTTTTAGTGGAAAGAAAAAATATTAAAATTTTTTTATTTCTTCCGATAATTTTAAAAATTCTTTTTTAAAACCTACTAGATTTTTATTGCTTAGTCCTCCAATAGATAATTTTTTTGATTCCTTATTGACTAAAATCCATAATTGATTTGTTGGGATTAGACTTATTATTGTTCCAAATATTATTAAGATGAAAGAAAAGTAAATAAATGGTATTGAAGGATCATTTTTAATAATTAATCCACTACTAGGTATTATTTTTTTTAAAGATAATTTTGAAGAATTAACTTCCAAAGGATCTTCATTTAAATAGAGAATATTCTCAGAAAAATTTTCTATATTGGAAATTTTAAGTGGGCCATTTTCATTGTCTATAGTTAAAAGGTAATTTTTTTTAGTTTCTGAACCTAATTCAATTAAAATCCCCCAAACTTGATTGCCTATCTCAGGAATCTCCTTTAATTGTAATTGATAAAGAATATTGTCTATTTCCAAAACTAAATTCGATATTGCCCAATCAGCTTGATAAATAGTTAAGCCTTTAAATCTTATTGGCTGATTAACTTTGACAATTTTTATTTCATTTAATTTTAAATCTTCAGAAAAAAAATCTAACTGTGAAATAAACTGCTTTGGTATACCATCACTTTCTCGTTGTATAGAAAAGTCGACTAATTTTACAATAGCTTTTGAGTTTGTGCTCTCATTAATAAGATCCAAGCTTTCTCCAGGCAACAAGTATTGTTCTTTAGATTGACTAGTAAAACTTCCGTATGCTGAACCTATAAGTAAAATTATTAATCCAATATGCACAACTATCGGACCTAGTTTACCTATTAATCCCCTTCTTGCAGAAATATGACTTTTATATTTGTATGTATTCCATCCTCTTTTTTTAAGGATTAAATCAGCTTTTGAAATGTGATCTCCCTCTTCATTGATCTGGTAATTTGAAACTAATTGCAGCTTGCTAAATTTTTTTTCGTTTTTATATTCAATCCACTTTAAGGAGGTTTTTAAGGAAGGGATTTGCCTTCTGAAACTACAAGCTGCTAGGGAAATGCAAAGGAGAATTAATGCAAATAAAAACCAAAAACTTGTATATACATGATCCAATTGAAGTTTTAAGACTTTTTCTCCATTTAAAAATCCAAAAATTGGAGCATCATCGAAAATATCAAGATAGAATTTTTTATTACTACCTTGAGGTATGAAAGTGCCTATTCCACTTGAGATAGCTATGAAGATTATCAGTGATATGGCGAATCTTAAACTTGATATCTTCAAAATTAGATTCCTAAAAATAATCATTTATATCCAATTTGAAAATAAATTTATTAATCCTAGGGAAACTAAAAATATCCCACTCAAAGTTGGAATTATTTGACTATATTTTCTAAGCTCTAAAAAATTTTTTAAGTTTTCTGTTGTTGCTCCCGCAATAATTACTGGAGTTACTTGGCCTAGTCCAAAGAAAAATAAAAAAATAATAGAGATTGTCGGGTTTTTAGCTTGCGATACCCAAGCTAACAGAGTTGCTAAAACCGGAGTAATACAAGGGGAGGAGGCTAGTCCAAAAGTAGTTCCTATTGCAAAAGGTACTAGAAAGGATGGTATTTTATCCTCAATTATTTTTAAATCAGGTCCATTCGGTAACTGAAACTTTAGAATTCCTAGCAAATTCATACCCATAATTATTGCTATTAAGGCAACAACTGAAGTGTAATAAGAAGGAATTTGCCCGTATATTTTCCCTAAGAATCCACTTGCAGCACCTAATGTGACGAGTGAAAAAACCACCCCTCCTGAAAAACTTATAAGTTTAAATTTATTTTTCTCTGTTCCTCCTATATAAGCAATTGTGACTGGTAGAAGTGATAACGAGCATGGTCCAAGACTAGTTAAAAGTCCTGCGCTGAAAATCAAAAATATAGTAAATATTCCAGGATTATTAAGGCCATTCTGCATAAGCAGATTACCCTTTTGAGATAATTCTGAAATAACTAAATTAAATGATTCGATAGCTTGCTTTGAAATCTTTTAAATTCTAACTAATTAAGAGTCTTTCGTGTACTAATCATACCAATGAAACCTGTTGATTCTAATGAACATCTCAATAACATTCCTGCAATACAAAAAGATGCTATTAATGAATTTCCACCATAGCTAATAAAAGGTAAAGGTAAACCTGTAGTAGGCATTGAACCTGTTGCTACAGCAATATGCATTAATGATTGACCTGTTAATAATACACCACATCCAATAGCTACTAATTTTGTATAGTTATTCCTGCACTTAAGAGAAATTCTTAAACTTATATAAGAGAAAACTATTAGAAATCCCAAGAATAATGTACATCCCAATAAACCAAATTCTTCTGCAAAAACAGCAAAAATAAAATCTGTATACATAAATGGTAAGTACTGTAATTTCTGTATAGACAGCCCAAAACCTTGTCCGAATAGACCACCTGAACCTATGGCTAATAAACTCTGAACCAATTGAAATCCACTTTCCTGTTGATCTTTCCAAGGATTAATAAATGAAATAACTCTAAGTTTCTGATATTCGTTATTAAGAATACTAATACAACCAGTAATCACTCCTAATGAGGCAAATGAGAAAAGAGAACTAAGTTTTACACCTCCACACAAACCCATAATCCAAAAAAGAATTCCAGTTAATGATGCAGTACTTAAATTAGGCTGCTTTAATATTAATAAGATTAATAAACCAAAAGAGATTAAAGAAATTATTTTTCTTTGATTTTTTATTAGATTCCAATGAGCGAAGAGGTTTGAAGCTTCTAGAATTAGAAAAGGTTTAATTAATTCAGATGGTTGCAAAAGCAAATTTCCTACTACTAGCCATCTTGAAGATCCATTGACTGTAATTCCCGTAATATTTGTTAGGAAAATCAAAAAGAATAAAATATAAAAAATAATCCTTGAAAATTTTAAAAGATTTCTGATGTTTGTATTAAGAACTAAAAAGAATAGAGAAATGCTTGGAATTGTCCAAATAATTTGTTTTTTTAAATAATAAGCCCAATTTCCCATTTCCCTACTAGCAACCCACCAACTTGATGATCCTAGAATGCATATTCCTAATAATGACCAAATTCCAACAAGGATAATGAGGATTTTTGCTTCATAAGGCCAAATCGTCCATGGTATGGGCAATAGAGAATTTTTTAAATTGCGAGGATTTGTTTTGTAATTATAAATAGGGGTTTTTTTTCTTTTAGAAATTTTTTTATATTTTATTTTTTCTTGACTTATCTCCAATTGTTTAGCTGTATATGTTCTATTGAGACGTTTAATTGCTACTTTGCCAAGTCTTTTATCAATCTTTAAAATGTAATTCAATTAAAAAGAAGACTATTCATAAAGTTTTTTCATTAGGAATAAAGAAAAAATGGTCTATATATTCATAACAAATCTTAAGAATTAATTTTTTATAAAAAAAAACTAGCTAAAAGGCACCTCTCCGTGATAGATTCCGTGAGTTTATATACTTACTTCAAACCATTTCAGAGGGGGTTTCTAAACTATGTTCACATCAGTGGACTCAAATAGAAAAAAAGTTGAGCATCCTTCTACTGAGAATGTTCAATTTTCTCAATCCCTCGGCAATTCGATCATCAAAGAAAGTAAATCTGGCATTGCCACTCAATTAGAGAATCTGCTTTCTAAAAATGATGAGTATACAAAATTGCAATTAACAATTTTTGGAATTACTTTTATTGCCTCTATTTTAGTAGCATCAATAACTGGAATTTTTCTCGGATTTACTTTTGGTTTGAGTATTTTGACAGGTGCAATTGCTGGTATTTTTTACTTACGTTTGCTTGCTAAAAGTGTAGGGAAACTGGGGAAAGAATCAACAGGTGTATCAAAATTGCAACTATTAGTTCCAGTTTGCCTCTTTATTTTTGCTAGCAAGCTAGGATCTTTGGATATTTTTCCTGCAATGATAGGTTTTTTTATTTATAAGCCTGCAATCATTTTTTATTTTTCACGTTCTTAAAAAAATTTTGGTTTTCAAAATTTATCAATCTTTTATTCAAATCAAATGTTCTTTAATTCCTTGCTAACAAATTTTGCAGCATTAGAAGTTGGTCAACATCTTTATTGGCAAATTGGAAATATCAGACTTCACGGACAGGTATTTTTGACATCTTGGATTTTATTAGGAGCTTTATTAGTTTTTATTTCTTTAGGAACTAAAAAAATGGAAAATGATCCTAAAGGCCTTCAAAACTTGCTTGAGTTTCTATGGGATTACATAAGAGATCTAGCTAGGACTCAAATAGGTGAAAAAGTTTATAGAGATTGGATGCCATTTATAGGTACTTTATTTTTATTCGTCTTTGTTAGTAATTGGGGAGGAGCTTTAATTCCTTGGAGATTGATTAAGCTACCAAGTGGCGAGTTGGGAGCACCTACCGCAGATATAAATACAACAATAGCCTTGGCTTTATTGGTTTCACTTTCTTATTTCTATGCTGGTTTAAGCAATAAGGGTTGGAGATACTTCGAATACTATGTTCACCCAACTCCGATTATGCTTCCTTTTAAAATTCTAGAGGACTTTACTAAACCCTTATCACTCTCTTTCAGGCTGTTTGGAAATATTTTGGCTGATGAACTTGTTGTTGGTGTTTTAGTATTCTTAGTTCCACTAATTCTGCCAATACCCGTTATGTTTCTTGGATTATTTACTAGTGCAATTCAGGCATTGATTTTCGCAACTCTTGCCGCCTACTACATTGGAGAAGCTGTTGAAGAACATCATTAGCTATCTTCTAATACATTCAGACTCTTTTACAAAGTGTCTGTAATCTGGCAAAATATCTAATCGCGTAGGTCTGAAAATATCAGACCCATTCTTAAATTAAAGGATGTCCAAGCGTGTATGACAAAAAAGATTTATCACAAGTATTAAGCTCTTTATTTCAAAATTATGGATTCGATTACTTCCGCTGCATCAGTTGTAGCTGCTGGTTTAGCAGTTGGCCTAGGTGCTATTGGCCCAGGCCTTGGACAAGGTAACGCAGCTCAAGGTGCTGTTGAGGGTATAGCCCGTCAACCAGAAGCTGAAGGTAAAATCAGAGGAACTCTTCTTTTATCATTCGCTTTCATGGAGTCATTAACAATTTACGGATTAGTTGTGGCTTTGGTACTACTTTTTGCGAATCCTTTTTCCTAAAAGTTAATATTGCTTCTATTTCTTATTAGCAATATTTAAATTTAATTTTTTAACTTCAACTAAATCATATGTTGGCCTTTAATTTTTTTGGTGCTACAGAAGGTGGATTATTTGATATAAATGCCACTTTGCCACTAATGGCAATACAAGTAGTTGCTCTTACTTACATATTAAATTCTCTCTTTTTTAAGCCTGTAGGCAATATTGTTGAAAAAAGAGAAAAGTTTGTAAGTAATAATATTATTGAGGCCAAAAATAAACTTTCACAGGTTAAAAAATTAGAAGCTGATTTATTAACTCAGCTTCAAAGTGCGCGTACAGAAGCCCAAAGAATTGTGAGCGAAGCTGAGAATGAGTCTGACAAGCTTTATAAAGAAGCATTAGAACTTGCTAACAATGAGGCAAATGCTTCAAAAGAAAAAGCAAGACTAGAAATTGAAAGTCAGACGTCTGTTGCTCGTGATCAACTTTCTAAACAGGCTGATGATTTAAGCGAACTTATTGTTAATAGATTGATTCTAGAAAAATGAATTTAACTCTTTTAGCTACAGAAGGTTTTGGATTGAATTTCAATTTATTTGAAACTAATATCCTTAATTGGGCTGTAGTGGTTTTCGGCCTTTATAAATTTTTGCCTGGTTTCCTAGGTAAGATGCTTCAAAAAAGGAGAGAAGGAATCCTTCTTGAATTAAAAGATGCTGAAGATCGATTGCTAAAGGCTACTCAAGCTTTAGAGAAGGCAAAGAAAGACTTATCTTCAGCAGAAGAAAAAGCTTCTCAAATAAAAGCAGATTCACTCAAAAGATCTGAATCAATCAGAATGGAAAGTGAGAAAAAAGCAATAGAAGAGATGGCACGAATTAAACAAAGTGCAATCTCCGATGAGAGCTCTGAAGCATCCAGAGCAATTTCTCAACTTCGAAAAGAAGCTGTTGAACTAGCTATTAAAAAAGCTTTAGATTCTCTACCAAATCGACTTGATAAGACAACACAAGAAAATTTGGTAACTCAATCAATTAACAATATTGAGGTGAACTAATGCCACTTTTAAATTCAGTTACTACACCATACGCAGAGGCATTACTTCAAGTTGTGAACGAAAATTCGCAAACTGAAGAGATGGTGTCTGAGGTTAAACAACTCTTGGAATTAATAAATGATTCCCCTGAATTGGAGAAGGCACTATCTTCTCCCATCTTAGAGACAGATGCTAAGAAGAAAATCATTATTGAAATTTTTTCAAATAAGGTTAATTCTTCTTTACTGAATTTCTTAAAATTATTGGCCGATAGGCAAAGAATTGGAATTCTTACTTCAATTCTTGATAGGTTTTTAGAGATTTACCGAGAAAATAGTAATATTGCTTTGGCAACTGTTACTTCTGCAGTCGAGCTTACTGATGAACAGAAAGGTTTAATTACCAAAAAGATCATCAATATTGCTGGAACAGAAAAATTAGAACTTGTAACTAAAATCGACCCATCTCTTATTGGTGGTTTCGTCGCCAGTGTAGGATCAAAAGTAATTGATGCTTCCCTTGCTTCACAAATAAGAAAACTTGGCTTATCCCTCTCCAAGTAACTTTTAAATCAAACTTAAATTCTTAAATCCATGGTATCTATACGCCCTGATGAAATCAGTTCAATCTTAAAACAACAAATAACTGATTATGACCAATCTGTAAGTGTTAGCAATGTAGGAACTGTTCTGCAAATCGGTGATGGCATTGCAAGAATATATGGCTTAGATCAGGTCATGGCAGGTGAGTTATTGGAATTTGAGGATGGTACCGAAGGTATAGCTTTAAATCTTGAAGATGATAATGTTGGAGCCGTTTTAATGGGCGAGGCACTTGGTGTCCAAGAAGGAAGTAATGTTAAGTCCACAGGTAAAATCGCATCTGTTCCTGTTGGTGAAGCAATGAAGGGTAGAGTTGTTAACCCTCTCGGACAACCTATAGATGGGAAAGGGGAAATTCCAACAAGTGATACTAGATTGATCGAAGAAATGGCTCCTGGAATAATCAAGAGAAGATCAGTGCATGAACCAATGCAAACCGGTATAACTTCTATTGATGCAATGATTCCTGTGGGAAGAGGTCAAAGGGAACTTATAATTGGTGATAGACAAACTGGAAAATCTGCAATTGCGATTGATACAATAATCAACCAAAAAGGTCAAGATGTCGTGTGCGTTTATGTTGCTATTGGTCAGAAATCAGCGTCTGTAGCGAATGTGGTTGAGGTTTTAAGAGAAAAAGGAGCGCTTGATTATACCATTGTTGTTAGTGCAGGAGCATCTGAAGCCGCAGCTTTACAATACTTGGCTCCTTATACTGGTGCTGCAATAGCTGAGCACTTTATGTACCAAGGCAAAGCAACACTTGTTATTTATGATGATCTAACAAAACAAGCTCAGGCTTATAGACAAATGTCTCTCCTTTTAAGAAGACCACCAGGAAGAGAAGCTTATCCTGGAGATGTTTTTTATTGTCATAGCAGATTACTTGAAAGGGCAGCAAAATTATCTGACGATATGGGCGGTGGTTCAATGACAGCATTACCAATTATTGAAACCCAAGCTGGTGATGTTTCTGCGTATATTCCAACAAATGTTATTTCAATTACTGATGGACAAATATTCTTGAGTGCAGATTTATTCAACTCAGGATTAAGACCAGCTATTAATGTAGGTATTTCAGTCAGTAGAGTTGGAGGAGCTGCTCAAACAAAGGCAATTAAGAAAATTGCTGGAACACTTAAATTAGAATTAGCTCAGTTTGATGAATTAGCTGCATTTTCTCAATTCGCTTCTGATCTTGATGAGGCTACTCAACAACAACTAGAAAGAGGGAAAAGATTAAGAGAGTTACTAAAACAAGCACAATTCTCACCATTAAATCTTGCTGAACAAGTTGCAGTTGTGTATGCAGGTGTTAAAGGTCTTATTGATGAAGTTCCGGTAGAAGATGTAACTAAATTTGCTGCTGAACTTAGAGAATATCTTAAGTTGAATAAAGCAGATTTTATTGAGGAGATTCTCAAAGAGAAGAAATTAAATGACGGCTTAGAAGCAACACTCAAAGAGGTAATAAAAGAAGTTAAATCTTCAATGCTTGCCACAGTTTAAATTTATTTAAGGAATTATCATGGCAAATCTTAAAGAAATTAGAGATCGAATTGTTTCTGTTAAAAACACACGAAAAATAACAGAAGCAATGCGATTAGTTGCAGCTGCAAAAGTTAGGAGGGCACAAGATCAAGTTCTTAAGAGTAGACCTTTCGCAGATAAACTTGCTCGAGTTTTAGAAAATATTCAATCGAGAGTTCAGTTTGAAGCTGTAGATTCCCCTCTTTTATCAAAAAGAGATGTTAAAACAATTTCTTTGGTATGCATAACTGCTGATAGAGGATTATGTGGAGGATACAATACCAACATAATTAAGAAGGTAGAAATTAGGTATGCAGAGTTGATTAAACAAGGTTATGAACCAAATTTGATCTTAGTTGGTAAAAAGGCAATAGGGTACTTCCAAAATAGGAAGGATAGATACACAATTAAAACCACATTTAAAGAGCTAGAACAGGTACCAACTGCAAAAGACTCTGAAGGTATAACTAGTGAAGTCTTAGCTGAATTTTTATCCGAAAATGCTGATAGGGTAGAGATTATTTATACTAAATTCATCACTCTTGTAAGCTGTGCTCCAGTAGTTCAAACATTGTTGCCACTAGATCCTCAAGGTATTGCAGATGAAAATGATGAAATTTTTAGGTTAACAACTAAGGATAGTAAGTTATTAGTTGAAAAATCAAATATTGAAAAAAGTGATTCAGAGAAGTTACCCTCAGATATTGTCTTTGAACAAAGTCCTGATCAATTATTAGATTCGCTACTACCACTATATTTACAGAATCAGGTACTAAGAGCTCTTCAAGAGTCGGCAGCTTCAGAACTCGCATGTAGGATGACTGCTATGAATAATGCTAGTGATAATGCTAAAGAATTAGCAAGCACTTTGAATCTAACCTATAACAAAGCCAGACAAGCAGCTATTACTCAAGAAATATTAGAAGTTGTAGGGGGTTCAGCAGTTTAGCGAGAAGATTTTGAATATGCCTGAATACAATATAAAAGTTCAATTTGAGCAAAAGACCTTTAGTTTTTTATGTTCTGAAGATCAAGATGTTATTTCAGCGGCAAAAATTAATGGAATAGATTTACCAAATAGTTGTTGTTCAGGAGTTTGTACAAGTTGTGCATCAATGATATTGGAAGGATCTGTTGAACAAGAAGATGCTATGGGATTAAATGATAATCTGAAGGAAAAAGGCTTTGCACTATTGTGTGTGGCATATCCCAAGTCAGATTTGCATGTTGTTATTGGCGACCAAGTTGAAGATGATTTATATAATGATCAATTTGGTAAGTATCAAAAATGAAATTAACTTCAGTTGATTTTTATTTGGATTGGCCAGTTTCAATAAAATTAAAAAACTTAAGGGAATTTATCATTGCAAATTTAGAAAAAAAAGGTGATGTAGTTCGATGGTCAATTATTGATATTCAAAACTCTATTGACTCTCATAGTAAAAAAAAACTTAGAGTTAAAGTTGTCTTGGCTAATTAAAGAAAAATATAAAATGAAATATTTGGATTAATGGAAATTTCACCAACAATACTCATCGTACCAACTGGTATAGGTTGCGAGATAGGTGGTTTTGCTGGCGATGCACTACCTACCGCCAAATTATTAGCATCGGCAAGCGGATGTTTAATTACTCATCCAAATGTTATGAATGGAGGAACTCTTTCTGAAAAAGACAAAAATATTTTTTATGTTGAAGGTTATAGTTTAGATCGACTTGCTAAAGGAGAAATTGCGCTAAGAAGCGTAAAGGAACAGAAAATTGGAATAATTTTTGATTCAGCTATTGATAATGAAATATTAATAAGACATTTACAAGTTGCTGATGCGTGCGTTTCTACTTTGGGAATTAATGTTCATTCTTATGTGATTACAAAAAAACCTTTAGGCATAATTATTGATTCTGATTCGTCAAGAATCAGTGGTGGCATAATTGAAAATCCTGATACTTTAATCGATGCTGGTAAATGTTTAATAGAAAAAGGAATAACGGCTATAGCAATAGTGGCAAACTTTCCAGATGATTCGGATTCTCAAGAAACCAATTGTTACAGAGAGGGGAAAGGGGTTGATCCTATCTCTGGGGTAGAAGCAGTTATTAGTCATTTGATAAGCAAATTTTTAAAAGTTCCATGTGCTCACGCACCAGCTTTAAATCCTATCGAGTTGAATGAAAATTTAGATCCCCGCGCTGCTGCAGAAGAAATAGGATATACTTTTTTACCCTCAGTATTGATTGGGTTAAGTAATGCGCCTGACATTGTTGAATTACCTAATAATCATGAACTAATCACATTACACCCTAATCAAATTGAATCTATTGTCGTTCCCAATGGAGCACTTGGTGGAGAAGGAGTATTAGCAGGTATTGAAAAAGGTTTAAATATTATCTCAGTAAAAAATCAAAATACCTTAAAAGTGACTAATGAGTTTTATGAATATCCTAATCTTTTTGAAGTGAATAATTATTTAGAAGCTGCAGGTATAATTCTTGCTATCAGAAAAGGTATCAATCTTAATTCAATTAAACGGCCTTTAAAAAAAATTCAAAAATGTTCTTATAACGATTAAAAAGATATTGCAATTGGAACTCTCCAGTCACTTCCCAATGATTGACTGCTTAGTTTAAGGATTGGGGGAGCCTGCTTTCTTTTGAATTCCGCTTTTTTGATAAGTGAGATTATTTTCAAAATTAATTCTTTTTCGTGACCATCATCTTCAAGTTGTTTTAAATCTTTTTTCTCTTCAATAATTCCTTTAAGAATATTATCTAAAGTGGAATAAGGTGGGAGAGAATCAGTATCTAATTGATCAGGACCTAATTCGGCACTTGGAGCTTTCGTACGTATATTTTCCCCAATTATATTTGCATTAGTATCTAACATGTATGATTTTCTATGATTAATTGAATCTTCACTATCAAGCCAATTGCATAATTTAAAAACATTAGTTTTATATAAATCCCCAATTACAGATAATCCTCCATTCATATCTCCATATAGTGTGCAATATCCCACAGCAAGTTCTGATTTATTACCCGTTGAAAGTAATAAATGCTTTTCTTGATTTGCTAAAGCCATCAGAAGCGTTCCTCTGATCCTTGATTGAATATTTTGATTTGTTATCTCAGCCATCTCGAAATCTATGCTTTTTGTAAAGGATTCCTTGAAAGAGTTCATCAAGTTTTCTATTGGGATGGTGCTGAAATTTATCTTTAATCTACTTGCTAAATCTATCGCATCACTTTTTGAATGAGAGGAGCTCCATCTAGAGGGCATTGAGACGCAATAAATATTATTACTCCCAAGAGCAGCCGACGCAATTGCTGAAACTAGAGCTGAGTCAATGCCACCGCTTAATCCAATTAAAGCCGTTTTAAATCCGCATTTTTTAGCATAATCTCTAACTCCTAGCACTAATGCACCAAAAATTGATGACATTTCGGAGTTTTCAAATTCACTTTCTTCAGGTTTTGTTTGCGTAATTTCCCAACTGGATAGGTCCTCTGAAAAAGATTTTAATTGCTTAATTTTAGATCCATTCTTATCAAGAATAAAACTATTCCCATCAAAAATTAAATTATCATTAGCCCCAACTTGATTTACATAAATTAAGGGTACTTGAAGATATTGAGCCGCAAAACTTGAAACTTTGGATCTAAGTTCTAACTTCTTGAAGGTATATGGGGAGGCCGATAAATTCACTAAAATATCAACTTCTTTTTTCTTTAAATCAATAATTGGGTTTTTTTTATGAATTCCTCTACCTTCTATATCTTTGTTGACCCATAAATCCTCACATATAGTAAAACCAATTCGCCAAGTTTTAGTTTTAATTTTTTTTATCAAGACAGAAACTTTTTTTTCTGATCTAAAATATCTTTTTTCATCAAATACTTCATAAGATGGAAGAATTATTTTACGTGCAATTATTTTCCAATCACCGCCCTCAAGCAATACAATAGAATTATAAAGATTTGGAAAAAAAGAATCATTTATAATTTCCGCTATCCCAACTGTGATACTTAAGTTTCCATATTTTTTCTTTATATCTAAGGATAATTGATCAAGTATTTGATATTGCTTTTGGATTAAATTTTTTTTTAGAAGTAAGTCATTAGCTGGATATCCCCATAATGACAATTCTGGAGTGAGTACAAAATCTGAAGCAGTTGAAGAGGCTTTAGAGGCAACATCAAGTATTTTTTTTGCATTACCCTCTAAATCTCCAACAACTGGATTGATTTGAGCAAGTAAAAACTTCATTCAACTAATTTACTGGATACATATAAATTATTCTTTTTAACAATATCTATTAATGATGATGGTAAATTAGAATAATTAAAATTTAATCTGAACTTAGAACTTGAAATTTTTGGGATTTTTATGGTTGAAATCTTAAATTTCACTTTGTAACTTTCTAACATTTTAAGAGTACTTGATTCGATAGGATATCCCTCTCTTATTATTATAAAAAAACTTACTTCCTTAAGAATTTTATCAAAATTTTTCCAACAGAAAATATCTTTAATTAAGTCACTACCTATTACAAAATCTAAGTTTTTATATTTATAAATTTTTTTGCAATTTTTGATTGACTCTACTGCCCATTGGCTGCTAACTCTTTGATTAAATAAAATTTTTGGATTATCTAAATCTTCAATTAAAGTTTTTAACAAATGGCTGCGAATTGATATATCCTCTTTGTGCTTTTTATTGGGGTTGTTGCTTACGTAACTAATGGTAAAAGCATAAATTTTGGATAACTCTTCAAGTATTTTTTTATGACCAATGGTAGGTGGATCCGCACTAGTACCAAATAAAGCAATTCTTTTTTCCATTTTAAGTTTTAAGGTAGAAAACTCACAAAATTATTATTTAAATTCCTATTTGATAAATAAATATTAATGTGGTTAAAAATCTCTGGTTCTTTAAAAGTTATATTTTGGATCATAATAGAAGGGTCTATATGCGAAACTTTGCTTCTTTTAAATATCTCTTTAGCTGCTAATTTCCCAAGAATTTTTGTTGAATGAATTGCAATTGCGGCTTGAATAATGGCTATAGGTCCATAGGGTAATAACGATAGTCCGTTCGTAAAAGGTGCGGTTAATAAAATTACTTTCCTAACAAGGTTAAAAGATGTATTAATACCAACTTGAGTGACTCCTAAAAATAAATTATTAATAGATATATTTTTGAATATTTTTCTTGTAGATTCGCCCTTTAAATTTAAACCATAAATCTTACTTAATTCGCTAATTAATGCAGTATCTAGCGCAAAACTACCAGCAACGTCCAGAAAAATAAAAGGGTTAAGAGCTACTGCGGATGCCTTTATGGTTGAAAATTTCCCAATAGTTGACTGAGCTAATTTCTGCCTTCTTTTTAATCTATGCTCTTTTACCTGTAGAAACAATTTGTCAGCTAATTGAAGAGAATTTAGACTTAATAATATTTCTCCATATTGATTTATTATTTTTGTTATGTAGTTTTCAAGATTTTTTTCATGATTAATAATTATTGGAATATTTAAATCTTTTGGCAGCTTAAACTTTATATTTTCTATTATTTCTTTTAATTCATTTTTTTTTAAAAGATCGATTTTGTTTAATATTAAAATGATTTTTTTTCCATCCTTTATAAATGAATTGATTTCGCTTACTTCGTTTCTATTTATATCTCCTGCAACTACAAATAAAATAAGATCTGAATGATTTATGTGAGTGTAGATTTTTTCAGGGCATTTAATATCGCAGAAATCAAATCCTGGCGAATCTAGTAACTCAATACTTTTGATCGTTTGATCATTAAGTGGCAATTCTTCGGATTGTATCTCTTTTTTCGATCCATTTATAATGTCTGTCTTGAAGATGTCTTTTTTTAATAAAGAATTTAAAACAGAAGATTTACCTACTCCTGATTTTCCATATGCGCCAATTCTGATTTTCTTTTCTTTTAACCTAAAAAGTTGTTGATTAAAAGAAATTATTTCTCTATTAAAAAAACTTTTTTCATAGTTTGTAAGTTCTATAGTTTCCCACCAATTTTTTAGAAGTAAATAGGTTTTATTAATGTTCAATTTTTTCATGATTTATTTTTCCACCAACCAGCTAATACAGATAACACAGCTTCTGCTCCAATTATTCCCACGAATCCCCCAAATTCATCTACTACTACTTTTACTCCTTTATGATTCTTGTCAAATCTTGTTAATAATTGATCTGCCTTAATCATTTCGGGAATGTAGTCCACAGGTTCACAAATTTCCGATAATAATTTTTTATTTTCCCCATTAATTAATTCTGCTAGCATATTCTCACGTTTAACTACCCCTTGAATTTTGTCAACTTTATCTCCCAAAATAACCCACCATGGGGAGTGATCTGACATTATGAGTGTTGAAATTTCATCAAGATTGGACGACCCATCAAGACAAGGTGCTGATACCCTAGGGATCATTAAATCTTTAGCTTTTAAATCATTTAATTGAAAAACCTTAAAGATCATTGCTGCCTCATCAGCTTCTATCAAACCTTTCTGGCTTCCAATTTTTGCCATTTGTCTAATTTCCTCTTCATCAGTTGAAATTTCATTTTCTGCAGTAATAACTGGAAATATTTGCTCTATTAGTATTAGGAATGGCCTCATCAAAGTATTTAATATTCTAAGTATTGGAACGGATAATAATGCTATTTGTATTGAAAATCTTGTACCAAGAGCTTTGGGTAGTACTTCTCCAACTAAAACAACTAATACATAAAAAATAATTGAAAATAGGGTTAAGCCATAACTGCTATTAATTACCAATGCTCCGTATACTCCTAAAATAAGACTTCCAATTATATTAAATCCATTATTAGTAATTGTAATTACAGTTAATGTCCTCCCAAGATGTTTCCTGAGTTTAAGCAGTTGATTCGCAGAACTTTTAGGCTTCTGCTTTGAGGCTATTTCCAAAATTCTAATAGAATTTACAGCTAAAAAAGCTGCCTCTACTCCCGAACAACATGCTGATCCAACTAAAATTATTAGAATAAGTAAAATTAAAACGTAAACACTCGGTTCCATTAAAATAGATTAAAACTAAATCTTTTTTTAATTCATTCTTCCATTTTTTTTTAAAACACGCCAATACAGAATTTATGTCTCAACCTAACAATAAAGTTTTTGAAGAAAGAAGAGAAATTTTCCTAGAAAAATTAGGTGGAAAATCAGCAATTATCCCTGGAGCTAATCTTGTAAAACATCATGCCGATTGTGAATATCCTTTTAGACAAGATAGTAACTTTTGGTATTTAACTGGTTTTGATGAGCCGGATGCGATCGCTCTTTTCTTATCTCATAAGCCAAAAGGTGAGAGATTTATTTTGTTTGTTGCTCCTAAAGATGTTATTAGTGAAGTATGGCATGGCTTTAGATGGGGTTTAGAAGGAGCGGAAAAAGAGTTTAAGGCTGATAAGTCACATTCAATAAATGAACTAAGAGAGTTACTTCCAGGCTATATCAGTGGTTCTGATGAACTTGTTTTTTCAATTGGTAAGCATCCATTAATTGAGAAAATAGTATTGGAGATATTTTCACAACAACTTGAAAATCGTTCAAGATTGGGGATTGGTGCAAAATCCATACAATCTCCAGAAATTTATTTAAATGAGATGAGATTAATAAAAAGTGAATTTGAAATCAAGAGAATGAGAGAGGCTGCACAAATTTCAGCAGAAGCTCATGAACTAGTTAGACAATCTATCTCATCAAAGAAAAATGAAAGACAAATTCAGGGTCTTTTAGAGGGATTCTTTTTGGAAAAAGGGGCTAGAGGACCTGCATATAATTCTATTGTTGCTTCAGGAGATAATGCATGTATTTTGCATTACACTTCAAATAACTCACCTTTGAATAAGGGAGATTTATTGTTGGTGGATGCTGGCTGCTCATTAAGTGATTATTACAATGGAGACATAACGAGAACTTTACCAATAAGCGGGAAATTTTCTAAAGAGCAAAAAGTTATCTATGAAATTGTGTTGAGTGCACAAAAAACTGCAATTAAAAGTGCTGTAACGGGATCTAATTCTAGTACTGTGCATAATGTTGCTTTAACAATTCTAATAGAAGGATTAAAAGAAATTGGTTTATTGTCTGGTAGAACTGAGGAGATAATTCATAATCAATCATATAAACATCTTTACATGCATAGAACTGGACATTGGCTCGGCTTAGATGTTCATGATGTTGGAGCATATAGGATGGGAGACTATGAAGTGCCATTACAGAATGGAATGATTCTTACTGTGGAACCTGGTATTTATATAAGTGATAGGATCCCAGTCCCTGAGGGACAACCTAATATTGATGAAAAATGGAAAGGTATTGGGATCAGGATCGAAGATGATGTTCTGGTGAAAGATAAAAATCCAGAAGTTTTAAGTGTTGATGCACTTAAAGAAATTTCTGAAATAGAATCTTAAATTTGACTTATCTAGTTAATAGATTTATTTTTATAAAGTTTAAAGTTAAAAAATGAATAAGCCAGATTCATATGATTCAAAACTCTCGCAAGCTAGAAGCTTAGCTAGTCAGCTTGGAATGTTTGCTGAAGAAAACGATATCCCTAAAGATCTTTGGGATTCTCTGGAAGCTACGATTTATGATTTTTATCAAGTCTCACATGATAGATGAAAATTCTGTTTAGAAAGCATCAATAACTAAAATCAAGAAATTTTGAATCAATTAATCAAAATGTGACCATAAACTGATAAATTATTTATTGTACATAAATAAGTGAATGACCTCTTCAGATAACTTAAATCAAAATTCAACAGAAAAAACAGAAAAAAATAGTGATCACACAAAGACTAAGAATTCTACACCTAATGCAGGAATGATGGGTGCTACAGCTGTATTGGCATCTGCAACAATTGATGAAGATGGAGTACCTACTGGTTATACTCCTAAACCTGATGAGGGAAGGTTCATCATTAAAGTATTGTGGTTACCTGATAATGTTGCTTTAGCTGTTGATCAAATAGTAGGGGGAGGCCCAAGCCCTCTCACTGCTTATTGTTTTTGGCCAAGAGATGATGCTTGGGAAAAATTAAAAAGTGAACTAGAAAATAAAAGTTGGATTACAGACAATGAAAGAGTTGAAATATTGAATAAGGCTACAGAAGTAATAAATTATTGGCAAGAAGAGGGGAAAACAAAAAAATTAGAAGAAGCCAAGTTAAAATTTCCCGAAGTAACTTTTTGTGGAACTGCCTAATATTTAGTTCTTTGCAGCTTGAATCCTAGCCTCAGCTTTAGAGATATCTTTCAATGCTTTAATTCTCTCTGGATTTTTTTCATTTTCAGGGAATTTACTAATTGTTAATTGTGCTTCTTTAAGATCTTGTTCAGCATTTTGAACATTAATTTCAGATCCAATTTCTGCATTGTTTACTAAAACTATTACTTCATCTGATTCAATTTCAGCGAAGCCTCCCATTAAAGCTATTGATTTCCACTGAGAATTCATTCTTAGCCTTAAGACACCAATATCAATAGCAGTAACTAAAGAAATATGACCAGGAAGTACACCAAGTTGACCAGTAGTACTAGGAAGGATTACTTCTTCAGCTTCGCCTTGATAAACATTTTTATTGGGAGCTAAAACTTTAAGAGAAATTGCCATTAATTTAAAATTATTTAGGGTTTAATTTTAATAAATTTAGATATTTATTTTTCTGACTTTATTTTTTCTGCCTTTGCTTTGACTTCATCAATGTTACCCACTAAGTAAAATGCCTGTTCGGGTAAATCGTCTAATTCACCTGACAAAATCATATTGAAACCAGCTATGGTGTCTTCTAATTTAACGTATTTACCAGACATTCCTGTAAATATTTCTGCCACAAAGAAAGGTTGGGAAAGGAATTTTTCTATTTTTCTAGCTCTGTCGACTGTTAATCTATCTTCTTCAGAAAGCTCGTCTAAACCAAGAATTGCAATTATGTCTTGAAGTTCTTTGTATCTTTGCAAAGTTGATTGAACAGCTCTAGCGGTTTTGTAATGCTCATCGCCAACAACAGATGGTTGAAGCATAGTACTTGTTGAGTCTAATGGGTCAACTGCTGGATAAATGCCCTTAGCGGCAAGAGCTCTTGCAAGCACAGTTGTAGCATCTAAATGGGCAAAGGTTGTTGCTGGAGCAGGGTCAGTCAGGTCATCAGCAGGTACATAAACAGCCTGAATTGATGTTATTGATCCTTCTAATGTTGATGTAATTCTCTCTTGTAATTCACCAACATCAGTTCCAAGAGTGGGTTGGTATCCAACTGCCGAAGGCATTCTTCCAAGTAGAGCTGATACTTCAGAGCCAGCTTGAACAAACCTAAAAATGTTATCAACAAAAAGTAGAACATCTTGCTTATTTACATCTCTAAAATGTTCAGCCATCGTAAGTGCTGATAAGCCTACTCTCATTCTTGCACCAGGTGGCTCATTCATCTGTCCAAAACATAACGCAACTTTAGATTGAGTTAAATCATCTGCATTAATAACCCCTGATTCTTTAAATTCTTCATATAAATCGTTTCCTTCTCTCGTTCTCTCTCCTACACCTCCAAAAACAGAAACCCCACCATGTTCCTTCGCTATATTATTAATTAACTCTTGAATAAGAACTGTCTTCCCAACTCCAGCGCCTCCAAATAATCCAACTTTTCCTCCTTGTCTGTAGGGAGCTAAAAGGTCGATAACTTTAATTCCTGTTTCAAAAACTTTTGGCTTAGTTTCTAGGTCAGTTAATTTTGGAGCAGCTCTATGGATTGGTGCAGTATCGTTTGTATTTACTGGTCCTTGTTCGTCTACTGGTTCTCCTAAAACATTAAATATTCTTCCTAAAGTTGCTTCTCCAACAGGTACAGATATTGGCGCACCTGTGTCGATAGCTTCCATGCCTCTTACTAGGCCGTCTGTACCACTCATTGCCACTGCTCTAACTCTATGGTCACCTAGAAGCTGTTGAACCTCTGCAGTGAGGGCTATTTCTTGTCCAGCAGGATTTTTTGCTTCAATTCTTAAAGCATTTAATATTTTAGGTAATTTCCCGGCTGGGAATTCTACATCAAGAACTGGTCCAATTACCTGACGAACTATGCCTTTTGTTTGTGAAGAAGTTGATGGGGTTGCTACCATTTTTATTGATTGGTGATGAATAGCTGATTTTAAACAGCTCATAATCCGAAAATACTACCACCTCATGGGTAGATTCGTTAAATGGGTTCGGCCACCCGCACAGTTAAAGTATGGTTTAATTGCTGCTTTGCGGATTATGTTGTTGATGATACGGGTAGAGAATTTCTCTTTCCATTTTTACGACGCAAAGCGTCTCAATCATGATCCTCCATTAATCTATGGCAGCTGTTTCACTTACAGTCTCTACAGTAAAACCACTGGGAGATAGAATATTTATTAAAGTTTCCGCATCTGAGGAAAAAACTGCTGGGGGCATACTTTTGCCTGATACAGCTAAAGAAAAACCACAGGTGGGAGAAGTTGCTCAGGTAGGTCCTGGGAAACTTAATGACGATGGTTCTCGACAAACTCCAGAAGTGAGTATTGGCGATCAAGTCTTGTACAGCAAATATGCTGGAACGGACATTAAATTGGGAGGAGATGAATATGTCTTGCTCTCAGAAAAGGATATTTTAGCTGTAGTTGGCTAAAATATTTGTTTCAAAAATTATTAAAACTTATTACTAAAATTGCTGCCTAAACATGGCTAAAAGAATTATTTACAATGAGCAAGCTCGTAGAGCGCTCGAGAGAGGAATCGATATCCTTGCTGAGTCTGTGGCTGTAACGCTTGGACCAAAAGGAAGAAATGTTGTACTCGAGAAAAAATTTGGTGCTCCACAAATCATTAATGATGGTGTAACAATCGCCAAAGAAATTGAATTAGAAGACCACATTGAAAACACAGGGGTTGCACTAATCAGGCAAGCCGCATCAAAAACCAATGATGCTGCTGGAGATGGTACTACAACTGCTACTGTTTTAGCGCATGCAATGGTTAAAGCAGGGTTGAGAAACGTTGCTGCAGGAGCTAATGCAATCACCTTGAAAAAAGGAATTGATAAAGCCACTGAATTTCTTGTTGGAAAAATTCAGGACAACTCCAAACCTATCAGTGATAGTAATGCTATTGCTCAATGCGGAACTATTGCTGCAGGAAATGACGAAGAGGTAGGTCAAATGATTGCCAATGCAATGGATAAAGTTGGTAAAGAAGGTGTTATTTCCTTAGAAGAGGGAAAATCGATGACGACTGAATTGGAAGTCACTGAGGGGATGCGTTTTGATAAAGGCTACATTTCACCTTATTTCGCAACAGATACAGAGAGAATGGAGGCTGTTTTAGATGAACCATATATTCTTCTGACTGATAAAAAAATTGCGTTAGTGCAAGATTTAGTTCCTGTGTTGGAACAAATAGCTAAAACTGGTAAGCCACTAGTTATTATCGCAGAAGATATAGAAAAAGAGGCTTTAGCCACTCTTGTTGTTAATAGACTAAGAGGTGTATTAAATGTTGCGGCAGTAAAAGCCCCTGGATTTGGTGATAGAAGAAAAGCCATGCTTGAAGATATGGCTGTTCTAACTAATGGTCAACTAATTACTGAGGATGCAGGCTTGAAATTAGAGAATGCTACCTTGGATATGCTTGGAACTGGTAGAAGAATAACTATCAATAAAGAAACTACAACTATTGTGGCTGAGGGTAATGAGAAAGCAGTTAATGCTAGATGTGATCAAATTAAGAAGCAAATGGATGAAACAGATTCTTCATACGATAAAGAAAAGCTTCAAGAACGTCTAGCAAAATTAGCTGGAGGAGTAGCAGTGATTAAGGTTGGAGCTGCAACAGAAACTGAGATGAAAGATAAAAAACTTCGTCTTGAAGATGCTATCAACGCTACAAAAGCTGCCGTTGAAGAAGGAATCGTACCTGGAGGAGGAACGACTCTTGCTCATTTATCTCCAATTCTAAAAGATTGGGCTGATAAAAATTTAGAGGGAGAGGAATTAATTGGAGCTAACATCGTTGAAGCTTCACTTACCGCTCCTCTTATGAGAATTGCAGAGAATGCAGGCTCAAATGGGGCTGTTATTGCTGAAAATGTAAAATCTAAGCCATTTAATGATGGATTTAATGCTGCTACTGGAGAATATGTAGATATGTCCTCTGCTGGTATAGTTGATCCTGCAAAAGTGACTCGTTCAGGATTACAAAATGCTGCCTCAATAGCAGGAATGGTTCTAACTACTGAATGCATAGTTGCAGATTTACCTGAGAAAAAAGATTCATCCACTCCAGCAGGAGCTCCAGGCATGGGCGGTGATTTTGATTATTAACTAAAAAATAGTTAATTAATTAACTTTTTAACTTAAGGGATCATTCAAAATGATCCCTTTTTTTTGTAAAGTTTATGAAATCCAGCCAGCACTAAGAATAATTGCGAGAGATAAAAATATAACTAAAAAAGTCCAAGTTATTTTGTTGAGAGATGCCTCTGCACTACTAGCGCTGTTGAACATTGAGCTTCCACTAGCAGCTATTCCACCCATTCCATCACCTTTGGGACTATGAAGTAAAACTAAAAGTATCAGAAGAACTCCAGAAAATACCCATATCCAACTAAGAATTTGAATCATTGCTTAAAAGATTTCTATAAACTTTAGACGTGTTGTACGACCTTATTATAACCTTTTAGCTCGATCTCTTTAATTAGAGATTTCCCTGTCATTTCTGTTGGGATTGGTAGATTTAATAATTGTAATAAAGTGGGTGCAATATCTGCTAAGCCAGCATTATCCCTTAAATAAATCTCATTTCCCATATGAGGGATTTTTCTTTTTTCACCCTCAACAAAAATTAATGGGACCTTATTTATTGTATGTGCCGTCCATGGTTCTCCTGCAGGCCCTTTCATTACCTCAGCGTTACCATGATCGGCAGTAATAATAATGCTTCCACCCATTTCTCCAGTTGCATTAACTATTTGACCTATACATTTATCTACTTTTTCTATAGCTTTAATTGTTGCATTCATATTGCCTGTATGTCCCACCATATCAGGATTAGCAAAATTGATTACAACAAAAGCATAGTTTCCACTTTTTATTGCTTTAGAGCAACTAATAGTTAATTCTTCGGCTGACATCTCAGGTTCCATATCATAAGTTGCGACTCTTGGAGATGGAATTAAATGTCTCTCTTCTCCCGGTAAAGGAATTTCTACTCCTCCATTAAAAAAATATGTTACGTGAGGATATTTTTCTGTTTCTGCTGTTCTGTATTGTTTGAGTCCGTTTTCTGAAACTATTTGCCCAATAAAATTATTAAGGGATTCAGGAGGAAATGCAACTTCAACTGGGAAGTTAATATCATATTGAGTAAAAGTAACTATATCTAGATTTGGGAAAAATTTTCTTTCAAAATCTGAGAATTTTTTCTCTGAAAGAGATTTAATTATTTGTCTTGCTCTATCTGGACGGAAGTTAAAGCAAATTAAACTATCACCATCTTTAAGATAATTTTCAGACAATCTTATGGGCTCTATAAATTCATCAGTTATGTTTTTGTCATAACTTTTTTTTATGTAATTCTGAGGAGAAATATTTGTTACTTTAATATCTGGACTGGTCAAATTAGCATATGCTTTTTCTGTTCTGTCCCATAAAAGATTTCTATCCATAATCCAGTATCTGCCACATATAGAGGCTATCTCACCTGTATTGAATTCTTTTATGCATGACTCTATTTGATTTAAATATTTAGGCGCACTTTTCGCTGGCGTATCTCTCCCATCGGTAATAATATGTATTGCTACTTTTTTGATGCCATTTTCAGATGCCCACTTTATTAAACCTACTAAATGATCTATATGACTATGCACTCCTCCATCAGAGGATAATCCAGTGATATGCAATGTAGAATTATTTTTCTTTAATGAATCAGCCATCTCCTTTAATTTATTAACCATGTCTAATTGATTATTTTTTACAACATTTGAAATCCTCACAAGTTCTTGTTCGATTATTCTTCCTGAGCCAATGGTAAGATGTCCTACCTCTGAGTTACCCATTTGACCATCTGGGAGACCGACATCAGATCCACTAGCGCTTATTAGAGTATGAGGATATGCGTGCCATAATGAATCCATGATTGGGGTATTGGCATTTTTTATGGCATTGTCGGATAAATCTTCTCGATGTCCCCATCCATCCAGTATCGCAAGCACTACAGGGCTCTGAGGAACACTTAATCTATTTATATTTTTGCTGCTAATCTTTGACATATTTAGATCAAATCCATAATTAAGTGATCCAATATTAAATTTAGCTTTAAACACTACTCTTTAACAATTTATATTTAACATGTTAGCTTTTGCTAATTTATTGGAATATTGCACCAATTTTTTTATTGATAAATTATGTCAAATAAAACAAAGAGGGTCATAATACTAACTGCAGTTGAGCTTAGAAAAACAATTTCACGTTTAACTTCTGAAATTATTGAAAAAGTAAAAAAACTCGATAACCTTGTATTGGTGGGTATTCCTACTAGAGGAATTGATCTGGCTAAAGTTCTAGAAAAAGAATTATTATGTGAGTCAGGTGTAAAAGTAAAAAGAGGAATAATTGATCCAACTTTTTATAGAGATGATCAAAATAGAGTTGGAACTCGCCTAATAAAAGCAACTGATATACCAACTCCTATTGAGGAACAAGAAATTCTCTTGATAGACGATGTAATTTATACAGGTAGAACAATTAGAGCTGCAATGGATGCTCTATACTCATGGGGCAGACCTCAAAAAGTAATGTTACTAGTAATGGTAGATAGAGGTCATAGAGAACTACCTATTCAACCAGATTTTTGCGGCAAACAAGTTCTAACTAGTAAAAATGAAAGTATTAGCTTACGTCTAAATAATGTTGATAATGAAGAAGGAGTTTTCTTGAATTGCTTTAGTTCAGAAGATATTACCTAAATTATATTCTCCTAAAAATTCATCCTTAATGTCAAAACACTTAACCAATAAATCAGCTTCTTTATTAATTTTGAAGAAAAGTTTTAAGTTGTCTTCCCCAATATGAGAATTATTATTCATTACTATTTTGAGTGTTTCTTTGCTCCATTTAATAATTTCTTCTTGACTTTGTACCTGTGATAATTTTGGTAATCCATTTTCAAAAATCACATCATATTCTCTTTCATGTTTTGTCTCTCCAATTATTATTTCAAATATTTTCTGATTATTTCTACTGGCTTGAAGGATAAGTTTATATGGGTTTTCAGTTGGCCATGTTTGTCCTTTGCAAAAAATAGGATGCCAGAAGTGCTTTTGGTCTCTTTTATTAAATAATCTTATAGACAATCCTTTAGTTAATATGTCTTTAATTTTTACCCCTGGGGTCATTGCTAAAGCCCCCAAAGCAATTGATTCAATAGGAGGCGGCGACTCTATTTTGATTTTTGAAATCTTTTTTGTTATCCATTCCTTAATTAATGGAATTTGGGCCCCCCCTCCAACCAAAATAATTAAACTTAGGTCATCTACTGTGAAAAATTTACCTCTTGCTTCATTTAATAACTCTTTGAGTAAGGAGTTAAGGTGATTTAGAAGGTTATTCTCAATAATAATTTTCTCCAATATTTCTTTACTTAGGTAAAATTCCTTTTCTTTATATCCCTCAATTAAAAATTTGATTGGATATTTATTTTCATATTTTATTTCAGATGAACTGAGTTTACATTTTATTTCTTCTGCCTTTAAAAGATTAATTGGATATTTATTATCTGGAATAAAATAATCAACGATCCATTGATCAATATCTTTACCACCAATTTTTGAGCCTATTTTACTGATTATTTCAGCACACCTTATTTTTTGTTTTGAAATTGAGCTTACATCATTTCCTTTAAATTTTAATAATTCAGCGATAGGTCCAGATTTTCCCTCTCCTCCCTCTATTTTTACTATATTCATATCTATTGTGCTTCCTCCAATATCTAATGTCATAATTTTGGAGCCAAATGGTACATTAATCCCTAAACTTGCCGCAGTAGGTTCATCTACTAACGCAATTTCATCTACAGAAAATCCCCCGCAAATGTTTACTAACCATTCTCTGTAACCCTTATATGTATCAATAGGAGCAGTTAAAACAAGTCTCCTGACTTCATATTTTTGAGGAATGTTATCCCACAAAAATTGAAAAAATTTTTTGCCACATTCTTTAGGGGTTAAAATATTTTTTTTATTAAGTTTTTCAATGGGATTTCCAATTAATCTTTTAAAATTCGAATGAAAAAACAAATCTGAATTAGGGCTATCCCTCATCTTTAAGGCACTAATACCAATTTTCAAAATTTTTGAAGATTCCTCGAACCAAACTGCTGTAGGAATTACACCTGGAGATGATGTAATGTTAGGTATTTCAACTAAAATAGAATTCATATCACTTTGATCCTGAAAAGCTACTACTGTATTAGTATTCCCTAAATCAACAGCAAGTGTTCCAGATAAATTTTCTTCCATATAAGATTTTTTTTGAATCAATTAAGTGCTTTTTGTAATTTATGTTTTGAATCCGTCCAATAGACTGTAAAATATATCTTAATAATAGAATTTTTTTAATGAATATATCAAATAATGCGGGAATCGACTCTAATGATCTTGCAAAAAGAGGTGAAAGTTTAATAAGAAAATCAACAAATAGATACTTAACTACAGTGAAAATTGCTTTTAGAGCGAAACAAAGACGTTTTGATGATTTTGATGGGCTATTAGAAGAGTCAACTATTAAACCTGTTCAAAGGGCAATTATTGAACTAAGCGATGAACAAGACCAACCAGATTTACTTCCTGGTTGATTTTGGTAAAAGACCAAAAAAGATGGAGATTACTTAGAGATTTTAAAAAAGGTAAATTTTGCTTTTTGATAGGTGTTGATAATTGGTCAATTGAGTTACAAAAAAGTGAATTTTATTCACTTTATCTTTTACTTATAAGTATTAATGAACAACTGTT
>JFLJ01000155.1 GCA_000634115.1 Prochlorococcus sp. scB241_528O2 | reverse complement strand
AGTATTAATGAACAACTGTTAGGTATTAAGAATGAATTAATGGATGAGGAGTCTATTACTTTAGAATTAGAGCAACTGCCTTGGTACATAGAGTTAGAAGGGAAAAAGAATGAATGGAGTTTAAGGTTTGTTTTTGATAGCCAAGACCAAAGCAGATCTTTCGAAATGTATTGGCCGATACCAATAGCACAAAATTTATTTTATGAAATAAAAAACATGTGGGAATCAATGGATTAAAAGATAAATAAAATTGGAAATTTTCTAATATATTTCCCCGTGCCCAAAAAAATTTTTCACATCTTTTCCACAATTATTTTAAAAAAAATACCTTCCAACCTAAAGTATGTGGAAAACTTCTGATTTTATATGATTCTTTATATTTCAGTAAGATTTATTTTTGAAAAATTCCTTTCCATGACTAGCCCTGTTATAACTATATTCTCAGTATTCTATTACATGAGACTGTTTCATATTTACGCATGTTGACGATTTAGTAATTTTGAAGAAAACTGGATCTTGAAGAGTTCAATTTCAACAATTTTTTGAATATGAAAGAGTTAAATTACGATGCAAATCCAATAGTTTTAAATGAGAAAGATCAAGTAATCAGTTTTAAATGTGAGCTTCAAGAGAATCTTCAAAAGGCTATGAAAGAATTTGTTGAGGATCGTCCTAACTGGGATCAATACAGGATATTACAAGTTGCCATAGCGGGATTTTTGATGCAAAAAGGATTTCAAAATAGGGATTTAACGAGACTCTACATTGGAAATATGTTTTCAATGAATTTTAAGGACTAAAAATCCTTTATATTTTTTCTTGCAGTATTTTTGCTATATCATTTCGGATAGGTATTATAGATAGCCTATTTCCTTTCTTTACAACTAATAACTCATCCTCACTAAATAAATTCTTTAATTCAGGTAAACTTAGAATCTTATTTGACTTAGATAAGTATTTTACTTTTACACAATCCCATCTCGGATTTTCAGGTTTCGATTTTGGATCAAAATACTTTGAATCTTTGTCAAATTGAGTAGGATCAACAATATTTAGATCTATCACCTCCATAAGTCCAACAATACCTGGGGGTTTGCAGTTTGAATGATAGAAAAAAACTTTATCTCCTTTATTCATGTTTCTCATGAAATTTCGAGCTTGATAATTTCGTATCCCATCCCATAAAGTTACCCCATCATTTTTTAAATTGTCTATGCTATAGGCATCAGGCTCACTTTTCATTAGCCAGTAGTTTATTTCAGTCATATCAATAATTTAGAAGAAAATTACAATGTGTGAACGGTGTGTGAACAGAATATTAAAAACGTTCAAATCTAGGTTAATTATCCATCAAATTATCTATTTAGGAAAGTGATGGGTGGTATGGGGTCAATTATCCTTGCATTTACGTATATATTCGACCTCATAAATTTCTGTATAAACCCCGCCATTGATACTGAAAAATAGGTTTATCGCATGAAATTTGTTTAATGTAGAACAGTTTTTAGAACAAATTCTAGGGTTTTTAAATAGTTCGTCCTGATACAAATATTTTAAAAGGTTGACATAAGAGTTTTGTATATTGCTAATACACTTCGATTGAGGTTATTTAGGTCATTTACTAAATCTTCGTGGAGACTGCTTTAGTTAATTTCTTTTACTGGCTGCTGATGAGATCAGCCGAATCACACTACGGTGAATCTTTGGTTCCAGTAAAAGTTCCTTCTAATACTATCAAACGTTTTTATTAAATTTTATAGGTTCTTTAAGGTAAGAATTAAATAGCTATTTCTTGGCGTCCAATACTTTTAGAGGAGTGTCATTAAAAGTAGCTAATTGCTTTCCTGAATTAAGAGAAAAAGAGGATTAATGGAATGGTGGCATAACACTTTGATTGACCAAGGATGAATAATTTAAACTCAGTCACAATAGATTAAACAATTTTGATTAGTTGGATTGTCTTTACATTCTTTGTCCCAGTAGGTTTGAAACTCTACAGGGCATTGCTCAAGTTCTTTTGGGGTTTCATTCAAATTTAAACCTGCATAGTTAAATGCCGTTAGATATTTTGGAAGAATATTAAATTGATTGAATAGCTTCATAAGACCTCCTAGATCTATACCTATATTTTCCTCTAATTGACCTGAAATTAATAGAGTATTTTTACCCGAGTAGAAGTGCTTTGTGGTTGTCACGACTATCTTTTCCAATTCAACAGGAGTAGAAATAACTCAGGAGTCAAAAGCACTCACCGACTTTTTAGATAATGAGTGCATAAGACTCGAAAGGGGCAAACACATGCCCCTTTATTTTGTTTATTAATTGGTATTAGAAGTGTTACTAATAGATGTTCGTGGTTCTTAAATACATCACTATCTCTTTAGTTATATGAGTTTGTTTTATATCTTGAATTGATCTCTAATAATTTATGGTTGGCTTCAGTTGTATCCCTGCAACTGCCTCATGACAACCATGAATTAATCCTAGGACTTGCATTTAAATAAAAGTCTCGAAATTTGGTCCTTTACCCGTACTTTATTTTTCCTTAAACCGTACATACTGATACTCATAAATGATATGCGTTGGTAGTTAGAACATAGGTGTAGTAAGTAGGAGGAAATCATGAATAAAAGAGTTCCTTATACAATCATTCCTAAATACTTTAGGACTATTAACGATATAGATAACGGAGCAAATATCAAAGTAATTTATTGGAAACTTAGGTGTGAAGAGAACCCTTCATATCGCGGCTGCGAAATTTAATTGCTGAAACTGTAGATATATAAATATATTCAATCTTAACTTTGCTTAATCTGCTTATAAAAAGTTTAAAGGATAATCGACATTAGCTGGTTCCAAGTGTTTAGCATAACAAGCGGTAGTACAGTCTACCCCCTCACTATTGATACTGCATGAAGTAATGCAATCGAAGAAACTTTCCAAAGCATCTGAATTTTTGATGTTTGATAAAATGTCTTTTTTCATAATTAATTCTCCAATCTGCAGAACATCTAGCAACTTTTTCCTAATAAAGTCAAATTTTAGGTAAAGTACCTAATCTAAAGGTTTTTAAATTTGGCACTTGATATCTATATTGTTCTTGTTGTAGATGAATCTTAATTACTTTGAAATTATTTGCACCCATAGACCACCGCTTTGCTTAGGTTGTAATGGATGCTTTTTAATATTGGCAAAATAGAAATAAATATGAGAAGTTTGTTTTGATGTAAACCCAATAAAAAAAGAGATTGAATCCTGCCTTTAGAAAACAATCTCTTTCACTTAGTTATGTGTCGGAATAAATTAACAACGCACCTAAATCATTGATCCTTGTTGTTAATGTTGTCGGCTGCTTAAACCAATCTAATGAACTTCTCTGGTGGACTATCGATCATTTCTAATCCCTCCGTTTGACTAATAGGAAGCTAGTACGGATAAATTTTTTTGTATATGCGTAGATATGCTGATTTATTTGAAACTTAGTATTTAAAATAAATTCTTATTTTTAGTTTCGAAGTTAATTAAAGTAATTGCCTGATATTTTTTTAGGTATTCATACGCTTGCTTTTTAGATATCAAACGTACTAAATAATACTCAAATCAAAGGAGGTTAATCAAATGACCAACTTAGGATTAGAGCTACTCATATTGACTGTCTTACTTATTTATTTTGGAGTTTTCATGACTCAAAGTATTTATAGAAAATATGAAAAAGCCTATCTACGCAAAACAATTTTTTGCAGCAAATCACAAAGCGACCCCTATTGCATTGCTGAATAATAGGGTTTAAAAATTTTCAAAAAAAAAAGGAGGTTAATGATGTCTTGCGGAAATCCTTATAAACATAAGATTCAAAATACAATACATTTTTTTCTAGATACATTCTCAGGTCGGAATTCAAACTCGAGAGCTTTGACTGATGATCAAATGGAATGTATGCAATTTGGCATCTGTTCTTTTATTCCAAAAAAATTAGAAGAAATTCCTTATTTTCATTACTAATTAGGAGGAAACAATGAAGATTAAAAAACCCCTCACTCTACCCCAGAAGTACTTTAATGAATTTCAAAACTACTTTCATAATGCTGATGAGAAATTAGTTTCATATAGTTATATCCCTGAATATCTTAAGAAAACTACTTCAAAAAAACCAAAAACTCTTTTTAAAAATCATTTAAATATTGACTGATAATACTAAATTCGTGAAATCAGGATATCAATCAGAAAAAATGATTAAGGGATTCGGATAATTTTTTCATTTATTCCCAAGTTTTCATATCAGTAGTTCCTTGTGATCTTTGCATCCAAGAATATTTCCAAGTACCATTTACATTTTTAAAAATACACGTGTAAGTTGAAAGATCTTTATTTTGATTCCCTTTATAACTAAAGATTTCATTTAAGGTAAAAACTGCGTAAGCTATCTCACCGTAAATTTCAATCTTGTGGGTTTTGATTAGTTCTGATGATTCTGCAACTAAGTCTTTACTATCAAACATTCCCACTAATCCCTTTGCAGAGATTGGATTTCCACTCGGTCTTACAGCCAAAAAATCTTCAGTTACGTTTGGTATTAGAAAAGAAGAATCTTCACTGGTTGCATAACCATTAATTAAATCTTCTATGGCTTTAGTATTTGACATTAAAAAAGGAGCTAATTTCTCCTTAGTTTAGATCGACTTTCAATTGAAGTCTTATAAAACTACTTGACCTAAACCTTTAAAAATTTTTGCGCAGATACACAATAAAATACAATTATGTAACAGTAACGTATAGATTTAATATAAATACAAGTATATGTGACTAATTTCTTTACATTAATTAATATTAATGTTACATTAGTTTACATAAATTACTTTTTATAAAAATGACCCCAGAAGCAGAAAGATTTAACGGTTGGGCAGCAATGCTCGGTTTCGTTGCAGCTGTTGGCGCATACGTAACAACTGGTCAAATTATTCCTGGTTGGTTCTAATGAAAAACACAAAAACAGTTG
>JFLJ01000154.1 GCA_000634115.1 Prochlorococcus sp. scB241_528O2 | reverse complement strand
AGAAAGTTATCTTTTTCTAAATCAACCTTCTTTAATTATTTCACTATATTCATAACAAGTATTTTTGCTCTTGAGAATTTGAATTATCAAATGTAAGTTATTTAAACTGATTGAGGTTCAACTTAATGAGTACTTACAAAACGAAATACTTTAAAAAAACAAAACAGATTAACAACACCTTATGGTTGGACAAATTAATTAATAAACTTGAAAAACAAGCAAAAGGATTTTAACTATG
>JFLJ01000153.1 GCA_000634115.1 Prochlorococcus sp. scB241_528O2 | reverse complement strand
ATAAGTATCAGAATTAATAATTAAATTCAGATTTTTTGAATCATTAATTTTGTTTGAAAGCCCTTTTTTTGTTTTATTCATATCAACAGTAGGTCTTAACTTTCCTTTCTAGTGGTTTAAAGCTAACTCTCTTAATTTGATTATTTTCGTAAATCCAATAAACAGGTGGGCTCTTTCTTGCCCTGATTAAACTTATTTTTTCTAACTTTTGTGGGATAAATTCTTTAGCAGGATCAAACAAATTATCTCTTTTGGGTTGATTCAAAACAATACTCCCTTCTTTCCCAGAGATTGATCTGTGATAAGTTCCAATAGG
>JFLJ01000152.1 GCA_000634115.1 Prochlorococcus sp. scB241_528O2 | reverse complement strand
TTAGTTGCAAAAAACTAAAAAATCTTCCTCAGATTTATACTATTTAAAACTTTGTTTTAAAGTTTTTTCTAAAGTTTGCAGTTTCTTGACGAAATCAAGATCTCGCATATCTTTTTTGGGAATAGTGAATTGTGTTTTTAGTTTCATTTCTCCCTCCTTTTAATATTCTTGTTTGTAACCATTCCAAGTTTGATTAAACCTTAATCCAACATATGAAATTAAGATTGTCCAAAATAGAATTTCTAAACTTGAATTGTTCATCTGCGTTTGCTCCTTTCTTACTAAATCAGCTTTAGTATGGATGATATATAAAAATCAAGCGTAAGAATAAGAT
>JFLJ01000151.1 GCA_000634115.1 Prochlorococcus sp. scB241_528O2 | reverse complement strand
TTTCTGGGTAATTGATAATTGAAATCATGCATTTCCCAGATATCAGAAGTTGGATTTCTGAGTGCATTGAATGGAGTAGTGAGTTTCATAAGACCTCCTTAGTCCCTACTTTTTAATTATCCTCCTTTGAAATCGAAATGCATAGCGTATTTATACCCGAGTAGAAGTACTTTGTGGCTTTCATGAATATCTTTTATAAGATAGTTGGACTAGGAATAATTTAGGATTCAAAAGGACTTCATTGTATTTGCTTAGGCGATGTACATACGAATCGAAGAGAGTAAAAAAATGTTCTCTTATTTTTTAGGTATTACCACTCTTGATTTTTGTAAATAAAAGATAGTAAGTATTTACTAGCTCAACGGAGTTTATTCTCATGACTAACCTTGG
>JFLJ01000150.1 GCA_000634115.1 Prochlorococcus sp. scB241_528O2 | reverse complement strand
TTTGATATTATTTTTTGTATAATATTGTTACAAGAATTTAGTCATATCAATAGATTCAGTATTTTTGCTTATTGATATATTGATCCTCTAAATAATAGTATTATCAATAATTAAAGAAGGTTTCATTTTGAGAAAAATAATTAATTTTTTCAAGTTATTCAAAAGAAGAATTGATATTTTCAGTGCAGAGACTCAACTAAAATTTATATTGGAAAATTAACCATG
>JFLJ01000149.1 GCA_000634115.1 Prochlorococcus sp. scB241_528O2 | reverse complement strand
TTTTGCAAGATCTAATGGACCCTCAACAAAAGGATATATATATTTTTTGAATTTAATATTTGTTGTTTGACCAATAGAGTCAGTTGAAATAATACTTCCATCTGTGAATAACCAAGAAGAATTATCTTTATCAAAGATGGCACTATTCGCAGTAAGAATCTGCTTTATATTTTCTCTAGAAAAGTCTAAAACTGTAACTTCTCTCATGATATTATTTTCAAACTGAGAAGCATAGAAAATATGAGTTAGGAATGTATTTATTTTAGTTGGCTTATTGTTATT
>JFLJ01000148.1 GCA_000634115.1 Prochlorococcus sp. scB241_528O2 | reverse complement strand
TATTTACTATTTAGCAAGAAAAAAAATTTTTGACAGTTTTTAGTTGTAATATCTAAAAACTCTTTATTTTAAAGTATAAAAGTTATTTACTTGCTTTAAAATTAAAGAGCTTGCAAGTATCCCACGGGCAAGCTCATGACGAACAAGTTAAATTCAGATTTTCTGATCTTAACCAGTTAAGCATTTCCTAAACGCTAGGTTTATTCTAATAAGTAAAATTACTTAGTGTGAGTATAAATGCTTATTCCTCAAGTTTTTTGACAAAAATGCCACATATTGACCCATAAGTT
>JFLJ01000147.1 GCA_000634115.1 Prochlorococcus sp. scB241_528O2 | reverse complement strand
CCAGTTGTTAAAATTAATTTAATTTTGAGAATAAAAAAAACCACAAAAACGTTATTGCATTAAGACCAACGATTACTCCAAGGAATAAATAGGCAAATTTTTTACCAATAAATGCCGTCTCAGGTTCAAGCTTTACTCTCATACCATCTTCTAGATTTCTTGATTAAGATAGCATTTTTTATGAAAAAATTATTTTTTTTATTACAGTGAAAATAGGTTGTAATTTAATTTTTCTATAATATGGCAATTTTACTTTAATTAAATGATTAAAAATTG
The DNA here is from genome assembly GCA_000634115.1 of Prochlorococcus sp. scB241_528O2. Classification (GTDB taxonomy): domain Bacteria; phylum Cyanobacteriota; class Cyanobacteriia; order PCC-6307; family Cyanobiaceae; genus Prochlorococcus_A. Next base: position 42 of record JFLJ01000147.1, on the reverse strand, counting down.
CCCAATGTTTTTGTTGGGGAAAGTACTAATATTGTTTTTTTA
>JFLJ01000146.1 GCA_000634115.1 Prochlorococcus sp. scB241_528O2 | reverse complement strand
ACCTCTACTTGAAATCATATCAGCGACAAATCTGTATCAGAATATACCCTATTAGGAATATTTTCTAAATAATGATTCCATTGGTTTAAGGCAGAAAATATAAGTCAGAAGCTTTTTCATATTTGGATTAAATCCTCAATTAGAAGTAATTTAAATTAAAATACATAGGAGTCAGCTAGTAGGGATACAGGTTGACTCTTTTTAATTAAATCTTTATTTTAGGAAAAAATTAGTTCTTAGAAACCAAATAATTGCTATTAATACATTAGATACCTTAAAGAATAATGTCATTTTCTACCTATTACATGCATTTAATTTTTGCAAGAATTCCTTCTCTTTTAACTTCTGATTTAA
>JFLJ01000145.1 GCA_000634115.1 Prochlorococcus sp. scB241_528O2 | reverse complement strand
GGATTGAGTATGAAGAATTAAACAAGAAAATGCCTCAGCCTCTTGAACTTGATGTAGAAAAAATTCCTTGGGGAATTCCACTGAAGCTTGCTAATTCTTTGCAAGGTATAGTTTCTATAAATATGATTCACGTAGCAAAATGGAATTGCACTGTTGAGCTGTTTAAGGAGTCAGGAAAATTACTTAACAAGGGAAAATTTCTTATATTTTATGGGCCATTTAAAATTGGTAACAAGCATACAAGTCAAAGTAATTATTTTTTTGATAATTCATTAAAAATCAAAAATGATCTTTGGGGTATTAGAAATCTTGAGGATGTTAGTGATGAAGCTAAAAAAAATGGTTTTTTTCAAGAAAACATTATTAAAATGCCGGCAAATAATTATTCATTAATTTACTCAAAAGTTTCTAATTAAAGCTAATTAAAATATTAACTAGCATGAAAAGTATTCATTGATTTATCAATCTGAGAGCTTTCTGCTCCATTTTTTATGTTTCTCATCTAAATTTGAAACTTTTTCTCCTAAACCCACATGTTTTTCTAATAATTCCATTTTTGTAAGAGTTATTTTTGCTGAATAAAATTTAATAGGTTGCCTACCATGTAGATTGTCTCCACTCATAAAAGCTTTTGTAATGCTAGTAATATTTAATATAGAAAATACGATATTACTAATTCTTTTATATTCTTTTCAGATTTACTTAAATTTAGTGTGATAAAGATTTATATTCATTATCTTTTTTATTTTTTATTATATGAAGATTGCCAGATATATCTTTGTCCATCGTTATCTGA
>JFLJ01000144.1 GCA_000634115.1 Prochlorococcus sp. scB241_528O2 | reverse complement strand
CGTTATCTGACTGTACAGCGACGCAATTACAAGCAATATTCCAGAGGGCTTTGGGTATTGGATCAGGATTAAAAAGATATACTTTTTTAAAAGCTTTTTTAATTAATACAGTGGCTTTTTTGGCATGGTAATGAGGAATTGTAGGACAAACATGATGAACGACATGGCTTGAACCTATATTATGATGAAGAAAATTAAGGATCTTACCGTAAGGCCTGTCAATAGATAGAAATGCCCCTCTCATAAAAGAAAATTCTGTATTAGAAAGATGAGGCACATCTGAATCTGTATGATGGAGCCATGTATAAACTACCAACCAACTATTAACTACTAATAAAGGTTCAAAATATATTGCAATTACAGGAAATAATCCATACTTAAAAACAAATAAAGAAAGAAATAACAATGTTAATGCTACACCAATATCTGATATCCAAACTTTCTTAGTCCATATTGATGGCCATAATACTCTGGAAAATGGTTGAATTGGCCAAAAATGATTTGAAGTTCCATATTTAATACCTCCAGTACTACCAGTAAGTAAATAAGCAGGCCAGCCAAATATTAGATGTAAAAGAAGTTGAAAAATTCCGTAATTTTTCTTTCCTATGGAACTTGAAAAATGTAATTCTTTTTCCCCGCCAACCTTCTCTGTAACTCCATTCCCCTTAATAACTAAGGGAACGTGGGTTTCACCATTGGTTACATTATTTGTGAATCGATGATGAACTGCATGAGAACGCTGCCAAGAAAAATAAGGAACTAGTAGTAATGAATGTAGTAAATATCCAGTTATTGTTTCTAAAGTCTTGTTTTTAGAGAATGCTCCATGTCCACATTCATGGGCAATTACCCAGAACCCCATCGCAGTAGTACCTGATAGTAATGAGTATATGATCCAAATTGGGATCATTTTTGGAGTAAATGGAATAGATAACCCTATCGCAACTACTAATGATTGAATTAAAGCTGATTGTAAAAGATACCTCAAAGAAGTTAAAGTATTGCACTTTAAATACTTATCTGGAATAACATCCTGAAATTCTTGCATGCTTGGAATATCTTTATTCTCTATTACAAGCGCTTGGCCTTTAAGACCTGATAATTTTATATTACTCAAATTTTTTATGTAAGAAGGTAGTTAAATAAAAATCAATTTACATATTCTATTATCCTTAACAAGTTATTTTTGTGAAAATCATGTGTAGTTTGTTTTTTTTAATAGAATTTTTAAAGTAAAACTTTATATTCAAATAAATTAATTTGCTAAGGACAGGCTTGATTTTATTCTTTTATCTAAATATATCAATTTACCTATGCAATTAGTTTTTGCAAGGTTTAAATTTTGTGATTATTTACATCTCATTTAATTTAAAGACCACGTATGTACCTTTTTGAGAGACCAGATTGTTTACGTGGTTTTACTAAAATAGGTAACACAATTACTCCTACTGTAAATAGAAAGATTGGAGCGACTACCATTAATATAG
>JFLJ01000143.1 GCA_000634115.1 Prochlorococcus sp. scB241_528O2 | reverse complement strand
TCTAAAGACATGAGATGATTATGAATTTATTTATAAATAGCAGGATTTTTTTTTAAAGCCATGCGTATTTATATCTAATTAGTGAGAATTACTTCAAAAACTTATATAAAGTATTAAGCAAAAAAGAAAAAAAGATTAAAAAACATCCATTTCTTCATAATCCATCCTATTTATTTATCCACATAGTTTTACTAAAAGGTTAATTATTTATGGAACAAGATAAGAAATGGATGTTAATTACCTATTATTGTCCTACTCATGGCGATTCAGGGATATTAAAACCGATTGAAATGACAAAAAAAGAAATCAGTGAAAAATTCTTGAGAAAAGATATAAATTCTAAAAATTAATTATTCAAAATTTACTCAAATTATCTAGAGAAAGCATTCTAAG
>JFLJ01000142.1 GCA_000634115.1 Prochlorococcus sp. scB241_528O2 | reverse complement strand
TTTCGTAAAATAAATTATCTATATCTTTTAAAAATCTTTTTTGTTGCTTTTTAATTAGCAGTATTATTTATCTCATAATAATTTTATCTAGATAGGATTGTTTGATTGATTTGTGTAATTAAAAATTTATTAATTAAAAAAAATTTTGCAATATTAATAATATTTAAACTTGATCTGAATCGCAAGTTAATTCACATTGGTTAAGCTCATTAGATGATATGTTCTCTAAAATTCTTAACATATCAATTTCCGAAAGCTCTCCATTGGAATTCCATTTTAAAGTTGTCTTTCTTTGTGGAGGATTTTTTTTATTCATTTTGATTTCCTCCCTTTAAATGAATTTCTACACAACGAGTAATACATTCTTGATGACCATCAATAATACTGCATTCAGTAATACATTCAAAATAAGAATTAATTGCATCTATTTCTGTATTCTTACTGTTAGGGAAAACTGAATCATTCATAATATTGGTAGATTTATTTGGAATAGAGATATAGCACGAAATTGTGCTTAAAAATTTAATTTATTAAGTTAATAATAAAGAATAAGTATTATTTACTAAATCAGGTTTTCGCCTGGTTTGCTTTAAGAAAGATAGTAATAATATGCTTTTTAAACATTAAAAACAACTTTGATTATATGTGTAAGTGTTTTCTAATTAATATTATCTTTAATTTTTATGTATTTAATATTTATTCTTAATAAGGTAGCTTTAAAAAAAATCAGCATAAAGACTGATTTACTTT
>JFLJ01000141.1 GCA_000634115.1 Prochlorococcus sp. scB241_528O2 | reverse complement strand
TTATTAATTTATTGGGATTAATTTTTCATTCTTATTATCCCAAATAATATATTTGAAGCATTTGGGAAAATCGCTTAATTTTAAGAACTTTGATTGATGAAGCAAATGAATATTTGCTTCATGACAAGCTTTTAAATTGTAATTAGGGATTCTCTCAGAAAGATGATGAATGCTGTGGAATGATATGTCTGCTAAAAACCAATTTAGCCAATTAGGTATATCTAAATTGCTACTACCCAAAATGGCTCCATCCAAAATATTCCAATTTTGTGTATTTTTAGCATATGAATTTTTATAGTTATGTTGAACGAAAAAAATACATATTAGAATTGCTGCTGATAAGGTTGTTACTATGGAATAAAATGTTAAGAAAAAAACGAATCCCAACCATTTGCACATAAAAATCCAGCCAATAATAACTGTTATATTATTTGTAATTAATTCAAATAGTTCACCAAAATTATCTCCATAATCAGAAAAAGGTG
>JFLJ01000140.1 GCA_000634115.1 Prochlorococcus sp. scB241_528O2 | reverse complement strand
TCCTATCCTAGGTTTTAAAACTAAGTAATAAAAGCCACCAGGGAAAAGCATTATCCAATTTCGACTTAATCTATAAAATATTTGCTCTCTTTTAGAGAGGGAATTATATTCTTCAATACTTAAAACATCTATTGGACCTTTATAGATTTCCCAATTACCATTATTTCTATGATCAAATGAATGATCAATTGACCATGATTTCTGGGGAATACCATTTAACAAACCAAGCAAAAAGCCAAAAAATTTATTTAATTTACTTTTTGCAAAAAGAGAATTATGACCGCAATTATGCATTAATGAGAATGTTCTTGAATAGAGTAGCGTTAGAAAAAAAATAGTAGGTATTAATAATAAAAATTTTATTAATAATAGAAAAGGAGAATTTTTTATTTGGTAAACAATTAACCAAAGAGTAATTATTGGAATTATAGTAGAAATAATTTGATATAAAGCTCTAATATTATTTCTTTTTAAAAATGGTTGGATTAAAAAATCACTTTTTTTTAGTTGAAGCATATTTTTTTCTTTTTTAATGAAAATAACAAATTTTAAAAGTTATTTATTATTAACTAAAAAATTCTATTTTAATTGATTGACTAAAGAATAAATTCTTTAGACATAGTTCTTAGTTGCTCTAGATTTAATCTCTTTAAGTAATCCCTAAAATCACTAAGATTCTTATTTGATTGAGAATTTTTACTCTCGTG
>JFLJ01000139.1 GCA_000634115.1 Prochlorococcus sp. scB241_528O2 | reverse complement strand
ATTAAGGCTTTTTCTTTTTTAAATCTTTGTTCAAAGCTTAATTGGAATATTTTGGATATGCGAAAAAAAACTGATATTGCTAATGCAATACAATACTTAGAGCTAAAGTTTTAATGATTGGAGATGAATAAAGTCATAAAAGGGATTGAATATTATCTTAAATAACAATTTATCCTAGCTATCTTCTACATAAAAAAATGACTAGTAAATACTTATTCTTGAAGAAAATTTTATAGGAAATCACTTTTATCTATTATTCAAATATGCAAATTAAGATTTATCTTTAATGAAATTTATAAAAATGAGTAATTTTACAGCTGCCAAAGAATGAATACCTAATAATGATTAAATTAGTAAAAATTCTTATATGAAGAAAATCATAAACAAAAAGGAACCATGGTTTAAATGGTTAACTAGAGAACTTAATTCATATGAGGCCTTTCAGGATTTCGATTTAGGTAAAAGACCAGAAGATGTTGCAGAGGATTTTATCTCTAAAAATAGTATTGCTATTTCAGAAGTTTTCGAGAATTTTGATGAAGAGGATAAAGATACACTTGACCAGTTCCTTAAATTAACTGAATGCGAATGGCATGTTTTTAGAATAATTGAAAAGCAAATAGCTTTAAGAAATAAGATAAGATATGTAGATTTTAAAAAAAGAAAAAATT
>JFLJ01000138.1 GCA_000634115.1 Prochlorococcus sp. scB241_528O2 | reverse complement strand
TAAAAAAAGAAAAAATTAAAGAGTTAATTTAAATAAACTAAAACTTTAAACATTTTTTGTTTACTAATAAATTAACTAAATTTAAATTTTTTTATCTTATTTTATAAGATAAAGAAAAATAAAAAAATTATTTAATATTTTGCTTTGTTAATTATTAAAAAGGCTTTCACAAAAAAATTCAAGAAAAAACAAATATTCTAAAAAAGTAAATATATGCATAAAAGAAGATACTTAGATTATCTCGTGGAATTTATTACTTTCTATATAAAAAACAATTTTTTCCATTACTGGACTTTCGAAATCCTATACAGATGAACCAAAGGATCCATTCGAAAAATGCTACTTAATTTATCAAATCTATTTACAGTCCTTTCAAAAATCTTTAATTCTCATAATGTCAATAGCTATTTTATGAATGATTAAAATAGGCCATATGCATTAAAAAAAACTTTTTTAAAAATATTGGCATATTTGGGAAAGAAATTATTAGATTCGCTAGTTCAAAAAACCATCAATCCGATATTTTTGTGAATCCTTTCAAGTCTATTGATTAAACCAAAACTCTTTATATGCATTTAAAAAGTTTTGGTTTATAGATTCAAATCAAAAGAATTCAACAATATCAATTTAATTTTTCATTTATCAAAATCTTATTTTTTACTAAATAGGATCAAATAAATTTATATCATTTTCATCTCGTTTTGAGAGCTCTTTTTGATTTGGTAATGAGCAGAATCCATCTTTGCAGATCACCTTTTCTTTAGCAATATTTTTATTTTCTGAGTATGTATTTTTATGTTGGTTATTTGAAGATTCTTTCAGCATTAATATAGAAAAATTAGAGACAATATTAAATTAATAACTTAATTTATTTTTATAGGCAAGAAAATTAATATAAATTATTTATTTACTTTTTTTGATTTGGCAAGTCTCTCCAAAATAGTGCCATTATGTAAATAAATAAAAATATAGAACAAATATATAGTAATGAATTTAGATGCATGATTATTTATGAATGTAATTATGTATAGAGTAAGAGGACTATTAAACTAAAAGAAATACGAATAAATCTAGAATTGTTAAATTAAAAGACCTTATAAATTTTAATATTTATTTGACCTTTTTATGATTTGCCCAAAGTTTCATTAGATTAAATCCTTATTTATTTCTTTAAGAGCTTTTCTTCCTTCTTTTAGGGTTCTGAAAACGAGCAAGGAGAGAGAAGAGACAATTAAAACTGTAAGTGTGATAAGGGAAAAAAAGTTGTATCAATATGATTAGCCATTTAATTTACAAAATTTTTAAATTAAGATTTTAAATTTTCCATAAAGATTTAAGAATTAGAGCTTGAGTAAGCAGGTATGAGCATTCCACCATCTTGATCATCATTATTATCATCATCAAACCCTCCTCCTAAAAGTAACTCAATGATTACGAGTATAGCCACTGGGTAGAAACACCAGAGTAAAGCAGTTAAGGGACTTACTGAAGATGAAGCTGAATACAAATCTGTCATAAAATGATGATAATCAAAAGAAAAGTCAATTGTGGATTCTTTGAGGAGTAGTTTTCTTATTTTGATATTTATTCTTTAAAACTTTTTCTTTCATACTAATTAATCTTAGGGATATTTTGCTATTTGCATAATTAAATATCAATTTGAATAGTAATTTTTTCTACCTACTAAATAACTAATAATTACATAATGAGTCGTTTAATTGTGATTTTTTATACTTAACAATAATTGTACAATTTTGATTCAAAAACTATTATTTATCTTGATTTTATAAATTCTATGTTTTCTTTCTCTTTTGATCCTTTGGCTGCGATATTTGGCATATCAGGAATTGTAGGCTTCTACTTCTTCGTTTCTGCTGCTAAGGGAACTTCAAGTATCAATACTAATCCAAAAAATGAATTAGATTAAAACCTGTTAAATCATAAAAAAAATTGAAAATTTAATTAGAGTATTTTTAAAGAGCATGTTTATCATTACTTATTCCATTGTCTAGAAATAAATTGTAGAAAACTTTCTAGGTCTTCTTCAGGACAATTTGTTTGTCTTTGTAAATCAATGCAAATTTGCTTAATATTTTCAAAAGCTTCTTTTACTGTTTTGTTTTTCTCGATAACCTCAAAATATTCTTGATCAGTGAAAGGCATAATATTAGTTTTGCTTTTGAAAATTATTTATTAATTATATTTTATCTTCATTGACTTAATTATAAAACAAGTAAAAATCTTATTCCTTAGATTTATATAACAAATCCATAATGCTTTTTCCCACCTTTACTTGCCAATCGCAGTAAAGTTCACTTGCACACTCTTAAAGATCTTTATCATTATTAATTACATATATCACCTTTTTGGTGTTCTTATAGTTGCTTGCTATTTAATAACTAAGCAAACTTTTTTATCTTAATAATGCCATTGAAATTTAGTTTTCTCACATTACCAAATAGGCCAACTTTTTATTTCATAATACATTTTTGCGCTTGAACTACAGGTATAAGTTACTAGAACTTTCTGAAATAGTTCGGATATAT
>JFLJ01000137.1 GCA_000634115.1 Prochlorococcus sp. scB241_528O2 | reverse complement strand
TATAAAAGAAATTTTTATTTTTGAGAATGTATATTTGTTTACTGACTTTTATTTTTCTTGATCTATTATAAAAAAAATTTTAATTTATGGATGAGCTTTCTGTATTATCAATTTCCTTGTCTATAGCTTCTCTTGGGATATTTTTTCTATTTTATGCTTCAAATGATGATGATGACCAGGATGGAGGTGAGTTGATTAAATCAGCCCAAAAAATTAATTAATTTCAAGTAAATAAAATATTTAATAGAGATTTATAACCTATAAAGCCTATATAAATGCAGCTTAGAAAAATAACATAAACCTCAAGAGTTCCAACTTTTTTTTTCTTTAAAATTTTCATTTTCCGAGTGTTTATAGGATAATTTTATTTAATCTGATTTCTTTTAACATGAGTATTTACTACTTTTAAAGTGAGATTAAAGAATTATTAATGTCAAGCCAAAAAATAAAGAAAAAGTAAAAAATATTATTTTTTTGGTTATTTCTCTTTCCTCATTCTTAGCAAAAATTAAAGAAATTACTGGAGATGTACTTAACAAAGTCCATCCTATTCCTATTGGAAGGGTTTTAAATACAATTTGTTGTAGCAATATTCCTATATTGGTTCCAAGAAGTATTGAAAGTAAAAATCTTTTTTGTTGTTTTTTTGCTATGTTTTTTAAGAAAAAATCTATCTTAAACCCTTTTAAAGTAATCAAAAAAATTATTGCACCTAATAATCTTATCTCAGTTGTAAGGAAAGGAGATAAATTGCTTTGAAGGAAAACTATCCTTGACAAAAGACCTCCAAGAACAGCGCATAAAACTGATAAAAAAGGAAAAGCAAAAATCTTAAAGTTATTTTTTTCTGATAAAGGGAAGTTTGATTCTTTAAAATCGTTACCTTTTTTGAGTATTATCAATAGCGAAATTGATACTATGATTATTCCAACCCATGATTTAGGGGTTAAATTTTCATTAATAAAAATTTCCCCTGCCAAAGCAGCCATTAAAGGAGAAAGAGTTTCTAAAGATAAAGTTTTTCTTGTGCCAATTGTTTGTAATGACTTTAGGTAGAAGGTATCACCTAAACCAATACCTATTATTCAGCTTAAAAGTAGGATAAATATTTATTTCAATTCACTTGCAGAATTTAGATTGACAAAAGCAGGTATAAAAACTAAAAAAGCTATAATATTTTTTATTAAATTAATATCTATTGATTTATATTTTTGAGTCTGCGAGCGCCAAATAAAGCATGCATAAGTCCAAGATGTAGCAGCTCCAAAAGCAGAAAGGATTCCAATCAAAACGAATAATTTTTAGAAAATTTTATTTTATAAATTGAGTTACTGCTAAAAATAATACATATATAAGAATCAATATCCCTGGTAAGTACTGAATTAAAGATTTTAAATTATTTGTTTTCATAAATTAATTAAAGATAATTTATTAATTTTAAACTGTTTTTTTACTACTAGGGTATAAACTTTCTAACTTCTTTCTTCTTTGAACTTTTGCATTAATTCTTTCTTCTTTTTCTTTTTTCTTGATCTCATCATTTATCTTGTTTTGCCTATATCCAAACCATAGTAGTACCCAAATAAAAGAAGTTATTAAAAGAAGAACTGAGTATTGGCCTGTCATTGGAAAGCTGGCCTCAGAATATTTAACGTAAGAAAATATTAAATTCATTAAATTAAGTTAAAGCATAAAGATTACGACTGCTTTGAATTCTTTTAAAAATTCAAAAAATTAGTAATTTTTAGTTATTTATCATTCATTTTACTAAGTTTTTTATATTTTTTTATAGTTTTTGGAATGATTTTTCTTGATATCTCCTTGCTATTATCAGATTAAGGAATATTGAAGGATAAGTTTTTGGACCCTTTTGATTTAGCAGTTGTAGGAGGAGGTGCTGCTGGTTTTATGACAGCAATAACTGCTGCTGAAAATGGAGTAAAAAGAATAATAATTCTTGAAGGCACTTCAAAACTTATGGAGAAAATAAGAATTAGCGGAGGGGGAAGATGTAATGTCACTAATGCGACATGGATACCAAATGAACTAGTAGAGAATTATCCTAGAGGTGGTATTCAGCTCTTGGAATCATTTAATCGTTTTGCTGCTGGAGATGTATTTGATTGGTTTGAGAAAAAAGGGTTAAAATTAAAAATTGAAGAAGATCTAAGAGTATTCCCAGTTTCTAATTCTTCTTCAGATGTTATTGATTGCTTAAGAAAAGGAGCCTTATCAAAAAACGTTGAGATATTAACAAAATTTTTTGTAAAGAAAATTTCAAAAACTCCAAATAATGTATTTAATATTTTCAGTCTTAAAAAAGAAAAGGTAATTACAAAAAATATTATTCTTTCTACTGGAGGTCATCCTAGCGGATATAAATTAGCTCAAAATCTTGGACACAGCATTGTTAAACCAGTACCATCACTTTTTACTTTTTCTACAAAAGAACCAAATTTGGATGAATGTAGTGGAGTTTCAATAAAGGATATAGATATAGAAATTAAATTAAATAATAAGACCTTTCGAAATAGAGGAGATTTACTAATAACTCATTGGGGTTTTAGTGGTCCAGCGGTATTAAAACTTTCATCAATTGCGGCAAGGGAAATGTTTATCCAAAAATATAAATTTAACCTAATAATTAAATGGTCAGTTTTAAGTTATGAGGAGTTAAAAGAAAAAATCAAATATTTGAGATTAAATAAAGGTAAGGTGAATTTAATTAACAGTAGACCTGTTCCATTATTAACAAAAAGATTATGGATTTTTCTATTGAATAAAATAGATATCGATAAAGAGAAGAAGTGGGCTGATTTACTGGCGGATGAAAGAGATAAAATGATAAATACTCTTCTGAGGGACAAATATGTAATTTCTGGAAAGGGACCTTTTGGAGAAGAATTTGTGACTTCTGGAGGTGTAAATACTAATGAAGTTAACTTTAAAAGTATGGAGAGCTTAATTTGTCCAGGATTATTTTTTTCTGGAGAGGTTTTAAATGTTGATGGAATCACAGGCGGATTTAATTTTCAACATTGTTGGACAAGTGGATGGATAGCAGGGATGGCAGTCTCAAAGTTAAATTATTAAGTAACAAATCAATAAGTTTATCTTTTTTTTATTAAGTATTAGATGGAAAAAGTTTTTTGAAGAAACTTTAATTTTAAAGTTTTAATTATTGGTGAAGATTAATGAAGAATCTTATATCAAAAAAAGAAGACGAGGAAAGAAGATTAAAAGCTTTAGCTGAATATCGGATTTTGGGAACCAAGCCAGAAGCATGTTATGACGATATTACAAAAATTGCCGCTACAACTTGTAATGTGCCTATTTCTTTAATGACTTTGGTAGACAAAGATAAACAATGGTTTAAATCCAAAATAGGACTTCAAATATCAGAAACTAGAAGAGATTGGTCTTTTTGTACTCATGCAATAAAAGAAAATAGCCCATTAATTATTCATGATGCTTTCGAAGATGAAAGATTTATAAATAATCCGTTGGTAACTGGAGACCCAAAGATTCGTTTTTATGCAGGTTTTCCCCTTAGAAACAGTGACGGTAATAAGCTTGGAACTCTTTGTGTAATAGACAGAAAGCCAGGAAATCTAACTAAACAACAATTCAATATTATGGAATTATTATCCAAACAAATAGTTTCATTTTTAGAGCTTAGGAAAAAGTCATTAAACTTACTAGATGCATTGTCTAATTTGCATAAACAGGAAGGGATTTTATCCGTATGTTCATATTGCAGAGAAGTAAAAAATAGGGAGGGCGATTGGATGCATTTGGAAAAATATCTTTCGAAAATTAGTGATATTAGATTCAGTCATGGGGTTTGCGATAATTGCATGGAAAAACATTTCCCTGATGTAATTGAAGTATGGAATAAGGAGGGATTTTTTGAAGATGGTCAAAAAAGGTATTTAGAGTCTTAAATTGAATACCTTGCTTTTAAGTTATTAATATATTTCTAAACAAATTCTTTTTTTGGTGGTTAGTATTGTATAAATTTTGACTAGAAAATGTTATTAGGAACTTTATTGACAGGTGAAATTGCTAAAAGTGCATTAGTGGCATATGTTCATTATTTAGGAATAATATTGTGTTTCGGTTCTCTTTTGTTTGAAAGATTGACTCTCAAAGTAGGTCTTAATAGAAATGAGACTATCTCAATGATAATTGCAGATGTGGTTTATGGTTTAGCAGGAGTTGCGATATTAGTTACTGGGATTTTGCGTGTTAAGTATTTTGGTCAAGGAGGGGATTTCTATACAGGTAATCCTGTGTTTTGGATAAAGGTTTCTCTTTATATTCTTGTGGGGTTACTTTCTTTATACCCAACAACAACTTATATCTTATGGGCCATTCCATTAAGTAAGAATAAATTACCTGAAATATCTGAAAATCTAGTAAAGAGGTTCAGACTAATCATTACTACTGAATTAGTGGGCTTTGCAACAATACCTTTGTTTGCCACTCTAATGGCTAGAGGTGTAGGTTTAGGTTGAATAATTTATTTCTAGAAAGAAATTGTTTAATAAGTGCAAACAAACTATATAGATGGAGTTTAAGTTATAAGATTTCTAAATCTAAAAAAGAGATTATCTTTATTGGTTTAAATCCCTCATTATCGGATCAAGTTTTCTTGGACAACACAACAAAAAAGATAATCAAAATTTCGAAAAATAATAATTACGGCAAAGTAAAATTAATCAATCTATTTGCTCTTATTTCAAGCAAACCAGAGAAACTTTTTAATCACAAAAAACCTGTGGGTTATCTAAACAACAATCATATTTATAAAAACTTAAAACACTGGTCTGAAGATAAAAATTGTGATTTATGGTTAGGTTGGGGAAACAAAGGCAAATTTCTGAATAGAAATAAAAAAATAGCAAAAAAAATAATGCAATATAACTCAATCAGAAAAAATAATTTTGATAATCCTCTAGGACCGCTTTTAATTAAGAAAACAATCAAAGATAATCCAATACATCCTCTATATTGTTCTGATAATTCCATTCTCAAAGCTGTAAAAACGATTTGATGCAAAGGTTTAAGAGGCAATTAATTTAAACTTATGTTAAAATAACTTTAAGAGCGGGTTAAATCATGAGTAACACAAAGCAACTGCAAAAACTTAAAAACTTAAATGTAAAAGCAGCAAAATGCCTTACAAGAGATGAAGCACAAAAAATATTGATAAAGGCTAATAAGGCTCAGAGTAAAATAAGTTTTTAAATTTGATATTTGCTTTTTTTTAGGAATAATTTATCAAAAAATTTTACAAATATTTTTCTAATTATTTAGAATTTTTTTATTCTATTTAATTTTGATGGTTTTTAATATTATTAAAATAAGAAAATCCGATGATAGATTTTTATCAAGAAGAGATTGGCTGCATTCAATGCATTCATTTTCTTTCGCAGAGCATAGAGATCCAAAATGGGATAATTTTGGGAAAATTAGAGTTATAAACGAAGATATTATTTCTCCTAATGCAGGATTTAATACACATTCTCATGCAAATATGGAAATTATTACTGTCGTAACAAAAGGAGCAATAACTCATAGAGACTCGTTAAACAATCTTGGAAAAATTCACAAAGATGAAGTACAAGTTATGTCTGCAGGTACTGGAATCTCTCATAGCGAGAAGAATGAAGAAAATGAGACCTGTAAGTTGTTCCAGATTTGGATATACCCTCAAAAAGAAAATATCAAACCTCGATATGATCAAATTTCATTAAATGAAAAGTTCTGGGACAATCTTATTTATAATTACAAAGACGCTAAAAATAATAAGCTTTCTCTAAATCAAAGTATCTCTTTATGGCGTTGTAAATATAAGCCAATTAAAGAAAAAAAATTGCCATTAAAAATTGATAAATATAATTGGATACAAATAATAGAAGGTAATCTTTTATTAAAAAGTAAAGACTCCAATTCAAATATATGTCTCGAATCGGGTGATGGCTTGGGTTTTGAAGTTAATTATTATGATGATGTCTCTATAGATACTGAAAAAGAACTAGATTTTCTCTTATTTTCGATGCCTTCCTTGTAATTTATACGTTACTTTTACCCATCAATTCCTTTATTAAATGCATTTAAGGCTTGCAAAGCCATGTTAAGGTGAACTTCCATAGCACCAAGAGCAATTAAAGAATCTGGTGATTTATCTTTTAGTAAATTTTCTTTTCTTTTTGATAGCTCATTAACTACTTTTTTAGTTGAAGCTTCCCAATTGTTTATTAACTCTTCAAATTCTCTTTTTTCGGGACTTTCTATTTCTGCTAATTCATCAGAAAAATGAGAATCTTTTTGTGCCTTAATCATCAAGTAACTTAATTTTTTATGACTTATTGCTTGAGGTAAATTGTTAGATTCACTCATTGTTGGTAGTAAATTTATAATCAAAATCTAACCAATTAAGTGAATATTTGCTAGGGGGGAGAGGGTTGTGATGACCGACCTGAAATAACTTAATGATATTTGAACAAAAAATGGATTAATGAACCCTTAATTTTTCACTTATTAGTTTCTTGAAATAATCTCCACGCTCTTCATAATTTTTAAATTGATCAAAACTAGAGCAAGCAGGTGAGAATAATAATGTTTCAAAACTGTTATTTTGCAAATAATTAAAAACAAAATTTAAAAGCTCTTTGAGTTCTGAAAATTCAAAAATATCTTTTTTAAATCCTTCATTAATAAGCGCTATTTTTAGGGCTTTTGAGCTTTCGCCAAAAAGGAAAACACATTTAACTTTTTTCTTTAAAACTTTTATCCACTCACTATATTCATTGCCTTTTAATCTACCTCCAGCAATAATAATTATTTGACCTTCTATTGAACTTATTCCTGCAATAGATGAATCAAAATTTGTAGCTTTACTATCATTAATTATTTCCAGATCATTATTTTTATAAATTGTTTCCATCCTATGCGGTAATTGTTTGTAATTAGATAAAGAATCTTTAATCTTATTCCCAGATAATCCAACTTTTCTTGCTGCTGCTATTACCAATAAAAGATTTTGAAGATTATGCATTCCTTTTAAAGAAAAATGTTCAAGTTTGAATAGTCTCTTCCCTCTCTCAACAATGAATGCTTGATCATCTATCCAATAATCGCATTTAATGAAATTTGATTTATCGAAACTAGTTGTTATCCAAATCCCTTTTGATAGTGAACTATAGTGATTTCTTAGATTTTTATCGTCATAATTATAAATTCTAAAACCTGATTTTTCTAGCAAGCTTTTTTTTATGTTGAAATAGTTTTCAAGTGTTTTATGTCTTTCAAGATGATCTTCTGTGAAGGTTGTCCAGATTCCAATATTAGGTTTTACTTCAGGAGATATTTCTATTTGATAACTGCTTAATTCAGCTACAACCCAGTCAATTTTTTCTTGTTTCTTATAGTAAGCATATTTACATAAAGGTGTACCAATATTTCCAGCAAAAGGAGCATTTAATTCAGTCTCGCAGAGTATATGGCTTAGTAAATGAGTAACAGTAGTCTTACCATTAGTGCCAGTAATACCTATCCAATTTGTGTCTTCTAAAATTCCCCATGCAATATTAATTTCTCCAATTACTTTAATTCCCTCTTTTTTTAATTTAATAATAGTTTCATGGTCATATGGTATTGATGGACTTACAACAACAGATTCAATATCTTTTACAAAGGGATTAATTTCTTCAAACACAAATTCTTGATTCAGAGAAACATCTATATTAAGTTCCTCCAATTCTGTTTTTGTTTTTAAGAATTCTTCCCCATCTTTGCTTTCCCAAACAATTACTCTCTTATCGATGCTTCTCAAATACTTGGCAGCCCAAAATCCAGATTTACCTAATCCAATTACAAGATTAATATTTTTTCTTTTACATAAATGATTATTATCTATCATTAAATTTATAATTGAATTTATATTAAAGGTGTTTGAGGGTTAATTCAATCATAAGATCATTCTTAAATATTTATAAATTCTCTGAATAAAATTTTTTTAATGGAAGATAATACTGCAAAATATTGGTTCTCTTGGTTTTATGAAAAGTGGGAGAAAAATGCTCCAGGTCAATTAATAGAAAAGGGTTTAACCCCATCTCAAATTGCTGAGCGCTTTGTTAATGAAAACCATCATAGTTTAATTCAATTATCAAAAAAAATTGATGAAAAAAATTATGATTCCTTAATGGAATTCATGAAACTCTCAGAGAGTGAATTACATATCTTGAAGTATTTTCTAAAGTTAGTAAAAATGAAAAATCTATAAGAAATTACTTAATATTTCAAGACTTTTCACCCATAAATTTTTTCTTTCTATTTTATTAATTGCAAAAGGAGAAGTAGGAGATAGTTTTGGATGACCTCTGAAATTAAATTTAGGACCATAATGATCACCGCCTCTTGCATCTGGTGAAGTAGCTGCAAAAAGTTGAGGTAAAGCACCCATCTCAGCA
This sequence comes from Prochlorococcus sp. scB241_528O2, assembly GCA_000634115.1. Taxonomy (GTDB): domain Bacteria; phylum Cyanobacteriota; class Cyanobacteriia; order PCC-6307; family Cyanobiaceae; genus Prochlorococcus_A. The sequence continues at coordinate 60,747 of JFLJ01000137.1, read as the reverse complement.
GATTGAAAAATAGGGCTAAATAATTCCATGGAGAAAGTTTCTATTGGACTAGGTTTAGGTTTTTGAGCAGTAAAAAGATTTGTTTTTGCTATTCCTGGGTGAGCTGCTAAAGAAAGTATTTTTTTGTGCTTTAAGTTCTCATTTAGTTCCAAAGCAAACATTACATTTGCCAATTTGCTATTGGCGTAAGATTCCCATTTGTTGTAATAGTTCTCTGCTTTCAGATTTTTCCAACCAACTTTGCCAAAAAATTGTGCACCAGAAGTAACCGTGACTATTCTCGATTCCTCTTTTTTTTCAATAATTGGAAGAAGCTTTAGGGTCAAAAGCATATGAGCTAGGTGATTAACTGCAAATTGTATTTCGTATCCTTGGGCACTAAGTGTTTTAGGTGGATGCATTATGCCTGCATTATTGATTAGTAAATCCAGATTTTGAAAATTATCAAAAATTTTGTACTGAACATCAACAACATTTTTTAAATCTGATAAATCTAATTCTAAAGGTGTAAATATTCCTTCAGGATTATCTGCTTTAATCTTTTTGATAGATTGATTAGCCTTTTCAAGGGTTCTACATGCAATGATTACATGAGCATTTTTTTCTGCTAAGGCCTTTGCCGTAAAGTATCCAAGCCCACTATTTGCACCAGTAATTAGTGCTGTTTTGCCAACAAGGTTAGGGATATTAGATGTTTCCCAATTTGAAATTTTAGGTCTAGAAATAGTGGCAGTCATTTTGTAATCCTGCAAATTGCTTTGGAATTTAACCAAAAATTAATTACTTTCATACTGTAAATAATGGAAGTCAGTATCGTGAGCTCTTTTTTGAAGGTACTAGTTAATATTATTTTTCAATTGCATATTGCCATTCTTTATTTTGAGATAAGCTTCTCTCTCTAATTAACTGTAGTTTCCGACTATTTATTTTAATAACTATCCCATCAGTTGGATATTTCACAAATATTTTTCTCTCTAACCAATTTTTTTTATATATTTCGACTTTGCTTGTAAGATTTGTGAAGTAACTGTGAGGGGTGCTAAAGCCACATTTTTTAAGATAGTTAAGGGTTTCATATTGGTTAAGTCTTCCATTAAGTATTTGGAAACAACAAAAGCTGAGACTTTCTGCAATTCCTTTCTTATATTTCAGGTATTTTCTTGCAATTCTTTGAGAAATTCCTGCAACTTGATTTGTAGCGTATAGTTCACCTCTAATTTGAAAATCTCGTTTGATAGGAATACAATCGGGGACATTTTTAATTTGTTTAATTTTGCTTGAGACATCAAATCCTTTTTTTTGTAATAGCTTTATTAAAGCTGCCATTTACATATCTAATTGCAATAGCGCAACCATTAATTTTGGGTTGAATGCTTAGTCTTGTTTTTGTTAATAAACTTCCCAAAAAATCTTTATAATTTTCTTTAGCTAATTTTGGCAAGAGTCTATTATTTATTTGATTAAAGTAGTCAAATTCTTGATCAGCAGGTCTTAAGAGCTTCTCAAGTTGCTTAAATGCCTCATCAGAAGTTATACCTTCACCTATTCTATATTGCTCATCTAAATACTTAACATTTTTCTCTAATAAAGTATTCATAGTAATTCTGATAAATAATTAAAAATCTTCAATAAAAATTTTCATCTTCAATAAAAATTTAAAAAATCAAACTAGATTTAAAAATAATTGACAACTAAATATCTTCCTACGCAGAGAGAGATTTATAAGTATAAAATGTACTGATTAGGAGTTTATATTAAATACTTCAATCAAACATATTTACTTAAAAGTGAAATAGAAAATTTCAAGACTTGATTTTTAGATTAATTTTGAAATTTCTATCAATACAAAAATTTTTTAAAGTAATCAGAAAATGTCATTTTTATTAAAAGCTCAAAATCTTTGGGAAAATTTTGCGAAATACAAAATTAATGATTATGCAAAGTTAAGAAATTTTGATTTTGGGCCAAATAATGAAGGATCAGTTTCAAAATTATCACCTTTCATTACTCATAGAATATTATCGGAATATGATCTGATTCATGATATTAAAAGTAAGTACAAAATCAAAAATTCAACTAAATTTGTTGAAGAAATATTTTGGAGAGTTTACTGGAAAGGGTGGATGGAAAATAGACCTAAAGTTTGGCGAAATTTTATTTCAGAAAACAACCTCGATTTTGATTATGAGCTATATGAAAGAGCAACTAATGGCAATACAGAAATAGATTTTTTTAATTCTTGGGTCCATGAATTAAAGCAGTACAACTATTTGCATAATCATACAAGAATGTGGTTTGCGAGTACTTGGATATTTAATTTAGGCCTCCCATGGCAATTGGGAGCAAAGTTTTTCTTTAAATATCTTTTTGATGGTGATGCTGCCTCTAATCTCCTTAGCTGGAGATGGGTCGGAGGATTGCAAACGAAGGGAAAGCAATATCTTTTTTCATCATCAAACCTCAGAAAATTTTCAAATAATAGATTTAATTCAGAAAAAATAAGTAATCAACAAATTTTTCTTGAAGAATCTAATCAAATAACATTAGAAGATGAGATTTATAAAAATGATATGAATCCTAAATCAGATAATCTGATTATGTTTGAAAATGACCTGCACTTTGCAACTCTAAAAGATTTACTTCCAAGCTATAAAAAGATTTACATTATCCTTTTAAAGAATGAACAAAGACAAATCCAATTGTCTGCCTCTGTTTTTAAATTTAAACAAGAATTGGTATCTGAATTCGTAGAGAAATTTGATAATGTTGAACAGATTGATCCTAATTTACTGGAAGTTACTTTTAGAAATATTAATCAAATAGACATTATTTACCCTGGAGTGGGAGAAAATTATGACTTTATAATTAAATTTAAGAATTTACACAATAAAAATATATTTAATCTAGTGAGAGATGAAGATTTATTTGCGTGGCAGTTCGCCAAGAAAGGGTTTTTTAAATTTAAAGAAAATATACCCAAAATAAATCAAAGAATATTGGAGAATCATTCAAAAAATAATTTTTAACTTAGGTAAATTCTGAACCAGAAAAAGAATTCCCTAGTTAGCTAAGTATAAATACTTAAATAGGTACGACTTTCACTGTTTAATCCACGATGGAATCTGTGACTAGTTATTTTTACTTAAGGATAATTTTTTTATAGTGCTTTCAACAATTCTTACTAAGTCGTTCAGCAAAGATACAGCTTTATTAATTCTTAGAGTTATAACCGGAACAGTTCTTATTCACCACGGTTATGAGAAATTGGCCAATATAGAAAACTTTGCTGATGCTTTTGTAAGACCATTACATCTTCCATTTCCAATATTTTTATCATATTTGGCAGCATTCTCAGAAATTGGTGGGAGTTGGTTATTAATCATCGGTTTAGCTACAAGATTCGGCGCTCTAGCTATTGTTGGAACAATTTCTGTCGCTATATACCACGCACTTGTTACATCAGGATTTAATATTTTCTTACTCGAACTTTTACTTCTATATTTTGCTTCAGCAACTTCAATTGCTTTAACAGGGCCTGGTAATTTTTCTTTAGATGAAGTTATAATTAGAATCCTTAAATCAGAAGTTGTAGAAGAAACTATATCTTCAAAAAAATCAAAATCTTCTAAGGATTCTGAAATTAAAGAAAAACAAAGCAAAGGTGGTTTTTTCCAATATCTTCAAGAAAATATTCTTTCGGATACCTCAAACTAATTTATTAGGGTAAAGACTTTTAATCATTTCTATCCTTTTACGATAAGAGTTTTTCTTCTCTAGCTTAATCTTAATTGTTGCTTCAGAAAGACTTATAAAAAGACCTATAGCAGTTACCCATGATAAAAAGATAAAAGGGTTTTCTGGAATTTCTGAGAAATTCATATGAATAATGCTTCTTTTTTAAAATTGACCGATGATTATATCTTTTTCAACCTAACTATACAATTTAGAAATATTTATGGATTAATTTCTGTTTTTTTCCATTTCTTCTTCTTTTCCCATATATATCTTTTATGAATAGGTTGTTCTAATTTAAGAAGATCTACTGAATCGATTTCAAAGTTTAGAACTACAAAATTTTCTGACTTAGGTAGATTGGGTAATGTTTTATAAGCAGATTGCAAGTTTGGGTTTATTTTCTTTCCAGGAGATCCCCAAAACCAAGTAGATTTTGATTTTTCAGATAATGTATCCCAATAATCTTTGTTATCAGTTAACTCAATTATTTTCCCTTTGAATCTAAATTGTGAATTGGTTTTAAAAAAAAACCATAATATTTCTGCATTAGGGTTAGATTTTAAATGCTCAATTTTTTCACTTCTTCTATCGGTAAAAATAATCATTGAACTATCTTTATTCCATCCTCTGAACACTACTGTTCTTAACCTAGGCTTATTCCTTTCGCTAATTGTTGCAAGTTGAACCCATCTATTAGAAGGTGATTTACCCTCTTTATTTCGAGAAGATTTTAAATCTTGCCTCCAACTTGGTAAATTGTTTTCAAACATTTAATTTGGGTAAAATTAGACCCGTTTTTTTCTTGTATTCTTTAAATGAATCATATTTTGTGAGTGATTTGTCTTTTTTTATCATTCTTGGTAGAAAAACTATAAAGAAAAATATTGCAAGAATTAAAAATGGGATGAGACTCATTGAAAGGAGTGCAAATGATAGATAAATAAGTATTTCTCCTAGATAATTTGTATTCCTTATATTTTTGAAAAATCCCTCTTTAATTAGATCTTTTTTTAATTTAAGAGAAAAATATTTTTGGGCATCACTAGCAAAGTGTAAAAACACACCAATTACATTTATAGATATAGATGCCGCTATTACTAAATTTGGAACTGACTTCTGAGATGAGATAAGAATATAAGGAGCTATCCAGTAACTTCCAAGGAAAATAAAACCAGTAATTGAAGTTAAAAAATTGATTTCTTCTTTAAAATAGGGATCCGGAAATATCTTTTCTTTGAGTAGCCAAAGTAATCCATAAGTACCATGCAGAGCTAAATAAACGTAGGGAGCAATTGTAAAATTATCAAAAAATATCATAAGTCCAATCACTACAAATGCAGTTAGACCCTTATGGAGATTAATTATTTGATTAAGTTTCATTTTTTTTAATAATCTAAAAAATGAAATTATTTTCTGTGGATAAAAATTAGACCATTAAAAATTTTAATGGGCGATACTGGATTCGAACCAGTGGCCACTACCGTGTCGAGGTAGTGCTCTACCACTGAGCTAATCGCCCAAATTGAAGAATATTTAATCCCCCTTATAAGAAAATAGCAGGTTGCGTTTCATTTTCTAAGTAATTTAACTTTCCATCGTTCTCTTTTGGTGATTTCTAAATTTAGAATTTCGATAAATCCTTTGTTTTCTAGTTGGAGTTTGTCACCAATTTTAAGATTAATAGTTGGCTTGATAACTTTGCTCCCATTTAATCTAAGCATTCCATTTTCTATCCTTTCAATAATTTTTGTTCGTGATATCCTAAAACCTGCTGAGGCTATAGCGTCTAATCTTGTTGACGCTTCTACTGTATTAACAAGTTTTTTTGATCTTCCAGAAGGTATTTGTAATTCATCTATACCAACTAAATTAATTTTCACTTTTACGTCTCTCAAATAAAAAAACTTTTCATTTAGATGCTCAATATCTAAATTATCAATTATCCCTTGTGCCCCCCTATCGCCAATAGTCCATATATCACCTACTTTTGTTTTATTTAACCCATTTTCATTTAAGAGGGATCTAAAGTCGTCTTGTGTAGCATTATCAAATAAAAAATTGCCATTAATTTTTATCCCTTGAGCTGGAAAATTACTTTTTAGCGCATCCTCTTCAGGAATATTATCTCCTCTGTAGCAAGCTATTCTAGATCTTTGAGAAGAGGCGAATCCTCCATAAATAAAAAATTTGAAATCATTTAAATTTTCAAAATCTTTTAAAATCTCTTCGCAAACATAAGTTGAATTAAATCCAGTCCAATAAGTTTCCCAGTGCTTGTAAGCTAAGTTAGCAATATTTATTAATTCCTCAGTTTCTTTTTTATATTTTGAATTTATTAAGATTTCTTTTAAGTCAATCATTTAACCTTCCAAAAAAATTATATCTTTTGCTTCTGATTGTTTTATTAAAGCCCAAGGTAATTCAAACCCAATTTGATTTTCAATCAGAACAAGCCATTTACCTTCTTTATGTAGGTTAATAATTGATCTCAACTCTTTATTTCTATTAATGTTGATACTCGCAGCAGCAAACAAGCTTCCTAAATATCCTGAACCCATTCCTAAAAGACCTCCTATTAAGGATTCACCAATGTTATTTAAACCTAGAAAGCTGAAAGTAGATAAATTGGTCATATTAGAAAAAGCAATTCCAGCTATAAAACCAAATGGCATCAGCCATCTACTCATATCTTTTTGTCTCATCTTTCTATCAAGTTTAGGATTTAAGATTCTAATATCTTCAAATTTTTGAGATTTAAATAAGATATTCGCGTTTGCATTTATCAATTCGTTTTCTTCTGAAGATATTGTTTCAGTTAATGGCGGTATCAAAATAGCTTCAGAGAGCATTACTGATTTTTCTTTGAAAGCATTAAATAGCTGGATACATTTATCCATGTCTTCAAATATCACAATACTTTTAGTCAAATTTCAATCCTCAAATGTTTGTGTGTTATTCAAATTAATAAAATAAGATAGATACACTATAGATTAAGTTAAAGTAAAAGATTAAAGAACCAATCTTAAATGACAAAAGTTCTCATTACCGATCCAATTGATCAAACAGGAATCGATATACTTTCACAAGTTGCTCAGGTTGATCAGAGGCTAGGGATCTCAAATTCTGAGTTAGCTTCAATTATCAAAGAATATGATGCCCTAATGATACGATCAGGCACACAAGTGACTGAAGAAATTATTAACTCTTCAAATAAATTGAGAATTATTGGAAGAGCAGGAGTAGGAGTTGATAATGTAGACGTTAAGGCTGCTACACAAAAAGGAGTTCTTGTTGTTAATTCTCCAGGGGGAAATACTATAGCTGCTGCTGAACACACTATAGCTATGATGTTGGCCTTATCTAGACATATTCCAATAGCCAATAGTAGTACTTTGTTAGGTAAATGGGAGAGAAAGAAGTTTGTTGGTAATGAACTTTATAAGAAAAAGTTAGGAGTTGTAGGTTTAGGGAAAATTGGTGCTCATGTAGCGAAAGTTGCTAATGCATTAGGAATGGAAGTTTACGGATATGATCCCTTTGTCTCAAGTGAAAGAGCTCAACAAATACAAGTTAAACTTTCCGAACTAGATGACTTATTCCAACAATCCGATTATGTAACTTTGCATTTGCCTCGTACACCAGAGACAGAGAATTTAGTAAATGCGCAGGTGCTGAAAAGTATGAAAAGTAGCGCAAAATTAATTAATTGTGCTCGAGGAGGTTTAATTGAAGAAGAAGCATTAGCAGAAGCTTTAAATAAATCCTTGATTGGAGGAGCAGCAATAGATGTATTTTCTAAAGAACCTTTGGAATCTAATTCGCCGCTTCTGAAAGTTCAAAAGAATCTTATTCTTACCCCTCATTTAGGAGCATCTACACAAGAGGCGCAAGAAAATGTATCTGTTGACGTCGCTGAACAAATAAGAGACGTCTTGCTCGGTTTGTCTGCTAGAACAGCCGTTAATATTCCTGGTTTAAGTCCTGATATTATGGATAGCTTAAAACCTCATTTACAGTTAGCTGAAACAATGGGTCTTCTCATAAGTCAGCTATCAGGGGGACAGATTCAAAAACTAGAGGTAAAACTCCAAGGTGAATTTGTTCAACATCCTTCCCAGCCATTAATAATAGCAAGTCTAAAGGGACTTCTTAGCAAGGCTTTGGGAGATAGGATCAATTATGTTAATGCTTCTCTTGAAGCAGATTCAAGAGGTATTTCAGTGGTTGAGAGTAAAGATGAGGCAAGACCTGAATTCGCTAGTGGATCGCTTCAGTTAAGTACATATGGCGATAATGGTGACCATAGCGTAGCAGGAAGCATCTTTGCAGATGGAGAATTAAGAATTATTAGCATTGATCAATATCCAGTTAACGTATCGCCGAGTAGATATATGCTAGTTACTAGGCATAGAGATATGCCTGGTATTATTGGCAAGCTGGGATCTTTATTGGGTAGCAACAATGTAAATATTGCCTCCATGCAAGTTGGACGCAAAATTGTTAGGGGTGAAGCTGTTATGGTTCTAAGTATTGATGATCCAATACCTAATAAGTTACTTGATACCATTATTGAAGTAGAGGGAATTACAAGCGCTAATCCAGTTACTTTATAAATTTCTTGCTCCACATAATGGCAATTAAAGAATGGTATAAACTAACCTTTCAGATAGAAAGTGATTCAGAAGAGATTATTGTTTGGAAATTAAATGAGCTCGGAATTTTTAGTTTTTCATTTGAATATTTGATAAAAACTGAAAATAAAAAAGCAGTGAATATATGGCTTCCAATTGATGAATGGGACGATAGTTCAAGAAATGATTTTGAAGAAATAATTAGCAAACTTCTCAACATTAATGACTATAAAAATCAATTGTTTAACTGGAGTATTATTAAAGAGGAGGATTGGTTAACAAGCTGGAAGAAATATTGGTTACCTGAATTAGTAGGAAATTATTTTTTAATATTGCCTTGTTGGATAAATTTAAATGAAAAATTTAAGGATAAGCAAATCATAAAAATTGACCCTGGAGCAGCCTTTGGTACTGGCAGTCACCCCTCGACGTATTTATGTTTAGAAAAAATGGAGAAAATGTTATTTCCTGAAAAAAAAGTATTAGATATTGGAAGTGGTAGCGGGATTTTGAGCATTGCTGCAAGATTACTAGGAGCTAAAGAGGTTTCTGCAATTGATAATGATTATTTAGCGATAAATTCTACTAACTCTAATTTTCAGTTAAATTTCGGAAGTTTAAACAGCTTAAATACATATTTGGGATCTTTTAATGAGGTTATTTTCAAATATCAACTCAAAAAATTCGATTTTGTTTTATGTAATATTCTTGCTGAAGTAATAAAAGAAATGATTCCAAATATTTATAAGTGTTTAAGAAATAATGGGGAAGTCGTTTTTAGTGGAATCCTGAATTCACAAAAAGATGAAATTGTAAGAATATTAATTCAAAATAACTTGAAATTATTGGATATATCATCTAGAAAAGATTGGGTTTGTATCTTGGCGAAAAAGGCCAGCGATATAACCTAAGTATAAGTTTTTCTTATAAATACTCTTTAATACATTTTATTGTGTCATTTTTTACTTCAAAATCTCACATATCGACCTAATCAATGTTAAAAATGTATTTGATAGGTATTAACTACCAACAATTTTTTAATTAAATGGCTTCTTACAAAGTTACACTCATCAGCGAAAGTGAAGGACTCAATTCAACTATTGAAGTACCTGATGATCAATATATCCTCGATGCTGCTGAAGAGCAGGGAATTGATCTTCCCTATTCATGCAGAGCAGGAGCTTGTTCAACATGCGCAGGCAAGGTTACTTCAGGTAGTGTTGATCAATCAGACCAAAGTTTCTTGGATGATGATCAATTAGAAGCTGGTTTTGTCCTCACTTGTGTAGCTTATCCAACGTCTGATGTAACAATTACAACCCATGCTGAGGAAGAATTGTACTAATTATAAAAATTTAACTTTTTTAAGTTGATAATTTATTATTTTTCTGCCACTCTTTATTAAAAGTGGCTTTTTTTTTGTGTAATGAATAACTTTGAATTTTTTAAGAATGGAAGTGTTCAATCAAGTTATGGTGGCCAATATAGTTATAAGGTCATTGGACCATGTTGCAGACTTTATGATAGGGAAGAGTTACCATGGCCATGTTCAAGGCTTGCTTGGAGAAGTAAGGAGCCTAGTTGGAGAAGAATAGGTTCTAGATTTGTTGCAGATATGGCTTCAAGAAAATGCCCCTCTTACTCGGTTCAGATTTTGGAGCCTGGATCAAAACCTGTTGAAACTGTAATTACTCTTTTTTCAAAGAAGTTTTCTTCTGATATACAAGAATGGTGGTATAGCAAAAAACCAGGCTCAAAAGAGCCTGGTAATATTTATCCAGCTGAAGCTAGTTAATATTATGTATTAGGCTTAAGCTTCTGGTGTGGCAGGTACATAACCTCTTAATCCTGTACATTCAAGGCTGTCTAGAGTATCTACACCAGTTTTTGGATTTGTTCCTGTTGCTCTTGAACATAGTGCTTTTCTCTGAGAAAGATCAAGATTTGAATCAGTAAAATCTGTTCCATCTATATTTGCTCCATCAAAAAAGCTTTTCAATAGATCGGCATTAGTAAGAACTGCATCTGAAAGGTCGGCATTATCAAAACGAGTTGCATATGCAATTAGACCATCCATATTGGCACCTTTAAAACTGGCATTTTTTGCAGTTGTAACACTCATATATGCACCTTGAAGATTAGTCTCACCTAAGTCTTGTCCAGATAAGTCATATTTTACATATTCAGTATTCTGAAGATCTTCTCCATGAAGATTACCTTTCAATACATCTACTGAAGAAGGATCACTTGGATAGAGTGCGTTGGCAGAAATTGGATTAAATAATAAACCCAAAAACAAAGGTAGAAAAATTAAAAGTCTTTTCAGAGACTTATTAAGGAACGAAAAAAAAGTAACCATTTCGATCGACATCAAATAGATAAATCTATGACTATTATTTCATGGGTTGGTCATTTACAACCCTCCTGCTCACGAACTGTTGCAGTTTATTTAATTTCTGCAGTTAGGAAATCTTTTGCAAGGTGAGTATTGGGGAAAACTTTTTGCGCTTCTTTAAGCAAATCGCTTGGGGTGATTGAATTTTTATTTGTGTATCTTGGACTAAAATGAGTAATAATTAATTTTTTTGCATTTGATAATAATGCTGTTTTCGCAGCCATGATAGTTGTCGAATGTAATTTTTCATAGGCCATGCTCTCATCCTCTTGGGAAAATGTAGATTCATGTACGAGTAAATCGGCATTTTTTGATAATGATACCGCTGATTCGCTAAAGACAGTATCTGTGCAATAAACAAAACTTTCACCCTCCCTAGGAGGTCCGCAAAACTCTTTCCCATCAAATGTCCTCCCATCCGCTAATACGACTGTTTTACCCTGTTGCAGTTCTGAATATATTGGTCCACGTGCTATTTTCAAAGACTCTGCTTTCTTGATATCAAATATGCCTGGCTTGTCTTTCTCGCTAACTCGATAACCATAAGCAGGTATTTTATGTTTAAGGCAGGCGCAATTTACTTTTATTGTATTGTTTTCGAATAAAGTTTTATTTTGGGATGCAAAATTTTCAACTGCTACAAAATGCAATGGAAACGATAATTTGCAAAAACTATTACTCAGCGCAGAACTTATAAAACTTTGTAGTTCTGAAGGACCATAAATTTCAATACCCTTACTATTACCTGATAAACCTAAGGTAGCCAAAAGACCAGGTAAACCATAAATATGGTCTCCATGCATATGCGTAATAAATATTTTTTTGATTTGCGAAGATTTAATATTGCTTTTCATTATTTGATGTTGTGTTCCCTCTCCACAGTCAAAAAGCCAAACCTCTGAAGATTGAGATAATTTAAGAGCTAATGAAGAAACATTTCTTGTTAAGGAAGGGACTCCTGAACTCGTTCCTAAGAAGGTTATATTCACTTATTTATGATATTTTTATTTTTATATCTGGATTAAATCTAGACATTTAGTCAAACTTAGGCAAATTAAGTGTTCGTTTCTCAAACATAGTGACATTTAAATTCATAAAAATTACTCATAATTACTTTTTAATATTCATTATAAATTTTTGTGTTTTCAATACAAGACCCATACAGGCCTCAAGAATACCAACTATAAAGGTTTTAATTGTAAAAAATCAAAAAATCAGGATTAGAGCTGATAGATCAATACCATTAACTTTTGAAGGGCACGGATTTTCTAATAAAAAATTTAAAGGTTTAACTTTAAAACTGGCAAATAATAGAAAAACTATGTTGTTTGATAAAAATAAACAAAAAATTTATGATCTTAAGACTAAAGATCAATTTTTAGTGAAAACTTCAGATGTTAGAGGTATTTGGGTTGGTCAGAAAAGATACTCAGGAAAATTAAAGATTTTTGTACTTGATAATGAGATATTGGTAGTTAATATTCTCGGAGTTGAAAATTATCTGAGCAGTGTCGTTGGTTCAGAGATGCCAAGTAAATGGCCTATGGAAGCATTGAAAGCACAAGCAATAGCTTCTAGAACTTATGCTTTAAAGCAAAAGGGCAATAGTCTATTTGATATCGATTCTACTGATAGAAATCAAGTCTACAATGGCTTAGAGTCAAGTACTTATGAAACTAAAAAAGCCGTTAGCAGTACAAGATCTTTAGTTTTGACATATAAAAATAAATTAATTAATGCTGTATTTCATAGTAGTTCAGCTGGCATGACCGAAAATAGTCAAGATGTATGGGAAAATGAATTTCCATATTTATCCAGTGTTAAAGACTTTGATAAAAAAAACCCTAAACTTAGATGGCAGAAAAGATTTTCAAATGATCAATTGCAAAAATTATTTCCAAGGATTGGAGGCATAAAACAAATTGAGATTTTAAATATAACCAATACAGGAAGAGTAAAAAATGTAAAAATTCAAGGTGATTATGGATCGGATCAAATTTCAGGAATAGATATTCGAAAAAGGATGGATCTTAAAAGTACTTTAGTAAGATTTAAATTAATTGAAAATAATGAAACTAAGTCTGATAATGAGAAACCTGAACTATTATCAACTAAAACATTAGAAGATAAACCCATAACCTATATTGTTAAAGCGGGTGATAGCTTATCTGATATTTCTTATCGATATAACGTAAATTTTGATGAAATAGTTAGACTAAATAATATTAAAGATCCATCAATAATAAATATAAATCAAAAATTATTAATCCCAAGAAACCACTTTAATCATGTTCCTTCCATAGAAAAGATTTTAGTAGTTTCAGGATATGGTTCTGGTCATGGTGTAGGAATGAGTCAATGGGGCGCAAGATATTTGGCTATTAAAGGAGCAAAAGCTGAGGAAATATTAAAACATTTTTATAGAGGGGTTAAAATAAAACCTTTTAAAAGGTATTTTTTATAATAATCATTTTGCATTAAGGACTAATTTGGGATTTATATTAGTTTGTTGCTCATTTAAAAAGCCTATACCAAGAAGAGTTTTTCTTTTATCTATTACCTTTATAGGTTTTTTATAATCAAAAGTGTTGCTTTTATTTAAGTAATTAATATTAACTTTAATTGTTCTTCCAGTTTGCCAAAAATTGATTTCTTCTTCTTTATTTAAAACTAATGTTGGAATGTGATTGAGAGCAGAAATTGTTGGAATAATAAAATTTGTAGGATTATTTATACTTTTTTCTATATCTGATATTTTTATGGAATTTTTTTCATGAAATCCACAAGCTGAAATTCTTTTTAATGTTAAGAGGCACCCCTCGGAATTAAGAACTGTCCCTAAATCTCTGGCAATTGCTCTTATATATGTACCTGCGGAACATTTGATTTTTATTTCTATGATTCCTTTTATTTGGTCCCAATTCATTAATTCTAGATAGTCTATTTTTACTTCTCTTGGCGTTAATTCAAAACTTTCATTATTAAAAAATTTTTTATAAGCTCTCTCACCATTAACGTGAACGCTAGATACTTTTGGTGGGATTTGTTTAATGATTCCTCTAAAGTTATTTAAATATTGATCTAATTGCTCATTAGAAATTTTGGGCCAATCTTTTTGATTAATTATTTTGCCGTGAATATCATCAGTGCTTGTTCTAATACCTAATTTAATTTGTCCTAAGTAAGTTTTCCCCTGAGGTAGATATTGAATAAATCTTGTTGCATTACCAATTGCAATTGGTAATGTTCCTTTAACTTCTGGATCAAGAGTTCCTGTGTGCCCAACTTTCTTTGTATTTAGTAACTTTCTTATCTTTTTAACACAATCATGAGAAGTACAGCCTTTATCTTTATTAATTACTAAGAATCCATCTTTAGTTTCCATTTTTAATATTAAGAATACTTTGAGAAAGATTTATTACCATCCTATGATTTTTATATTGAAAATTAAAAGTAAGTAATTGAAAGACAATAGTTTTATATTAAAAGAGTTTTTAGATAATGCCTTCAATTTGAAATCACATTTAATGGAATTCTTTTCAATGCAAGAATCGGATTTAGATGGATTTCTTTCAAATGCAAAAATTAATTTAGCAAATTTACATCCTGGAGATGCTCTAAGTGATGCTTCAGATTTTTATAGTGATATTGTTGGAGATCGTCATGTAGCAGATTTAGCTGCTTGGCATATTTCAAGCAAGGATTACATTGCTGATACTTTAAAACTACAGCAGAGATTTTCTACAAATTTGGTTTTAGATTTTGGAGGAGGTATCGGAACGCATGCTTTAGCTAATGCCATGTCTAAAAAAGTTGAGCAAGTTTTCTTTGTAGATATAAATGAAACAAATAGAAATTTTGTTGAATACAGGGCTAAGGAATTAGGAGTCGAAAAAAAACTTACTTTTTGCAAGACAATTAAAGATACACAAATATCTAAATTTGATACTATAGTTTGTCTTGATGTTTTGGAGCATCTTGACAATCCTGCTGCTCAAATCGAGATTTTCAGTGAGATTATGAATTCAAATTCTATTGCTTTATTTAATTGGTATTTCTTTAAAGGAGAAAAAAATGAATATCCTTTCCATGTCGACGATAGTAAAATTATTGAAAAGTTTTTCAAAACGCTTCAATCAAATTTTTTAGAAGTTTTTCATCCTATTCTTATAACTACAAGAGCTTATAAGAAAATCAGATAAGTATATTAACTCTTTTTCTATTTCTTAAATTTCTTTTTATGCTTTCAAAGCTTACCGTTCCTTCTTTAAGTGCAAAAAGTGTGTCATCTTTACCTTTCCCAACGTTGATCCCTGGCAAAAAGGAAGTACCCCTTTGACGAATTAAAATTGAT
Organism: Prochlorococcus sp. scB241_528O2; assembly: GCA_000634115.1. Taxonomy (GTDB): domain Bacteria; phylum Cyanobacteriota; class Cyanobacteriia; order PCC-6307; family Cyanobiaceae; genus Prochlorococcus_A. The sequence goes on along the minus strand of JFLJ01000137.1, from coordinate 45,632 downwards.
CCAGCACTAACTTTCTCTCCACCATAAGCTTTTACTCCCAATCTTTTTGAGTTTGAATCTCGTCCGTTTCTTGTTGAACCTGTTCCTTTTTTATGTGCCATTAGAAATGTTTAATTTTTAGATTTTTCAGATTTTGGTTTAGTTTCCTTTTTGACAGACTCTTTTTTAGAAGATGACTTAGTGGAAGTTTTACCTATTGAAATAGATTTTACCATAACTCTTGTGAGTTCTTGCCTGTGACCCATTTTTCTTCTAGTCTTTTTTTTAGGACGCATCTTATAAACAAGAATTTTCCTATCTCTTTTGTGCGAAACAACTTCTAATTCAATTTTTGCATCTTTAACATAAGGTTTTCCTATAGAAATAGATTTTTTATCTTTTATAAGTAAAACTTTTTCTAGTGTTATTTTCTCTTTCTCTTTAGCATTTAATCTATCAATATCATAGTACCTATCAACTTCGAACCAAAATTGTTGACCTGAAGTTTCTGCTATCGCGTACAATTCATTATTTTTAGAGGAATTGTTTGAGGAAGTTTTAGAATTTGTCATATTTTAAAGACGCTATTAGGCTCAAATTTAGAATTTGATTAAGCCAAATTAACAATCATTATAGTTTGTCTATTTTCTTATTTTGTAGTGTAATAAGTCAAGGGTTGTTTTAAATCTTTTATATCAATTTGAGGAACCAAAACAATGGCAGCAAGAAAAACATATATTCTAAAACTATATGTTGCAGGAAATACTCCTAATTCAATGCGAGCTTTGAATACTTTAAGAGAAATTTTAGAAAATGAATTCAAAGGAGTTTATGCCCTAAAGGTTATTGATGTACTAAAGCAACCACAACTTGCTGAGGAAGATAAGATTTTGGCTACACCAACTTTAGCTAAAATTTTACCTCCGCCAGTAAGAAGAATAATTGGTGACCTCTCAGATAGAGAAAAAGTTTTAATCGGTTTAGATCTACTTTTTGATGAATTAACAGAAACTGAATATAGTGGAGATAAATAATACCTAGAAAACTTTTATTCTAAAAGTAAGTTTCATTTTTATTTTTAGTTTAAGTTTCTTTATTACAAAACTATGAAAGATAAGAAATTTAGCAAATCAAATAAAATGCAAGTACAAAAGTTGCCAACAGGTATAGAAGGGTTTGATGATGTTTGTAGAGGTGGTTTGCCTGTATCTCGAAGTACGCTCGTTAGTGGTACTTCAGGGACTGGTAAAACTGTTTTTTCGATTCAATACTTACATCATGGAGTTTGCAATTTTGATGAGCCTGGTATCTTCGTTACATTTGAAGAGTCACCTTTAGACATAATAAGAAATGCTTCTAGCTTCGGATGGGATTTACAAGAATTAATTGATCAAAATAAGTTATTTATATTAGATGCGTCTCCGGATCCTGACGGTCAAGATGTCGCTGGTAATTTTGACTTGTCTGGTCTTATTGAAAGAATTAGTTACGCGATAAGAAAATATAAAGCTAAAAGAGTTGCAATAGATTCAATAACTGCTGTTTTTCAACAATATGATGCTCTTTACGTTGTTAGAAGAGAAATATTCAGACTAATAGCAAGATTAAAAGAAATAGGAGTAACCACAGTTATGACCACAGAAAGGGTTGATGACTACGGACCTATTGCTAGATATGGAGTAGAAGAATTTGTTTCTGATAATGTTGTCTTATTAAGAAATGTTTTAGAGTCAGAGAAGAGAAGAAGAACCTTAGAAGTTTTGAAGTTAAGAGGTACTGTACATATGAAAGGGGAATACCCATTCACTATGGGTATAGATGGTATAAGTGTGTTCGCTCTCGGGGCAATGAGACTTACGCAAAGATCCTCGAATATTAGGATTAGTTCTGGAGTTAAGGATCTTGATGATATGTGTGGCGGAGGTTATTTTCAAGATTCCATTATCCTTGCTACGGGTGCTACTGGTACAGGTAAGACAATGCTTGTATCTAAATTCGTAGAAGATGCTTATAACAATAGTGAAAGAGCAATACTTTTCGCATACGAAGAATCTAGGGCGCAATTACTTAGGAATGCCACTAGTTGGGGAATAGACTTTGAAAAGATGGAAAGTGATGGGTTATTAAAAATTATTTGTGCATATCCAGAATCAACTGGCTTGGAAGATCACTTACAAATAATAAAAACGCAAATTAATCAATTTAAACCTAAGAGAATGGCGATAGATTCTCTCTCGGCATTAGCCAGAGGTGTAAGCTTGAATGCATTTAGACAGTTTGTAATTGCAGTTACCGGTTATACAAAACAAGAAGAGATAGCGGGCTTTTTTACAAATACAGCAGAAGAATTTATGGGAAGTCACTCTATTACTGACTCTCACATCTCAACTATTACAGATACTATTTTATTACTTCAATATGTTGAGATAAAAGGAGAGATGGCTAGAGCTTTAAATGTCTTTAAAATGCGAGGATCATGGCATGATAAACGAATAAGAGAATTTGTTATCACTAATAAAGGTCCCGAAATAAAAGATTCTTTTTCTAACTTTGAACAAATATTTAGTGGAGCCCCTCATAGAGTTGTTCCTGATCAAAATGTTCAAAATATCTTTAAAGGGGTAGATAATAATTAGATAATTTAGCTAATTTCAGAGCTTGAAAAAGTATCTGTATTATTAATTGTTTGAGTCAATAATTCATCTTTGTCAGATTGTGCCAAGGCTAAATCAAACCAAAACGTTGTTCCAACTCCCAATTCACTAGCCATACGAATTTCTCCACCATGTTTTTCAATTATCCCTCGCACTATAGATAAACCTAAACCGGTCCCTTGTTCAGTGTGCACGGCATTCTCTACTCTATAAAAACGGTCAAATATCTTTTCTTGATCTGTTTGAGATATTCCTGAACCTGTATCAGCAATCTCAATTCTAACTTTCGGTAATGGTGAAACTAACTCACATTGAGGAGCTCCATCATAACTATTACTTGGGGGTAAGGCAGGACAGGAATCTGGCCATGTATAAGCTCTTATCATCAGGCTGCTGTTTTTGGGACTAAATTTCAATCCATTACCCAGCAAATTATCAAAAACTTGTAAAAGTAAATCGAAATTTCCAAGAATTGAAGGTATAGTTTCCTCTATTTCATGTGCTAATGCCACATTTTTTTCTATAGCATTAAGTTTGTAATTTCTGAGAGTCTGTTCAATTGCTTGTTTTATATCCATTTCCTCTAGTTGAATTATTTTCCCTGACTCCAATCTTGATAAATCTAGTACATCATTTACAAGTCGTGTCAGCCTATCAGTCTCTGAATTTGCTATGCCGAGAAATTCGAGTTGTTCTTCATTAGAGAGCTGATCTTTTAAATCATATAAGGTTTCTACGTAACTTTTAATGTTAAAAAGTGGTGTCCTTAATTCATGCGAAACGTTACTAATAAATCTGTTTTGTGCAGCATTGAGTTCTACCTCTCTTGTCAGATCTTGAATTGTGACTGCAATTCCTTTTAATTCAACTTTGTTTGTATCAAATACTGATTGAAAGACAATCCTTAAAGTTCTAGCCGTTTCTCCTAAACTAAACCTTAAATCATCTTTCTCTTTTTCTCTGTTAAGGAGAGATTCTATATTTGTATGTAAGTCATTGGATAAAATTTCGGGAATCTCATTTAAAAAATATTTTCCTTCTAAGAATCTTCCTTCCCAACGGAATAATCTTTTTGCTGTTGGATTAGTAAGTACAATCTTTCCTTGAGAATCTAATAATATTGCACCGTCAGCCATGGTAGCTATTAGTGATTGCTGCTTTATTTGAGCGGCTTTAAGTTCTTCAATGTTAGCTTCGTCATAATTTTCTAACTGAGTGGCCATTCTGTTAAATCCATTTAAAAGTTCTCCTAGATCTCCTGTCATAGGTAAAGAAATTCTGGATTTAAAGTTTCCTTTTGAAATTTCTCTAACACCTCTTACTAGCTCCCTTACAGGTCTAGTAATTGTAAGTGCATTGAATACAGCTCCAAGTATTACTAAAACCCAAATCGAGATAAAAACTGCAATTGTAACTTCTCTTGTTAAAGCGGCACTGGCTAAGGCTTTTTTATTAGGTGTAACTCCTAATGCTAAAGTCCCAAGATACTTGCCTTTCCAAAGCATTGGGACAAATACATCTGTTACTTGCCCCTGAGGTGTAACATGCTGCCTGACTAGTGGGAATTGGGGCCTTTTCTTTAATTCTGATGGTAGTTTTAATCTTCTAGTTAGCTGAAGTTGACTATCTGAACTTGTAGGAGTGGCACTAATGGGTATTCCAAGTTGAACTATATCTTCAGCATCAGTAAAAAAAATATACCGTAAATTTCGACTTGATCTCCAAAACTTTTCAGCTACATTTGAAATTTCTTTTTTTTGATTATTAGCAACTAATTCTGTGACATTCCCCGATAGCAATAATCCAAGATCTCGAGCATATCTTGTGTCATTCATTCCTGCATCTCTTTGAATACTATTTAATGCAAAAAATGTTATTCCTGTCATTAGGAGACTTACAACGAGAGTTGCTATTGCTAATAATTTTGTTCTTAAGCTAAATCCACTCCACCAAGCAAGAAGTCTGTTAATCCAATAGTAGTTATTAATATCTTCATTATCGACGTTGTTATATTCTTTACTTTCTTGATTATTGTTATCTACCATAAACTTAATTCTCTTTTATAAAGTTTTTTCTAACTTGATGACCAATATCACTTCTATAGTAAATACCATCAAAATTGATTTCTTTTAAATTTTTATATGCTTTTTCAAAAACCATATCGAAATCTTTATCTTGACAGACAATACTTAAAACTCTTCCTCCATCAGTTAATAACTCCCCATTTTTACTTAGAGAAGTACCAGAATCGAAAATTTGACAAGCATCTGAGTCAACCTTTCCTATTTTTATTGGAAAGCCAGTTTTATACTCTTGAGGGTAACCCTTTGAGGTTGCTATTACACAACCACTTACTTTATCAAAAGTATCAATTTTTTCATCGCCAGTTAAATTCCCCATTGAGCATTTTTCTAAAAGAAATACAAAATTTTTATCCATCAAAGGCATTATCGTTTGGCATTCTGGATCACCAAATCTACAATTATATTCTATAACTTTGGGCCCAGATTCTGTGATCATTAATCCAAAATAAATTACGCCTTTATAGTCAATATTTTTTTTATTTAGTTCAACTATTGTAGGTTTAATGATCTCTTTGATGATTTTATCAAGGTAATCTTCTGTTAAAAGTGGGGCAGGAGAATAAGCTCCCATACCTCCAGTATTTGGACCTTTATCATTCTCCTTGAGACGTTTGTGATCTTGTGCGGTTGGAAGTAATACATATTTCTCTCCATCACATAGAGCAAAAACTGAAACTTCTGGCCCTTGAATTTTTTCTTCTAGAACCACCACATTACCAGCTTGGCCAAACTTTCCATTGAAGATTGATTCTGCTGCACTTAAACATTCATCTTTTGAGTCAGGAATAAAAACACCTTTTCCTGAAGCTAGACCATCCGCTTTTACAACCAGTGGGAAAGATGATGATTGGATGATTTTTTTTGCTTCTTCTAAAGAATTGACTTTCCAAAAGTTTGCAGTTGGAATTTTTGCGTTTTGCATAAATTCCTTTGCCCAAGATTTGCTATATTCCAATTTTGCTCCATCTTTGCCTGGTCCAAATACTTTGAAGTCTTTTTCGCGAAGGAAATCAGCTAATCCATTTGCTAAAGGTATTTCAGGTCCTATTACAACTAGATTTATATTGAAAAAATTAAGCTTTTCTACTAATTCATTTTTATTGTTTATGTCAATTTTTATTCTTTTACACTTATTTATCCTTTCTGATCCAGCATTGCCAGGGATTAAATATACTTTTTTAACTAATTCATTTTTTTGAATAGCCCAAGCTAAAGAATTTTCTCTCCCGCCATTCCCAATTATTAAAATATTTTCTAAACTATTTAAGTTCTTAGAACTTGTTGAATTAATACTCATAAAATTTGGTTTTCTGAAGGTTATGAGGTTTCGATGAATAATCAGGTAAAATGAAATAAACTATTTTGAAAAGTTGATCTCTAATAAATATGTTAGTTATAAATCGTACTTTTAGTAATCAATTGAGGTTTTTAGATTAATGAATAATAAATATGAGTTGATTTATGAAGGTAAAGCAAAAAAAGTTTTTTCTCATAATGATTCAGATAAAGTAATAATTGAATTTAAAGATGATGCTACAGCTTTTAATGCCTTAAAAAAAGCTAGATTTGAGGGGAAGGGAAAACTTAATTGCCTAATAAGTGCAAGAATTTTTGAACTGCTTATAAAGAATAATATTCCAACTCATTTTATTGAATTGAAAAATGAAAATACAATGATTGCAAAGAAAATAAAAGTAATTCCCTTAGAAATTGTTTTAAGAAATACTGCTTATGGTTCTTTGTGTAAACAAACGACTATTAAACCCGGCACTGTCTTGGTAAAACCATTAATTGATATTTATCTTAAAAATGATGAACTTAATGATCCCCTTCTTACTAAAGATAGAATCGAACTAATGAATATACTAAGCTCTAAGGATTTAGATTTAATAATAAATTTAACTATAAAAATTAATGGAATCATGAAAAGTTTTTTTAAAAATATTCAGCTTCAACTTGTAGATTTTAAGTTGGAGTTTGGCTATGATTTTAAAAATGATATACTTCTTGGGGATGAAATAAGTCCCGATAATTGTAGATTATGGGATCTAAATCAGAAAAATGATACAATTGTAAGCCTAGATAAAGACATATTTAGAAATGATTTAGGTGGTCTAATTGAAGCTTACAGCGAAATTAACCGAAGAATAAACAAACTCACTTAACTCCATTCAATGAAAAATGATTTATTTCGATAATTAAAAATACTATGCAAAAACATTTTTTAAAATTTAGAAACGTTTTCACAAATATTGCTTTTTCTCCATTGATTTTAATATCAAATAATTCAGAACTAGCGGCTCAGTATTTGTTAAATGATATTGAGCAATCAAAAACAACTTCAGAAATAAAAAACATTAACGATGGTTTAATTCAAGGGTTTGATATTAAAAAAGAAAAAGATTTCTTGATCGCAGAAAATGAAAACAATATGAATCCAGAAACTGTACTTATTTCAGAAATAATTATCCAAGGTTGGGAAAATCATCCTGATGGAAGAAAACTTGAATTGGCTGCATATGATTCTATGAGTATAAAGCCAGGTAGTGTTGTTGATAATCGAATTTTAAATAAAGACCTAAAAGCAATTTATGCTAGTGGTTGGTTCTCAGGAGTTAAAATAAATCCTCAAGATGGGCCATTAGGAGTGAGGCTAATTGTAAATGTAGTGCCTAATCCTATTTTGAAGAAAGTTGAGCTTAAACCTACAAACGCTTTAGTCTCTGATGCATACGTAGATGATATTTTTAAAAATTTTTATGGTACAACTCTTAACTTAAATGAATTGCAAAATAAGATAGAAACACTAAAAAAGTATTATGAAAGTGAAGGTTATTCTTTAGCTAGAATTAATGGCCCAGATAGAATTTCTGAAAACGGGATAGTAACACTTAATGTTTCTGAAGGCATAATTTCTGATGTAGAGTTAAGATTCTTGGGATCTGATGGTGAATCTATTATCGATGGGAAACCTAGAAAAGGGAAAACAAAAGACTGGGTCATAAAAAGACAGTTAAAAACAAAACCTGGAACCATATTTAATAGAAAAATTTTAGAAGCTGATATTGGCCGACTTTATGCCACATCATTATTTGATGATGTCAAGGTATCTCTTGGTTCTGATAATTTAAATCCTGGCCAAGTAATAATTTTTCTAGATTTGAGCGAGCAAAGAACAGGCTCATTAACCGGTGGCATTGGTTATAGTAATGGCGCAGGTATCTTTGCCACAATTGGTTTGCAGGAAACGAATGCATTAGGAAGAGCTTGGACTTCAAAATTCAACCTTAATTTTGGAGAATATTCAAACACCTATAGTTTTTCTTTATCTGATCCATGGATTAAAGGAGATAAATATAAAACTTCTTTTAGAACAAATGTTTTTCTAAGTAGAGATTATCCACAAGAATTTAAAAGTGAAGATAATGGTCGTATCTATGCCGTAGATGATAAAAATACTTCAACTGCTGATGCATTTTCATCAATAGTTCTAGAAAAAACAGGGGGTGGATTTTCTTTCTCAAGGCCTCTTAATGGTGGGGATCCATTTAAGGTCGCTAAATGGAGAGTTCTCGCAGGTATGAATTTTAAGAAAGTAAATATGATTGATGGTGATGGGAACAAAAAACCTTATGGTGATAAGACCCCAACAACGGGTAATATAAGCGATATTATCTGTATTGGATTTTCTCCGGACGATGGCTCATGCCCTGCAGAAAATACATTGGTAAGTGTTATTGCAAGTACATCTAGAAATAATTTGAATAATTCTGTAAACCCAACTTCAGGTAATAAATTAACCCTTGGGACTGAACAGTTTGTATCAATGGGTGAAAACTCTCCAACTTTCAATAGAATGAAGGCTTCCTATTCATTTTTTATACCAACAAAATTGATCAATTTAACGAAAGGATGCAAATCTAGTAATGAAACTACTGAAGATTGTCCTCAAGCTATTGGGTTTCAATTTATGGCTGGAACTATTCTTGGGGAATTGCCCCCTTATGAAGCATTTTGTATGGGAGGATCATCATCTGTTAGAGGGTGGGGAACTTGTGACTTGGCTGTGAGTAAAAGTTTTGTTGAGGGTACAGTAGAGTATAGATTCCCTGTTTGGAGAATGATAACAGGAGCCTTATTCGCTGACGCAGGAAGTGATTTAGGCTCTCAAAAGAATGTCCCAGGAAAACCTGGTAAATTATTGAATAAATCGGGTTCTGGCTATTCACTTGGAGGGTCAGTTGGAATTAAAACGCCAATTGGTCCATTAAGATTAGATGTTGCCAGTAAGGAGCTAAGTGGAGATTGGAGATATACACTTGGAGTTGGATGGAAGTTTTAAGTGTTTTCTTGGCCTACTAATTATCAATATTGCTATACCTTGGCTGGGGTTATCTCCATAGAAGGTATAGGTCTTCATAGTGGAGAAACAACTAGAGTAAAAATTTCTTCTTACGAAAAAGAAGGATATTATGTTTCTTTTAGGGATAAACCAAACGAGATTTTTAAGCTAACTCAAGAACTAATAGGAAGTACTATGCTTTGTACTGCTGTTAAATTAGGAGGAAGAAATTTATACACTATTGAACATTTATTATCTTCAATGGCTGGGTGTGGTTTAAGTTATATACATATCGAGGTTGATGGGAAGGAGATCCCACTTTTAGACGGATCGGCAATTCAGTGGGTTAGAGAATTTGAAGAAGTGGGGATAAAAAAGGCCCCAACACCAGATAATTTTTTTCGAGAGATCAATAAATCAATAATTTTAAATAAAGAAAGCTCAGTTATAGCAGTAACTCCCTCTGATAAAATTACAATTATATCAACTATAAGTTTTTCCTATAAAGCAATTGGAAATCAAACTTTTGTGATTGATTTGAATCCAAAAAGTTTTGTTGAAATGATTGCTCCAGCAAGAACATTTGGTTTTAAGGATCAATTTCAAGAATTAAATGAACTTGGATTAATAAAGGGTGGAAGTTTGGAAAATGCCCTTGTTTGTGATGGTGATGGATGGGTAAATCCACCATTAAGATTTGATAATGAACCAATAAGACATAAAATTTTGGACTTAATTGGGGACTTGGCTTTGGTAGGGTTACCTAAGGCTCAAATTTTAGTTTATAAAGGATCACATTCTTTAAATGCTTTATTGGCCTCATCACTAAAAAATTAACTTTATCTTTATTTGTTTTGGAAAAGAAATTATCCAGTGAAAATAATCAACTCTCCTCTGAGAAAATACTAGGCTTATTACCTCACAGATATCCCTTTGCTCTTGTGGATAAAGTCATAGAGCATACCCCTGGAAAGCGCGCAGTCGCAGTAAAAAATGTAACTATAAATGAGCCTCAATTTCAGGGACACTTTCCTGACAGACCCTTAATGCCTGGAGTACTGATTGTAGAATCTATGGCTCAAGTTGGAGGAATAATAGTAACTCAAATGCCCGATCTCCCTAAAGGACTTTTCGTCTTCGCAGGAATAAATAATGTTAAATTCAGAAAACCTGTTGTACCAGGAGATCAATTGATAATTACTTGTGAATTGTTGAGTATTAAAAGAAAACGATTTGGCAAGGTAAAAGGAGAGGCACACGTTGATGGGAAATTGGCTTGTGCTGGAGAATTAATGTTTTCGTTGGTTGATTGATTAGTAATATGAATAATAAAAATAATGAATTAAGGGAAGCCTTTGAAGGCGTAAAAGTACACCCAAATGCTTTTGTTGACTCAAATGCGGAATTGCATGATGGAGTTATTATTTCTCAAGGAGCAATTATCGGACCTAATGTAACCATAGGGGAAGGGACCGAAATAGGACCTAATGCTGTAATTAGCGGACGGACTAACATTGGTAGAAACAATAAAGTGTTTCCAAATGTTTTTATAGGCCAGGATCCCCAAGATCTAAAATATAAAGGAGCTCCTACAGAGGTGATTATTGGAGATAATAATACTTTTAGAGAATGTGTAACTATAAATAAGGCAACTAATGAAGGAGAAAAAACTATTATTGGTAATAATAACTTGTTAATGGCTTATAGTCATATAGGCCACAATTGTGAACTTGGGAATGGGATAGTTTTATCAAATAGTGTTCAAGTGGCAGGCCATGTAATGGTTGAAGATAAAGCTATTATTGGTGGATGTTTAGGGATACATCAATTTGTACATATTGGATTTTTAGCAATGATCGGAGGAATGACTAGGGTAGATAGAGACGTACCACCTTTTTGTATAGCAGAAGGACATCCAGGAAGACTAAGAGGTTTAAATAGGATTGGAATCAAAAGAAGTGGCTTGATGGAAAATAATGATTTTGATTTAAAATTACTTCAAAGTACTTGGAATCTACTCTTTAAATCTAATGATGCAATTTCAAATTCATTAGAAAAAGCAATGAAAGGAGAATTAGATCTTTCATCTTCAAAATTATGTAGTTTTTTAAAAGAATCAATATCTAAAGAAAGACGAGGACCAATGCCTGTTGTGAATTTATGAATAAAAAGATATTTATAAGTACTGGAGAAGTATCTGGAGATTTGCACGGAAGTTTGTTATCAAAAGCATTATTAGATGAAGCCAAAAATAAATCTATAGATTTAGAAATCTGTGGATTAGGTGGTGAAAGGATGAAAAGAGAAGGTGTGAAAATTCTTCAAGATACTACATCCATTAGTGCAATTGGAATTTGGGAGGCTTTGCCTCTTATTATCCCAACAATAAGAATCCAAAAAAGATTATACAAGTTACTAAAAAAATATCCTCCAGATTGCTTAATTTTGATTGACTATATGGGTCCTAATATAAAAATTGGAATTAAATTAAAAAGATCGAAGATTAAAATTCCAATTTTCTACTATATTGCTCCTCAAGAGTGGGCCTGGAGGGTTGGGAATAATACTTCGACAAATTTAATAAATTTTTCAGATAAAATTTTTGCGATTTTCAAGAAAGAAGCAGAATTTTATAAAAAGATGGGTGGAAATGTTTTATGGGTTGGGCATCCAATGATTGATTTGACAAAAAAACTTCCTTTAAAGAAAGATGCCCGAACTATTCTGAACCTTAGGCCAAATCAAAACATCCTACTTTTAATGCCAGCTTCAAGACCTCAAGAATTGAAATATATATTACCTACTTTTATGAAGGCGGCTAGAAAATTACAACAAAAATATCCAAATTTGGTTGTCTATATTCCCTCCTGTAGGGAAATTTTTGATGAGAGATTCAAAAAGGCCTTCAAAAAATATCAAGTTTTAGGACAAGTGATTTCTCAAAAAGATAATTCAAGATTAAAGCCTTATATTTATTCGCTTACTAAAATTGCTCTTTGCAAATCTGGCACAGTCAATATGGAATTAGCTTTATATGGAATACCACAAATTGTTGGTTATAGAGTGAGTAGAGTGACAGCTTTTATTGCAAAATATATCCTTAATTTTAAAGTAAGATTTATTTCCCCAGTGAATTTGTTAGTTAATAAGTTCATAATCCCTGAATTTGTACAGGGAGAGTTTGACGACAAGAAAATTTTCTATAAATCATGTAGGATCATTGACGGTAAGTCAGAAAAAATAAAAATTAAAAAAGGTTATGCTTTTTTAAAAAAAGAATTAGGAGAAGAGGGTGTAGTCAAAAGAGCTGCTAAAGAGATTATTAATTCTATTATTTGAACTTTATAATAAATAAATGAAATATTTCTTACCTCTATTAATCGCTTTTTCAATATTAATAAACCCTATAAACACTCTTGCAGAGGAATTGATTCTCGCTGGAGGTTGTTTTTGGTGTTTAGAACATGACTTAGAGTCTTTGAAAGGTGTTAATTCTGTAGAAAGTGGATACTCGGGAGGAAGTTTGCAAAATCCTACCTATGAAAATCATGATGGTCATCAGGAAGTGGTTCTGGTTAATTATGATCCCAATTTGGTAAATTTACCTGAAATACTCAGACTCTATTTAAGAAATATTGACCCTCTTGACGGGAAGGGTCAATTTTGTGATAGGGGAGATTCTTATAGGCCAGTGATCTTTTTTAAAGACGGAATTGAGGAAAGTTTTGCAAAAAGCGCACTTATTTCCGCCTCCCATGAATTAAGGTTACCATTAGAAAAAATATCAGTAGAACTAAAATTAAGAGGACAATTCTGGTTGGCTGAAGCCTATCATCAAAATTTTGCTGAGAGAAATGAATTAAAATATAAGTTTTATAGATTCTCGTGCGGGAGGGATCAGAAATTGGATAAGTTATGGGGAGAAAACGCCCGTTCAACAAATATTTGGTCTGAATGATTCCAAATTGATTTATTTATTCTTAATCCATTGCACAAGAGTTCTGACTCCAAAACCAGTTGCTCCTGATGGGTTAAGCCCATTATTTTTATCAGTCCAACAAGTGCCAGCTATATCAATATGAGCCCACTTAATCTCTTCATTAAAGAATTCTTCTAAAAATAAAGCAGCAGTTATTGAACCACCTGCTCTTGGCCCGGTATTTTTCATGTCAGCTATATGAGACTTTAAACCCTCTTTATAGGATTTTTGTAAAGGCATTTGCCATAATCCCTCTCCGACCACGGTTGATGCCGTTTTCAGATCATTTGCTAGATCATTATCATTACTCCAGAATCCTGCCACATCATTCCCTAACGCAACAACAATCGCCCCTGTTAACGTGGCAAGATCTATTATTGAGTCCGGTTTTAAATTTGATGCGTAAGTTAAAGCATCAGCTAATGTAAGCCTACCCTCTGCATCTGTATTATTTATTTCAATTGTTTTCCCATTGGATGCTGTAACGACGTCACCTGGATGAACTGCAGATCCATTTATCATGTTTTCGCAAGCTGCCACAATAAAATGTATTTCTAATCCCTTTGGTTTAATAGCTCCCAGTGCTTTTGCTGCTCCTAAGACGGCAGCGCTTCCGCCCATATCATATTTCATCATTTCAATTTGAGATGCTCCTACTTTTAGATTGTATCCTCCGGAATCAAAGGTTAAACCCTTACCAACTAGTGCAATCTTTTCTTTAATAGGCCCCTCTGACTTTAGAGTTAGGTGTATAAATTTAGGTTCTAGATCAGAACCTTTCGCTACCGCTAAATATGCACCCATGCCTAAATCTTCACATTGTTTCGCATCTAAAATCTTTACTCCTAAACCATGATCTTTTGCTATTTGTTTGGCTTGTATAGACATTTCTTTTGGAGTAAGACTATTTGGAGGAGCAGCTACAAGTCTTCTAGCTAGTTCCACACCTTCACATATTTTTTCTGTCTCGTCGAAAGTAATATTCTCAAATTTATTTGAAGTCAAAAACTCTATTTCTTTAAGAACCTTATGTTCATCTTTTTTCTTATTAAATCTATTGTCCTTATAAGCAGATAATCTTACTGACTCTGCTAAGTGATGTATTTCTAGTTTTGAATTTATTAATTCCCAAGGCAAGAGGATGCTAATTTTTTCATTTTTATCAAGAATCTTCCTAATTAGATCCCCTAAGGAGTTTTTAATGTCATCTTTATTAAGGTCTTTTGATTTGCCAAGACCAATTATTATTATAGTTTCTAATTTTTGATCTAAAAATTCAAAATTCAAACACTTCCCTTTTTCTCCTTTGAATTTCTTTGTGGTAAATTTTTTTAGTAATAATTTTGGGTCAACAATAAATCTTATGTTTTCTAATTGGCTTTCGATTTCTTCTTCTACAACTCCAAATATTAATGAAGCACCTTGCCATTCATTTAGATTCTTTTGGAAAGTGGAAAATTGCATCTTAAAAATGGATTGAATTAACTTTTAGTTTGTAGTGAAAGTGGTTTTCCACCTATCTCGGGTTTCTTTATTAAAAGGTGGTAACCATAAATATATCAGTTGCTGCTCTAATTTACGTCTTAATTTTACTTCTTTGGGTACATCTAGGTAGAAACGTATATCTTGGTGACTTGACATATTGTTATAAGCTAGGGCCTCTTTATAGTTTGTGAGATAATTTTTACAGTCATGCTCCCCCTTCCATCTTTTATTGGCGGAATTTGTTTCTCCTATATAGAGAATTATTTTAGAACTTTTCATATTGTCAATTACGAAATACATTGCTGGACCACTATGTATATGTTGATTAGTTCTCCAAAAGTTTAGTGATAAAGGTTGTAAGGCAAAAGGATCAATTTTTTTTTCATTGAAAGATTTCATAACAGGAAGAAGTGTTTGTTGGAAATTTTTATTTTGACTATCTTCTGAAATTTTTCGTTGGTGATTATGTATTTTATTTCGCCATTCAGTTAGGGTTTCTCCTTTGATTTTTAGATTATTCGCATGTTGCAAATTAGTGGATGTATTTGTTTTTGAACCAAATAATTCAAATTGCCTATTTTGGTTTGAAATATTATTTATGCTGAAGTTTTCCAAAACTATAAATTATCTCTACTAAATTTAATTTCAATAAATAAAAAGTAAGAGAATTATTTATAAACTAAAATTTTATTAATGTTCTAATCAATTCAAAAGATTCTTGTTATCTTGTAAGTGAGCCTTAATCTTGAGAAGTCAAAGAAAATAGAAATGGGATTTTTTGAGTCTGACATAGTACAAGAAGAAGCTAAAAAGCTTTTTACAGATTATCAAGAACTTA
Organism: Prochlorococcus sp. scB241_528O2; assembly: GCA_000634115.1. GTDB lineage: Bacteria > Cyanobacteriota > Cyanobacteriia > PCC-6307 > Cyanobiaceae > Prochlorococcus_A. The sequence goes on along the minus strand of JFLJ01000137.1, from coordinate 30,271 downwards.
TGAAGCTTGGGTCTGATTATGGAAAATTTGATAGAGAAGGTAAAAAAATGTTTATAAAAAAAATGGAATCACTCATGGATCGTTATAAGGTTTTTATGAAAAGATTTGAATTGTCTGAAGATTTTCAAGCAAAAATGACAGTAGAGCAATTGAAGACACAGTTAAGCCAATTTGGTATTACTCCAGATCAAATGTTCGATCAGATGAATAAAACCTTAATAAGAATGAAGGATGAACTTGATAAAAGTTCTTAAATTTAATAGTTAAAATTTTATGTCAGATAAATTAATATTGCCATCATGGCTCTCAAGAGGAATCGAGGAATATTTTCCAATTAAGGGGACTGACCAAACTTTTGTAGAAAAAATTGATAGTGCGAAAAAAAATAATAGAAAATTAAGGGTTAAACTCGGAATCGATCCCACTGGAACTGATATTCACCTTGGGCACAGCATATTGTTTAAAAAACTGAGGGCATTTCAAGATAATGGACATATTGCAGTTTTAATTATTGGTGATTTTACTGCTCAAATAGGAGACCCAACTGGGAAAAACAAAACAAGAGTGCAGTTATCCGAAAAACAAGTTAAGGATAATGCAAAAACATACTTAACCCAACTAGGAATGGGTAAGCCACCTAATGAATCTATTTTAGATTTTGATTCAAAAGATAGAATAGAAATTAGATATAACAGTGAATGGTTAAAAAACTTAAATCTTAATTCGATAATTGAATTAATGGGGAGTGCAACAGTTAGTCAAATGCTAGCTAAGGAGGAATTTGGCAAAAGGTATACTTCACAAGTGCCTATTGCTTTGCATGAATTTTTATATCCACTATTGCAAGGTTATGATTCGGTTGCAGTTCAATCAGATATTGAGCTTGGGGGAACAGATCAGAAATTTAATATTGCAATAGGAAGGGATCTTCAAAGGCATTTTAAACAAGAACCTCAATATGGTGTTTTATTGCCTATTTTGACAGGTTTAGATGGAATTAAGAAGATGAGTAAATCTGAATTTAATACTGTAGGTCTGACCGAAGATCCTCTTTCAATGTATTCAAAATTAGAAAAAGTGCCCGATAATTCAATACCTACCTATTTTGAATTGCTTACTGAATTAGATTTAGGTCTTCTCAACGACGCAAATCCCCGTGAGTTGCAGAGAAGAATGGCTTTAGAAGTTACAACTTTATTCCACGGCTATGAAGAAGCATTAAAAGCACAATCAAACTGCGAAAAATTATTCCTTGGACATAAAGAGAAAGTTGGAGAAATCCCAGAGATTTCATTAAAAGAGATTGTTTTCCCAGTTAAATTTTTTTACTTGCTAAGTGCTTTAAATTTATTTAAATCTAGCAGTGAGTCAAAAAGATCTATTAAAGGTGGGGGTGTAAAGATTGATAGTCAAAAAGTAATAAATCCGGATCTGGTTTTTGACTCAAAAAAAGATTTAGAAGGTAAGATTTTGCAAATTGGGAAAAAAATAATTAAGAGGTTTGAAAAATAAAAATAAATGAATAACATATTTAATTCAGAAGATAAAATAATATTGGCAATTGATGGACTAGATCTAAGTCAAGCAATATTACTTCTAGAAAAATGTCCTAATATTAAGTGGGTGAAAATTGGTTTGGAGCTTTTCGTTAGGGAAGGTCCAAGAGTTATAGAAATATTGAAAGGTTTAAATAAAAAAATTTTTTTAGATTTAAAATTTCATGATATTCCAAATACCATGAGTGCAGCTTGTTACCAAGTTTCTCAATTAGGGGTTGATATAATTTCTGTACATGCTTCATCAGGTATTAAAGCTCTCAAAAATTCAAAAAAGGCATCTTTAGAAGGTGCAGTAGTAACTAACGTAAAACCTCCACTAGTTGTAGGCATAACTGTATTAACAAGCTTTTCTCTTAAAGATTTTCAAACTGATCTTGATAGGAATAGTTCGATTGAGGAAAATGTATTGAGACTCGCAAAGTTGTCTTTTGATTCTGGATTAGATGGATGTGTCTGTTCCCCTTGGGAGGTGAAAATATTGAGATCAATTTATAAGAAAAATTTTGAACTAATTACACCGGGTATTAGATTAAAAATTGAAAATAAAGATGATCAAAATAGAATTATGACTCCCAATGAAGCAATAGAAAATGGTGCTTCTAAATTGGTTATCGGGAGATCAATATCAAAAGCTAAAGATCCTAATAAAGCTCTCATAGAAATATTGGAATCTATTAATTCTGGTTAATTTTGGATTCTTCCCCTTTGAGCAATCTTCTTATATTTGTTCTATGTTTCCAGATAACTAATAATGAGACAATAAAACTTATAAAAAAGTACGAGTGAATAAAATTACCAATGTAAAAAAACATAAAAAAAGGAAGTAAGATTGCAGCTGAAATACTGGATAAAGATACAAATTTAGTTTTTGCTAATACTATTAAAAAAATTCCAAGGGAGGCTAGTCCAACTTTCCAGGAAAGAGCTAAAAACATACCTAATCCAGTCGCTACAGCTTTTCCTCCTTTCCCTCTAAGCCATATTGGCCAAATGTGACCTGCAATTGCCGATATGCCTGCGATTACTTCAATTAAGCCTTGATCTGAATAATATTGAGCAATTTTTACTGCAAAAAGACCCTTGCCAACATCAAAAATAAACACAAGAAGTGCCGGCCATTTCCCTACATTTCTTAGTACATTTGTAGCACCTGTAGATCCAGAACCTATAGTTCTTATATCTATATTTTTAAGATATTTCCCTACTAAAAAACCTGTGGGCAGTGATCCTAAAAGATAGCTTACAATGATTATTAAAATATTCATAAAGATTAGTTTAGTTCAAGATCATCATAAATTTCATTATCTGAACCAGCGAATGCAAGCCATAATGGGAATTGAAGTATTGGAATTTCAACAGATGTTTCTGCTGCATCAATAATAATAAATGGTAATTCTTCGTTGGCTTCTAATCTATCAGCTCTTTCGATAACTCCCGAAGGTCTTTCAAAAAGAACAATCCCACTATTAGGTCCAAAGTCATCTCTTGTGAGACCCAATGAATCTTGAAGAATTCTTCTCCATTCTCCTAATCTTTCAGGCTGCGAAGCTAAGATAAGAGTCTGAAACTGATCTCCATATAATTCTCCAAGAATAGATATTAGACCCGCAGATAATAAGGCATTTTTTTGTCGAGAACCTCTACTTTCAAGTGAACCTCTTCCACCCATGTTGAAAAACCAATCATCCATTATTTCTATATCTGATGAATCAAGACTTCGTCTTAATTTCCAAGGTTCAGCATAAAAATCAGGCTGTTCTGTAAAAGTTGAAAAGCAGTTTTTTATAATCTGTTCATCTGGCTTAAATGTTTCAGAAAGAGCAGGAACATTAACTATATTATTTGTGCTGTTTTCTTCTTTTTTCTCATCAAGTGGAGATGGCTTCACGATTATTGGTTGAGAGACTAATTCAAGTTTCTCCACGTTTTGTGAAAGATTCTGCAAAGCACCAGTTAGGTACTCTTGAAAGCCTTTAACTCTTTTAGCGATATTATCTGACTGTCCTTTAAAATTTGATTCAATATCTTTTTCTAATTCATTTTTTTTTGTTTCTAATTCTGATATTTCTTTAACTAAAGAGTCTTTTTTTGAAACGAGATCTCTAAAAATATCATTAGAAATTTCATCAAATGATTTGTTTGATTTGTCGTTTCTTGAAGCAATCTTTTTATTTTGCGTTGTATCTTGTTTAGCAATTTGTTTGGTTTTATGATCTGAAATTGACTTATCTCGTATTAATTCCTTCTCAGGATTACTGTTTGAAATTTCTTTATTGGTCATTTAAATAATTTTTTGATGATTAAGAAAACACTAAATTTTAGGATTTTTTAATTTCCAGCGAGTCAACTTTTTTTAAAAGTTCATCTTTTAATTGTTTTGGATTAAATAATATTGGTAATAAATGAGGACTTGACTTTTCTCTAAAATAAAAAATACCTGGGATTATAGGAAAAAAGAATTTCCAAGATATCCAGTTCTTGAATGGAAAAGTTCTAATCTCTTTCCCTAATTGTAAAACGATAAAATCATCACTTGTTATTTTTATTCTTAATGTAAATGCTTGAAGTAATAAAAAAAAGCTAAAAGATGCAGAAACTATTGTTGGCAAAGAACCAATATTCAGAAATAAAAGCATAAAACTTAAAATTATTACAATGATTGGGAGTTGAAATGATGGTGATATTATTACCGATTCTTCCTTTTTTGATTTAGTGTTAAACATAGACTCATCCAAATAAAATGTGTGTTAGTAATACATCCATTAAAGATACAGTAACAAGAGTCATTACGACCGCTCCTGTTGTACTTTTCCCAACTTCTTTTGGACCACCTTTAGTGGAAAGTCCATATCCACAAGCAATAATTGAAATAAGAAATCCGAACACTACAGATTTTATTAACATTGAAGTTAAGTCTGTACTGGTTAAGCTTACATTACCTGATCTTACAGATGTCCAAAACACTATTGGAGGAACTTTATAAAAAATTGTGCTCCAAATTTGTCCACTCCACAAAGACACAGATAAAAATAAAAGACACTGTATCGGAGACATTATTACCATTGATAGCAACCTTGGAACTACCAAATATTGGACTGGTTCGGTTCTTAACATTGTTATTGCTTCAATTTGTTCAGTAACTTTCATAGTACCTAGTTGAGCAGCATAAGCCGTGGCAACCTTCCCAGTCATTAAGGTAGCGGTTAGAAGAGGAGCCATCTCTCTAGCCATTCCTACTGCTAATAAACCTCCTATTTCACTTGAAACACCCATACTTGTAAGTTGTGATGCAACTTGAATATTAAATACTGTACCCGCAGCAATTCCTGTAATTAATATAATTAACAAACTTCCTGGACCTGACTCCATTAGTTGATCAAAGAGATCATTTTTGGAAATTTTACCTTTAAAGATAAAATTTAGTGCTTGCCCGCCAATGATTAGGCTGCTCAGGAGTCTTCTGAAAAACTTAGGATAATACATATTTCTATATTAGTTCTTAATTAATTCTTGATCCCATTTTCTCATAATTAATAGACCCCAGCAGACAAGTATAGAAGGTATTAAACCCATGCAAATCCTTACTGTTATTAATGCAGAATCTGGTTGAGTGATATCAATAATTCCCTGACAGGCTGCTTGCTTGAATCCAGTAAGAGTGAGAAGATAACCAAATAATCCTACGCTTAAAGCAATACCTAATTTTTGGCATAGTACCATCCAAGCAGTATAAATTCCTGCTGCCTTTTGTGGGTCATGATCAATAGCGTCTGGCAATAAAGACCAAGGTATTAAATATGCTGTTGATGCACCAAAACCAACAAATAATATTGTTAGAAATAAAGCTAACATTTTTATAGAATCTATATTGAAATTACTAATTTCGAAATTATTTGACAATGGAGGTAATATCATTGCAATTAAGCAACCTCCAATCCATATAAGTCCACCTATTTTTAATGCTTTAACTCTCCCATATTTATTAGAATAAAAGCTCCATATTTGCAATCCAAACAGAGCACTTATTTGAAAAGGAATGATAATCCAAAAGGATATTCCTCTTGGTACATTCATGACTTGTTGCAAATATATTAAAGAAACTGTTTGCATTAATTGAAGTCCACACCATAGAAGTAAATAAAGATATATCACCTTTATAAAAATTTTATTCTTTAAAATTCGCTTGAATTGATTTTTTATTGGCTGTATTTTATTGATAGGTTTTCTTGCGATCTTTGCATATGGAGCTAGGCCCCAAGTAGAAAGTAAAGTTATTAGTGTAACGATCGTGCCAGATATTCTTCCCATAGTGAGGTAACCAGCATCTCCTTTTGTTAGAAATATTGCACCAAGAGTTAATCCTGTTAAAGAAGCAAGTATTGAGCCAGTAAATCTGGCGGCGTTAAGTCTAGTTCTTATATTTTCATCTTCACTAATTTCTGTGGATAATGCTCCATAAGGAAGATTTACAGATGTATACGCTGTCATATACAAAATTGATGTGCATATGTAATAAAAAGTTTTTTCTTTGAGGCTGTAATCATTGGGTATCCACCACATTGCAGCTAAAAAAATTCCCAGAGGAAGTGATGCTCCAATCATCCAAGGTAGTCGCGGCCCCCATCTTGATTGGGTATGGTCGCTCATCCAACCAATCAAAGGATCATTAATTGCATCCCAGAGCTTGATTATCATCAATATAGAACTCGCTATCCAAGGGGGTAATCCAGCCGCACAAGTAAAGAATGGGAAGAGGTAAAAACCAAATTGAGCATTAGCAAGCCCTGTTCCTGCATCTCCAAGCCCGTAGGAAAGCATTAATCTTGTTCTAGATCTCAATATATTTTTTGAGTGTGAATTTTCCAATCTTTTTCCTTTTTGATTGTTTGATAATGTATTATTGCAATGGTAATTCTATTACTTATCGCGGGCGTGGTTTAGTGGTAAAACCTCAGCCTTCCAAGCTGAAGATGCGGGTTCGATTCCCGCCGCCCGCTTTTAGAATATTTTATTTTTCCCTCCAAATACTTCTTCTGAAACAATTAATATAGAACTTCTATTGTTTATTAAAATAGATTTTTCATTAACAGTTAAGGGTTCAAAAATTTCAGACATGCTAGTATCAATCACTTTTAACCAGTTATATTTACATTTTGGCAATGGGAATTCGATACTTTTTGAATATGCATTTAAACCTATCCAGATTAGAGGATTAGTTTCACCTTTGTTAATGCTAAAGGCAACTGTGTGAGACCAGCTACTCCAATCGGGGCTATCTAACTTTGTTCCGTGCCAATGATATCTTGGCATGTTCCCGGTGTCTTGATTGTTAGATAATAATGATGGATTAAAAATATTTATAAGTTGTTTTCGAATATGAATAACGTATTTAAAATAGTTTAGTAATTCCAAATCTTGTTTACTATTATCCCAATTCATCCAACCCAATAAATTATTTTGGCACCAAGTATTATTGTTTCCTCCTTGGGACCTTCCTATCTCATCACCCATAAGTACCATTGGAACACCTCTAGAGATAAGTAAACTTAGAAGAAGATTTTTTTGTTGTCTTTTTCTTAAATCATTGATAAATAAGTTTCTAGTTGGACCCTCTATTCCGTGATTCCAAGAATTGTTATGGTTATCGCCATCTTTATTTTGTTCGTTATTAGCAAAATTATGCTTTCTATTATATGAAACTAAATCTTTTAGGGTGAATCCATCATGTGAAGTAATGAAATTTATAGATTTTGGAAAAATATTACTTTCTTTATATATTGATGGACTCCCTTTTATTTTATCGCTCATGTTCCAAGCAGTATCTTTATCGCCCTTCCAAAATCTTCGCAAGTCATCTCTAAAATGGCCATTCCAAGTGAAAGTATTCTTAGATGGGAAATTACCTAATTTATATAAACCACCACAATCCCAAGGTTCACTTATCAACTTAATATCAATAAGTTCTGGTTCACATTCTATATCTTCAAAAATTGGAGGATTATCGAGTGGCGAGAGATTTTCTCCTCTTGATAGGGCAATTCCTAAATCAAATCTAAAACCATCAACTCCTAATTCAGTCGCCCAACATTTTAATGATTCAATTATTAGTTTTCTAACTAATCCTCTGTTAGCTGCAATAGTATTACCACAACCAGAGACGTCCTGATAAATTTTATCTTTTCCTATGAAGTAATACAGATTTTCATCTATACCTTTCCAAGATATTACAGGCCCTTTAGAATCCCCTTCAGATGTGTGATTGTACACAACATCTAAGATAACTTCAATGTCTGCCTTATGACATTCCTCTACTAATTTCCTAAATTCTTCTCTATTTTTTTCGGGGGATTCATTCGAAAGATATTCAAAATGCGGAGTAAACCAATTAATTGGACTATAACCCCAAAAATTTCCTAAGCCATTAGGTGCATCAGTTGGATCAAAACAAAAAATTGGAAGTAATTCAATTGTTGTAATACCAAGTTCTTTGAGATATGGAATTTTTTTTAAAAATTTCTTAAAAGAACTTTCATCTTTATCAGTTGATTCAGTAAATGCCTTGATATGAAGTTCATAAATAATTGTTTCTTCCCAAGAATGCTTCGGTCTTGGATAATCTTTAAAATTAAATAATTTTCTATCGCAAACTACACTTTTAAGACAAGAATTGGTATTTTCATGCGTTTTTGATGCATTTTCTCTTTTGTAACTTGCCCATCCAGTAATACCCCTTGAACATGGATCCAGTAAAACTTTTTTTTCGTAGTTATTATTAATTCCATTATTTTTTTGTTTTACTCTAAAAGCATAAATACAACCTTCATTTAAATTGCTTATTTCGGCATGCCAGTAGGGACCTGTATTATTATGATTCTGATCTAGTCTCAATATGGTTTTTGGGGAAATAGAGTCCTCTTTCTCAAATAATAAGATTTCTACATATTCTGCATTTGTAGCTACTAAGGAGAAATTAACTCCTCTTGTAGTAAGAGAACTTCCCAAAGGAAATGGGTTACCTTTATTGATATGAGTCACTGTCTCTTTATCATTGATTAGTTAAATATTTAGATAATTTATTCAAATTACTGCTATTTGAATAATATATGCAAAATTAAAAAAAAACTCAAATTTAAGGTTTCACTAATCAAGTTAATTAAATCTTAGAGGATATAAATTTTTAACTTATTGCAATTTATCCATCTATCTGGTCAGTGAATAAACGATTTAGAGATAAAGATTAATCTTTAGAAAACCAGATTTTTCTTGATTTCAAAATACAACTTAAGCTGTTCCATGTGATGAGAAGAAAATATATCTAGAAATTAATAAAATATAATAAATAGTTCAGATTCTTAACTTCATTACCTTTAGATTTTTAACCTTTTAATAATTAAAGTTAGATTTTTCAATGCTAAATCTAGTGATTCCAATGGATTTACCTGTTTTTAAGACGCAAAGATTTTTTCTAAAATAAGAAAAATGTGTAGCTATAAAAACAAGAAACATAGCTAAAAATGTCCATAAAATTTGTATAAAGCTTTGCGCCGCTAGCATTTTCGGTTGCCGTATTCGTATTTGCTCCATATGATGTGCAAGTTCGGAGTTTTTTGGACTTGATTAAAACTCTTGTCTAATTAATCTCTGCTTTACTTTAAAATTCAATGAACAAAGCTGATTTAGTAAACCTGGTGTCCGCTGCAACAGGAGAAACAAAAACTGTTGTCTCTTCAATAGTTGATACGACTATTGAAACTATTGTTGATTCAGTCGTGGAAGGCAAAAAAGTCTCCATACTAGGATTTGGTTCTTTTGAGCCAAGAGATCGTTCTGCAAGACAGGGATTAAACCCTAAGACAGGCGAAAAAATAGCAATACCTGCTAAAAGAGTGCCTACATTCTCAGCGGGTAAACTTTTTAAGGATAGAGTTCAAGGATAATTTTTTTAAATCTAATTCTTCCTTAAATACTGAGGTGCTCTTTAGAGCATCTTTTTTTTTTAATTGCAATAAATACTATTAGATTAATCACTGAAAACTTTAACAAGGTAACCCAAATTTTTAATTCTTAAAAAGTAATGAAATTTTTAATAATTTTATTTCTCAAATCTTTATTGATATCTAACTTTCTTATGGCAGAAACATTACCAACAAAGTCCAAGATTTTAAAACAAACCAGTGAATGTACTAAAAATTCTCAAGGGCAAGCTTGTAGAGAATTAATTGATCAGATAGAAAAGTTTCTATTAGTAGGATTAGATCAAAACAGATTCAAATGTCAATCTAGTTTATTGGGCTTGCAGTCGGGACTTGTTGAAACTCATTTTTTAAAAAATTTTTCTATTGAGAAAATTTCATTTATGATTCCATATGTGATTAAAAATTGTTAATAATTAAAATAATTTCTTTTTATGGAATAATATAAAATTGTTATTTTTTTAGTAATGGTAAAAGGATTCTCTGATAATGAACTTAACAATGGTGATCAAATAAAAGATTCAAAAAAAGAAATAAAAGGCTTGGCTTCTTTTCTTAAAGACAAGAAAATTACTTATACCCTACCTGGGAAAAAACAAATAAATATTATAGGATCAATTGTCATTGGATCGAACTTAATTTTAATACTGTTAGTTTTCTTATATTTAAATAATCAAGAATTTCGTGACTTCCTTTTTAATATTGGCCGTTAACTATTCTTTAGATCAAAAGAATTTTTAAGATGATATATTTAAATTTTAGAAATTCTTATGAAGGTTGTTAATTTAGTTACTCAACTATTATTTTTGCTAGTTCTTGTTCTATTTTTGATATATTTTTTAACAGGTTATGACTCTGCTTTTGAAGCAGATCAATATTGTCATTCATATCTGTCAAGTTACGATAATCTTTCTGGTAATTATGGTTGTGATCATGATACTGAAACACATCAGTGGATACTTTATGAGTCAAATGACAACAAAGAACCAGCTACAATTATTAAGAAATTTAGGTATAAGTTTTTATAAATCAATTTTTTTGTAAATCAATTTTGCGCATATAATGGAAATTATCGCTGTAATTGTGAAAGTAAGAAATTGATATATGCTTCCTTCTAAATAAATTTTATTTTTATATAGAGGATAGTCTATTAAAGAGCCTAAGGTACCCCAAATTATTACCCATACAGATATGTATAAGAATACTTTGATTGGATTAGATTTTTTTTCTTCCATTTTTAATTAATACCAAAGATTGAAGATGTCACGGGTCTACCACTAAATACCCATTCGGTTAAAATGAGCATTAAGAAACCTATCATTGCGGCTCTACCATTAACAAGCTCAGCACTACTATTAAATCCAAAAACTTTCTTTACTTCATCGCCCTGATTATCTACCCACTTAGAGTATTCATTATTGGGTTCTGATGTCTGAGTAAAATCATTATTATGATTTTCGATTGGAGAGTTTTGTTCTTGCATAGATTCTTTATGTCTATATTAATAATTTTAAAACTAATTTATTATTAAAATAAACTTGAAATTATAAAAAAAATTAAGACAAAAATTATTATCCATAAAAATTGCAATTTCAAAATTAGTTGACAAATTAAACTAATTTTCTCTCTTGTGCAAATATCTCCATTTGCATTGATTATAGGCTTTTCGATAATTCCATTTTTGTATTTACTTTTCCCTCCCAATTCAATACCAGTAATATGTGCAAATATAGCTTCTGAAATTCCAGCATTAGGTGAATCATACTTTTTGCCATCAAGATAACTTTTTTTAATGATTGATATATACTCTTTAAATTTGGAACTAACTAAAGGTAATGTGATTAAAACTAATCTTGAAGGAATAAAAGTAAAACTATCTTCAATTTTTGCGCTGATAAAACCTAAATATCTATAGTAATCATATTTGTAACCTATCATTGAATCTAAAGTGCTTACTGCTTTATAAGAAAAACCAAGTGACAAAGGCCCAGGTAGAAAAATTGAAAACTTCATTAAAACAATTCCAATAAACATCCAAAATAATGGGCCAAATATTCCATCAACAGAATTTTCGGTAAGACTCTCGGTACTTGATCTCAAAAGATGTTCTTTCGAAGATGATCTTACATCCCTACTTACTATCTTTTGCACTTTCTCTATGATTATTTTTTCATTTTGATCATTAAATTCTTTGTGTTCTATTAGCTCTGCGATCTCTTTGACGCTTGCAATAAGGCCTTTAGAGGCCATACAACTTGAAAGTCCCAAAAAAATTAACAATCCACAAAAAAAATTATTTCTTGATTGTAAATAACTAAGTTCTATCAATTTTCCTAAACTAAAACTAATTCCAATAGTGGATATGGCGACAATGAAACCACCGCATAATAATATCTTTTTTTTCTCTCCAAAATTATTAATGAAGTAATCAGATATTTTTTTTATGTAAAATCCTATTATTTGAACAGGGTGGATAAAAAATCTTGGGTCTCCGATCAATAAATCAAAACCAATTGATCCAAGAAATATAAAAAATAATCTTATTTCAGCCAACTGAACATAGAGCGAAGACCTTTACCTACCTTCTCTATTTCATGTTTTGAATTCTCTTCTCTTAATTTTGTCATTAAGGGTTTGTTTTTATCGCACTCTTCTACAAAATTCTTTGCGAAAGTTCCATCTTGAATATCTTTTAGAATTTTTTGCATTTCTTTCTTCGTATCACTATTAATAAGTCTTTTCCCACTTACATAATCTCCATATTCGGCAGTATTTGAAATGGAATCTCTCATTTGAGATAACCCGCCCTTCACCATTAGATCAACAATAAGCTTAACTTCATGTAAACATTCGAAGTAAGCAAGTTCTGGTTGATATCCTGCCTCTACAAGAGTTTCGAAGCCTGATTTCACAAGTTCAGATAAACCTCCACATAAAACCGCTTGTTCCCCAAACAAATCAGTTTCTGTTTCTTCTTTGAAATTTGTTTCAAGTATCCCGGCTCTTGTCCCCCCGATACCTTTAGCGTAAGCCATGGCTAATGATCTTGCACTACCAGAAGAATCCTGCTCTACGGCAAATAATGCAGGAACTCCTTGACCATTCTGATATTCCCAACGAACAGTGTGCCCAGGTCCTTTTGGCGCAATCATTACAACATCTACAAAGCTAGGAGGTTTGATAAGTCCAAATCTTATATTAAAGCCATGCGCAAAACTTAATATCATTCCTTCTTTTAAATTTGGCTCTATTTCTTTAAGGTAAACATCTTTCTGAAACTCATCTGGTAGGAGAATCATTATCCAGTCTGCTTTTTCGCAAGCTTCAGAGACACTAAATACTTGCAGACCATCGTTAATAGCTTTGCTTTCAGACTTACTTCCTTCATATAATCCTACAATTACATCCATACCGCTATCTTTCAGGTTTAAGGCATGTGCGTGACCTTGTGAACCATATCCAATTATCGCAATTGTTTTATTTTTTAAAAGATTTAGATCGGCATCGGTGTCGTAAAAGAGTTGGGTCATTAGTTGTAGCTTCTTAGCATTTGATAGTTAATATTTTAGACATTAAATGTGTAAATAAACCAATAAATTATTAATTTAAAAATGAAAATTAAAATAATATTTAGGAAATTTAAGACTGATTTGCTTCGCTTGGATGTGTAATTACTCTATCAATTAGGCCATAGTTTTTTGCCTCTTCTGCACTAAGAAAATAATCTCTATCAGTATCCTTTTCAATTTTTTCAAATGATTGACCTGTCATATCAGCCATAGACATGTTTAACATATCTTTAATTCTTAAAATTTCCTTAGCTTCTATTTCAATATCACTTGCTTGACGTTGAGATGTTCCTCCAAGGGGTTGATGAATCATTATTCTGCTGTGAGGCAAAGCAACTCTTTTACCTTTTGTTCCAGCAGCCAATAAGAATGCACCCATTGAGGCAGCAAGGCCTACACATATGGTTACTACATCACTTTTAACGTATTTGATAGTGTCGTATATAGCTAAGCCAGCCGTCACTGAGCCTCCAGGACTGTTTATGTATAAATAGATAGGTTTGGAGTTGTCATCAGAATCAAGGTAAAGCATTTGCGCAACAAGACTATTAGCAATTCCATCATTAACTTCTTGTCCCAGAAAAAGAATTCTTTCAACACCCAGTCTTGTATATATGTCAACCCATCTTTCGTATTGACTTCCTGGAAGTCTGTAAGGCACACTTGGAGTTCCTATTGGCATGATTTTAAAGTTGTTGTTTGTGAGAGTTAGATTTTATTTGGGAAATCTTTTTGACTTGTGAGTATTCTATCGATAACTCCATAATTTAAGGCTTCTTGAGGGTTGAGATAACTCATCCTGTCTGAGTCTTTTGAAAGTTCTTCAATAGTCTTACCAGTATTACGAGATAGGATTTCCAACATTGATTTTTTATTTTTCAAAACTTCTTCAGCTCTTATTTGAATATCGGTTGCTTGTCCTCTTGCTCCGCTTATAGGCTGATGTAAAACAATGGATGCATGTGGTAGAGCTGCTCTATGCCCCTTTGTGCCTGATGAAAGAATAACAGCAGCAGTTCCCATAGCTTGTCCGATACAGATTGTATGGACTGGGGGCTTAATGTAGCTTATAGTATCGCAGATAGCAAAAGCTTCTGTTTCGAAACCAACTGCGTCGCCAGTGTACCAACTTGTCCCTGTTGAATTTATATAAAAAAAGATAGGTTTTTCAGGATCCTCAAACTCTAGATAAAGAAGCTGAGCAATAATTAGTTCAGTAACATCCATACCTAGTTGTCTTTTAGCATCATCATCTGAAAATAATGGTAAACCAAGGTAGACAATTCTCTCTTTCAGTAAAAGAGAGGGTAGATCAGGGGGAGGAGTCCTCATGACGGTGTTTTCGCCGTAATAAGGAGCAGATACAGTCATATGTATCACAATAATTAAGATTGTTTTGATTCTAGCTATATTTAGCCCTGTGTCGCTGGTGAATTAAAAGATTTGTTTGACTCAGGATTATTTAATAGTTTTCCAAAGACCATTCTTCCGGTGGGAGTTTGTAGTGCTCCTGTGATAACAATATCTAACCTGCTTCCAACAAAATCCTTTGCTTCATCGATAACAACCATTGTTCCATCATCTAAATATCCAATACCTTGCATTTTTTCTTTGCCCTCTCTTACAATTTTTATATTAAGCGATTCTCCTGGCTGTACCTCTGGTCTTAAAGCAATAACTAAATCACTCAAATTCATAACTTTTAATTCTTTAACTTCTGCAATCTGAGAGAGATTATAATCTGCTGTAATTAATGTTCCTGTCATATCCTCAGTAATCTTCAGAAGTTTTTCATCTACTCCATTGCCTTCATATTTTGTTGGGTTTATTACAAGTCTTCTCCCGTATAAATCTCTTAATTCTTTTAACAACTTTAGTCCTCTTCTCCCCCTTGACCTTTTTTCATTACTGCTTGAGTCAGCTAAAGTTTGTAATTCATCAATCACACTTTGAGCAACTATTAATTGTCCCTCCAACAAGCCGCAATTTAATAGGCCATTTATTCTTCCGTCAATAATTACACTAGTATCTAGAATTTTTGGACTTGCAGCAGGAAGTATCCCCTCATTAACTAGATATGCATCAGTATTATTTGGATTAAATAATCTTAATAATGTCCTGCCATGTGTATCGGCTAACTTATAACCAAGTACTCCAAAGAAAATATTGCTTAATATAGCAGCTAATGGTTTTGCAAAAAAGACTTCTCTTGGGAAAGGAATTAAAAGAATTGGAGCAAGAAGGAGGTTCGCAACTAATAATCCTAAAATCAACCCAATTGACCTACTAATTAATAAATCTGTAGGCATTGTCCTGATTTGAGCAAGAAAAGTCTTTCTAAGTTGTAAGAATACAAAACCAGCAGCTAAACCTATAAAAAACCCTATGATTGCTAAAACGATTCTAAAACCTTCAACATTAGACACCTGTTTGAGTATGTCTACTGGTAATAAATCAACTCCAAGCCAACCTGAAGCAGCCCCAGACAATACAAATAAAATTAATACTAAGATATCTGTCATATATCTAATCTACTAGGATTTACTAATTGAGTAAATACGGATTTTGTTTTTCCCAATCCTTAATAGGTTTTGGAGCTTAAA
Organism: Prochlorococcus sp. scB241_528O2; assembly: GCA_000634115.1. Classification (GTDB taxonomy): domain Bacteria; phylum Cyanobacteriota; class Cyanobacteriia; order PCC-6307; family Cyanobiaceae; genus Prochlorococcus_A. The sequence continues at coordinate 14,567 of JFLJ01000137.1, read as the reverse complement.
ACGGTATTTAGATTATGAACCATTTTCCAAGAAGTGCTTATGTACACATCCCTTTTTGCCATAGAAGGTGCTTTTATTGTGATTTCGCAGTTATTCCATTAGGAAACAAAGTTGAAACTTTGCAAGGTTATGGAAGCAAAACTGTTAAGGATTATTTGCACTTTTTATACAAGGAGATTTTGTCAATTAAGCATAAATCATCTCTTTCGACAATTTATGTAGGTGGTGGTACACCATCAATTCTGGACCCTCAACAAATTAAAGAATTAATTGATCTTTTTAAAGAAAACTATGGGGTTGACTATGGTGCTGAAATCACTATGGAGGTAGATCCAGCCAGTTTTAATCAAGATGATCTTTATGGGTTCATAAATGCTGGGATAAATAGATTTAGTCTAGGAGTGCAAAGTTTTAATAATCAAATACTTCAAAATTCGGGGAGGAGGCATTTAAGAGAAAATGCTGAAAAATCTTGTATATGGTTGAAGAAAGTCTATAGTTCTGGGCTAATAAAAAGCTGGAGCTTAGATTTGATTCAAAACTTGCCACTTAGTGGATTTAGAGAATGGGAAGAGGATTTAAAAAAAGCAATAACATTTTCACCACCGCACATATCTATTTACGATTTAAATATTGAAAATGGAACTGTTTTTCAAAAATTATTTAATTTAGGAAAATTACAACTACCAAGTGATGAAGAGGCTTTTAAAAATAGTGAATCAACTCATTTAATTTTAAAAAGCTCAGGCTACTCAAGATATGAAATTTCAAACTATTGTCTCCCAAGGCATCAATCTAGGCATAATAGAGTTTATTGGAGAGGTCTAGGATGGTGGAGTTTTGGTCAAGGTTCTACTAGTTCACCCTGGGGGGAAAAACTAACTAGGCCAAGAGTTAGTAAAGGATATAAAGAATGGGTCATTAGGCAACACGAACTTAATTTAGATTCGTCCCTTATTAATAAAAATTTTGTTTATAAAGAATTAGATGAGAAAATAATGCTTGGATTAAGGCTTAAAGAGGGTGTAGATATCTACAAACTATTTAAAGAACAAAATTGGGAAAACAAAAAATTTAGGAATAATTTAAGAAAATTGCTTGAAGAATGGGAAAGATTTCTTGAAAGTGGACTATTACAAAGAAAAGGGAATAGATTCTTTTTAAGTGATCCAAAAGGTTTTGAGCTTAGCAATCAAGTTCTTATTTCCATGTTTAAGTGGTGGGATGATATTAATTAAGTCTTTCCGATGCTACCCATTCTTTTAATTTATCCTTAAATAATTTCTTCCCTTGAATGATCGGTTTGCAAAATGGTGGTTGATCATCATTAAGGCCTAACAGATCAGCAGTAACTCTTACTTGTCCATCGCAATAGTTACCTGCACCAATACCTATTGTCGGAATTTTTAAGTTACTTTGTATTTCTTTAGCAAGCAACTCAGGAATATGTTCAAGAACTATTGAAAAACATCCTAATTTTTCAAGAATGGAAGCCTCTCTTTTAATTTTTTCTTGGCTTTCTAAACTTTCGCCTTGTTTCTTTAATCCTAGATTTAAATAACTTTGTGGTGTAAGTCCTAGATGACCCATAACAGGGATTCCCATCCTTATAATTCTAGAAATAACTTTTTGTATTTCTGGTTCAGCACCTTCAACCTTTACAGCTTTTGCATAAGTGCTTTGAATTATTTTTCCTGCATACTCTACAGCTTTATCCTCTCCACATTGATAAGTAAGAAAAGGCATGTCGGAAACTAATAAAGGTTGTTCTTCAATTCTCTTTTTAAATCCTCTTGAAACAGCATTAGTATGATAAATCATATTTTCTAATGTTATCGGTAACGTGGATTTGTATCCCAAACAAACCATCGCTAGAGAATCTCCTACTAAAACAAGATCTGCATCTGATTCCTCTGCCAAAGAACCAGAAATAGAGTCCCATGCAGTTAGTGCAATAATTTTTCGAGAGTTTTTTTTATACTGAACGAGTTCTGAAGGCAACATAAAACAAGGTATCTTTTTTTGACAAGAATTGCTAAGATGTTCATGACTCGGCCTTTCGCGGTTTTAACGCCTAAACCTGGTCAGGACCGGAAGGTAGCAGCCACAAGGGATGCTTGAGGCAGGCGAGATAACCGAGTCACTCTATTTTACCTATTAATCTATATTTTTTTTGTTCTGCCTTAATCTCAAAAATTCTGGAATGTTTGCTTTTGTTCCACTATCTTTATCTTTATTATCAGAAAAATTATAAAGAGGTGTATTAGATAATCTGTTTTTTAATCTTTGCTGCATGAGTGGTTGATTGGTCTCAAAACCAGTCGCAATCATAGTAACTTGTACTTCACCTTCCATTGATTCGTTGATTGCTGTACCTAAAATTATATTTGCGTCTTGATCTACTACCTCACTAATAATTTCTCCAACTGCGTTTACATCATCCAAAGTCAAGTCTTTCCCACCAGTGATATTAACAACACAACCTTTTGCTCCATCAATTCTGCCTGCTTCTAACAACGGACTATTAATTGCAGCTTGAGCCGCTTCTATGGCTCTAGATCGCCCAGATCCAATACCCATGCCAAGAAGAGCAGTACCAGCTTCAGTCATTACTGATCTTACATCAGCAAAATCAACATTAATTTGACCTGGGCAGGTAATTATTTCACTGATACCTTTCACTCCCATTCTTAGCACATCATCAGCATTTCTAAATGCTTCTTGAATTGAAGCGCCAGAAGCCACTTCTTTTAAACGATCATTGGGAATAACAATTAAAGTATCGACATTTTCAGCTAATCTTGCAATCCCTTCCTCAGCTTGACGCATCCTTCTTTTCCCTTCAAAAGAAAATGGCTTGGTTACTATTCCTACAGTTAAAGCACCACTCTGCTTCGCTACCTCCGCAACCACTGGAGCAGCGCCTGTCCCAGTACCTCCACCCATGCCAGCAGCAATAAAAACAAGATCTGAACCTTCTAAAGCTTGTTGAAGTTCTTCTTTTGATTCTTCAGCTGCTTTTTGGCCGATACTTGGATTACCTCCAGCTCCGAGACCTCTTGTTAGGTTTTGACCTAGTTGAACTCTTAGTTCTGCGGAAGATTGTAATAGTGCTTGAGCATCAGTATTAAGTACGCGGAATGATACACCACCGAGATCGCTGTCTATCATCCTGTTAACTGCGTTACTTCCACCACCTCCAACACCTATAACTTCTATTTTGGCGTTTTGGCTTGGAAAGATTTCTTTCGATTGATCAAAGTTTGGATTGTTACCGAAGCTCATCTCTTAATAAGGATCTAATACTAGTATTGGGTGCATTATGAACTCACTAAACTGATCTGTAGGAATTTGTTGAGGAAAGTCCTTAAATATTTATTTAATAAATATTTTGTTTTAAATGCTAAACCCTTTTAAACACTACATTAATAAAAAAAAATAATTTTAAATGTATTCTCAAATATTAGGGTTTGAACACTTTTATTTTTGGTTTATTTGGATCAGTAAGATCAATATTATCTATTTTTTTAGGGAATTCATTTTTTTTAAATTCATTTTTAAGCTTATTGATTATTTGTAATTGATAGTTGATTAAGTTGGGATTAAATCCAAGGAATATTTTCTTTAAATCCTTTTCCTCAACAGTTAGAAAACCATTTGGTGAGAAAGTCACTTTAACTAATTCAAATTCATAATTATCTTGGGTAATTAAAATTTCAGATAATATTTTTTTAAATTTTTCTCTCCATCCAAAAACTTGTATGGTTAATTTGTCTAATTTTTTGCCTTCTGCATGTTGTTTATATATAAAAAATCCATCTTTATCTATAAAGCCTGATATTTTTTTGTCATTTAATATTTTTTCACCTAAAGCTATTGGAGTTCTTGTATTAACATGAACTTTCAAACCAAAAGGAAATATTTGTCTACTTATTGAAACATTCTTGAGCGATAAATTTTGCTTTAACTCTTTTTCTAATAAATTTGTTTTAATAAAAATTAACCGGATTGGAAATTTTAAAGATGAATTACTTACTAAATCATTCTGTGAAAATAATTTACTACCAGAAATTCTGATGTCTTGAACATTGACCTTTTTAAGGGTTCTTAGGCTCAGTAAACTTGTTGAAAATAAAAATATTATTAGAAATAAAAAGCTTCTATTGTTAAAAATTTTAGGTTTTTTCACAAGTCACATCGAGCTTTTTCCATCAATTGCTCCATCCATTCTCTCGCCTTTTCTGCGTCTGAAAATGGTACATCCATCTCTTTCCCATTGCCGACTAGTCTAAGCCTGCACTTCCCTTGAGATTCACTTGTCAGAGGAGCTTCTCCTGATGTTAGGGCCATTAATTCAACTAATTCGAGTGTCTTGATTGTGAAACTATCTTTTTCTTCAAATTTTCCAGCTTCAAATGCGCTCCATCTTAATTCCCCATCTTTTAAGGACGCTGCACCTGAACTATCTAACTTGCAAAGTTCAGAACCATTAGCCCAGCTCCTAAAAAGGTTTTGCCTTCTTCTTTCTAACCATCCTAAAGCAGTCAATAATATGAAGATTAACAGTAATGGTAACCAAAGAAGTCCATGCAACATTTGATTTGAATTATGAATCTAAAGATATATCTATTAGTTTAGCCACAAGTTGTTCAATATTTAAACCTGAAGCTTTCCAAAGCATTGGAAACATACTGTTTTTTGTAAAACCAGGAATTGTATTTATTTCATTTAACAAAATTTTATTTGAAGATTTTTCTAAAAAGAAATCGACCCTTGCAAAACCAAAAATATTTAGTGCTCTACAACTTTGAATAGCAATTTCTTTAATTTGTTTGGTTATTTTAGAATCTATTTCGGCTGGGATAGTTATCTTATTATTTGAGTTGTATTTTGAATCGTAATCATACCAATCACTTTCATACTTTACTTCGCCTATCTCAGAGGTTAAAAGTTTTGAAGTCCCAATTATTCCGCATTCAATCTCTCTTACCTCTAAGCCTTCCTCTACTAAAATTCTTGAATCTATTTCCCAAGCCTTTTCTAGGGCTTGTAATAATTCTGATTCATTTATAACCTTTGAAATACCAAGGGAGGATCCAGAGTTAGAAGGTTTTACAAAAACAGGGAAATTTAATTTTTTTGATATCTCATCAATTAACTTTTTTTTTACTTCTTTATCATTTAGATCTTCATTTTCAAAAACTAGATAATTAACTTGTGGAATTTTAAGATTTGAGAAAATTGTTTTCGTCAATATTTTGTCCATTCCAAGTGCAGAGCCTAAAATCCCACATCCTACTAAGGGTTTCTTAGTAAATTTTAGTAATCCATGAATTGAGCCGTCTTCTCCATTAAATCCATGCAGCAGAGGAAACCAAATATCAACATTTTGGAAATCAATTCCGTCTAGGAAGTTTATTTTTTTTTGACATACAGTTTCTTGTTTTTTTATTGTATCTCTTTCAATTTCACCAATTAGGATCTTTTCAGAAAGATCACTATCAAGCCAATCTCCATCTCTGTTTATGAAAAAGGCCTTAACTTTAAAGCGTTGTTTAATTATTTTTGAATTTAAGGCTTGAAAAACAGTCTTTGCAGAGGAGATCGATACATCATGTTCATTGGAATAACCACCAAATATCAGTCCAATGCATTTTTCCTTACCCATCATTATTTATAAAAATTATATGCAAAGTTCACCTGTCAAAGAAAAAGGTCTTGCTTCATTTATTCTGACATCTATCTCGTCTCCTAATGAAAAATTAAATTTAATGTTTTTGGGAATCTTTACGAAAGTTAATCTATTTGTTCTTGTTCTACCCATAATTTGTGATGAATTTTTTGGATTTATACCCTCAATTAAGACACCTTCAATATTGTTAATGTATCTTTGATTTCTGCTTCTAGCAGTAGTCTCGACCAAAGCATTTATTTCTTGCAATCTTGCTTTTTTTACTTCTTCAGGAATTTGATTACTCCAAACTGCCGCAGGAGTATTTGGTCTTGGAGAGTATGCTGCTGTGTTTACTTGGTCAAAACCAATATCTGATACAAGTCTCAATGTATCTTGATATTGTTGTTCTGTTTCTCCTGGGAAAGCAACTATAGCATCAGCTGTGATTGATGCATTTGGCATTAATGATCTTATATTCTCAATGATATTTTTATACTTTTTGATAGTGTATCCTCTAGACATTTGCTTTAAGATTTCATCATTCCCACTTTGGAAGGGAATATGGAAATGTTCACAAACTTTATCCAAATGATAACAAGCGTGAATCAATCTTTTTGAAAAATATCTTGGATGACTAGTAGCAAATCTAATTCTACTAATCCCATTAACATCATGAATGTAATATAAAAGATCAGTTAGAGTATTTTCTTTTCTTCCCTCTTTTGTCGTTCCTGGAAGATCTCTTCCATACGCATCAATATTCTGCCCTAAAAGAGTAATTTCTTTAAAATTATCATCCGCTAATTTTTGTATCTCACTTTTTATCGCATTTGGATATCTTGATTGCTCTTTACCTCTTACAGAGGGAACTACACAATATGAACATCTTTCATTGCATCCATATATGATATTCACCCAACCACAAATAGAGCTTTCTCTTCTCGCACTTGTTATGTCTTCAGAAATGAAGGTTTCCTCTGTAGCAGCGACTTGATTACCTAAATCAACCTTAACCAATAAGTTCTCAAGGTTATTAACGTGTTGAGGCCCCATTACTAGATCTAATTCTGGCACCCTTCTAAGTAAGGACTCTCCCTCTTGCTGAGCAAGGCAACCAGCAACAACGAGTTTTAAGTTAGGGGTTTTGTGCTTTCTTTTTGCTTGTCTTCCTAGAAAGCTATAAACTTTTTGTTCTGCATTATCTCTGATTGTACACGTATTGTATAAGACCAAATCGGCATTTAATTCATGATCTGCTCTGATGTATCCCATTTTCTCTAATGTTCCAGCCATTCTCTCAGAATCGGCTTTGTTCATTTGGCATCCAAATGTTGTTATCCAATAACTACCATTAGTTGGATTATTTGGAATTTTTTTTTCTTCTTGTTTTGTTTTTGTTAGCACTTTGCTAGGAATTTTTTATGATTCTTTAATTCAAAATTACAAATTAAATAATCTTGATGCAATTTTTTGAGGGCGAGCGAGGGGATTCGAACCCCCGAATAGCGGCGCCACAAGCCGCTGCCTTAACCAATTGGCGACGCCCGCCTTACATATATAAATTTACCAACTCAAGGGTAATTTTTCATAGTTATTTTTATCTTTAAGCGCAATTTGAATTATTTTCTTTTTCAGTAATGTTTTCTAATGTTTTAAGATAAAAGAAAATTTAAAATTTTGAGTAATTCCGGCACAGCTGAGGTTCTTATTCCCAGAAGCCTTTTTTTTATAGAAGATTTTGATAACCTCAATATTGATGTAGAAGATTTATGTTCTGTTGCCATAGCTTGGGAGAATGGATTTGTTTCTGAATTAAAGCCTTTAAGAAATACAGATAAAAAACCAAAAAATATTTTACTCCCAAGATTTGTTGAGACGCATTCACATTTTGATAAATCTTTTACATGGGCGGATTTTCCTAATCTGGAATCAAACTATGGAGGTGCATTATCAGTAAATCTCGAAGAACATAAAACTAGAACTACAGATAAAGTCATAGAGAGAGTTGAGAAATCATTGAAACTTGCCATAAAAAATGGATACCGAGCTATTAGAAGTCATATTGATACATACAAAAGTCAATCGATTGATATTTGGATTCAGCTTTTTAAATTACAAAAAAAATATTTATCTGAGTTGACATTACAATTCGTTGCTTTAGCACCACTAGAATTCTGGGATACTTCAAATGGAGAAGAGTTAGCAAAATTATTATCCTCTCATGGAGGTATTTTAGGAGGTGTTATTGTTCCCCCTTTTAATAAAAAAGATACAAGCAAATTTCTCGCAAAGATGCTACTTCTCGCGAGTAAATACAAATTAGAAATTGATTTACACATAGATGAGTCAACTATTGAACCTGGAGCAGGAATAAAAGTTTTATTAGAAACAATCGAAAATCTAAAAATTAGCATTCCGATTACTTGTAGTCATTTGAGCAGTCTTATTTCACTAAAAGATAGTGAGATTCTAGATTTAGGAAAAAAAATCGCTGAGAAAAATATTAAAGTTATCGCTTTACCTTTGACAAATTTTTGGCTACTCAATCGAAATAATAAAACTACCTCTTTAAATAGACCAGTTGCGCCAATAAAACAATTACAACAATTACATGTGGATGTATCTATTGGTAGTGATAACGTTCAGGATCCTTGGTATCCATTTGGTAATTTTGATCCCTTTTATATGATGTCTTGCTCAATACCTATGCTTCAGCTAAATCCTTGGGAGAGAATGACTCTGTCTTCTATTTTTTTAGCTCCAAGCAGATTATTAAATTTAAAATGGGATGGTTTAATCAAAAAGGGTTGTCCTGCTGACTTCGTGATTTTAGATGCACAAAGGTGGGCAGATGTTTTTTCGAGCACTTTAAAAAGAAAAGTTTTTATAAAAGGCGATTTACTTTACTAATCGACTAGATTTAAATACAAAATATAGAAAAAATTCTTAATGTCATCAAATAATCTAAAATTTATAGAAAACTTTAGACAAGTTAATAACTTAGAAATTATAGAAAGCCAATCTGACGTAAAAAGACTTTCAAAAGATTTTTATAACTATTCTCCTGTTCTTACCGAAAAATTAGATGGTTGTTTTGCTGATTTGGTGGTAAGACCTAGTGACCATAATGCATTAATGAAAGTAGCAGAAATTTGTTGGGAATTTTCTATCCCACTTACTTTAAGGGGTTCAGGTACTGGTAATTATGGACAAGCAGTCCCTTTGTTTAAGGGAGTTGTTATGCATATGAATCGCTTTGATAAGCTAGAAGACTTTGATCCAGATACAGGTTTTGTAAAAGTCCAGTCTGGCTGTGTAATGGGAGATTTGAACAAACAATTAGAGAAATATGGTAGGGAATTAAGGTTGCTTCCTAGTACTTGGAAAACCGCTACAATTGGAGGCTTTATTGCAGGAGGATCAGGAGGGATTGGATCAATTAGGTGGGGATTCTTAAGAGATCCTGGCAATCTTATAGGTTTAGAAGCAGTGACAATGAATGAAAAACCTGAATTATTAAAATTCAATGCTGAAGAATCAGAACCTTTAAATCATGCTTACGGGACTAATGGAATCATTACTTCTTTATTACTTGCTACTGATATCAAACGTAGGTGGTATTCAATAGTTATAGACTGTATTGAATTTAAAAAAACAATAGAAATATTAAAAACTCTTACTAGTGCGGCAATTGATCTGAAACTAGGGGCAATTCTTGAAGGAGAAATTGTAGATCAAATGCCAACATGGTTTAAAAGTAAAGCTAGAAGCCACAAGATATTAATTCAAACTACTCTCGGAGGGATAAGAACAATCGAGCCGATATGTAAAAAATTCAATGTTGAATTTTCTCTTCTTGGAGAAGAAGAAAAACTCGTTAATGGAATTTCTGAAGTCGTATGGAATCATACAACTCTTCATATGAGATCTAGGGATAAAAATTGGACATATTTACAGATGCTTTTGCCATTGAATAATGAACTAGAGTTGATTAGTGTTATAAGAAAAAAATGGAATAAAAAAGTACTATGGCATATAGAGGCAGTCTCACAGCAAGGATCACCTCGATTAGCTGCTTTGCCAGTATTAAAGTGGAATGGAGTAGAAGAATTAAATGAAATAATGGATGATTGTAAGAATCTGGGAGCGTTTATTTTTAATCCCCATGTTTTAACTGTCGAAGGCGGAGGCCTTGGAGTGGTGGATGCTGATCAAGTAAAAGCGAAACTAAAATTTGATCCTAAAGGACTATTGAATCCAGGTAAATTAGAGGGTTGGGAAATAAAAGAACAATTTAATATTTAATATTTCTGTTTATTTGCAAACTTCATAAACTCTGCAACTAAAAAAATTGAACCTGTTAAAACAGGAAGATTAAGTGGCCATTTTTTAAGGGCAAATAAATACTCAATAGCTAATTCAAAGGTCTCAAACTCAGTTATTTGTTGCAAGTCAATGCCTTTAATTTCGTAGAGTTCTTTTAACTTCCAACTAGGTTGATTTGGAACTGGCACAAGTAATAAGTGATCATTTTTCTTTAGAAGTATTTTTAATATTGCATATATATCTTTTTGTTTTTGAACACCTAAAATCCAATAAATGCCCTCTTCTTCATACACCCAGTTGTTTCGCTCATTTGAAAGTGCTTTTGCCGCAGGAAGGTTATGCGCACAATCTACAAGTATTTTTTTGTTTAAATAATTTATTATTTCAAGCCTTCCTTTCCAAGTTGTTTTTTTAAGACCTTCATAAATATGTTTTTCTTTAATATTGAATCCCAATTTATTTAAAGCCTCAATCGCCCCAATCGCGACTGAAGCATTTTGCTTTTGGAAAATTCCTTTCAATCCAAGCTGATATCTATCTGAAATTGAATTTTTCCAGATAATTTCCGCTCCAACCTCTTCAATTTTATTGTTTATTAAATTTTCAACTTTACTGTTTTGATTGCACGAGATAACAATTGAGTTCTTTTCAATAACTGCTAATTTTTCAATTGTAATTTTTTCAATAGTATCTCCAAGAAATTCTTTATGGTCTAAGCCAATGTTCCCAATAGCTATTATTGGCCTTAATTGATGAGCTGTTGTAGCGTCTAATCGCCCTCCTAATCCAGCTTCAAGAATCAGCAATTCAACTTGCTTGCTATTAAAAAAATTTAGTGCACAGCATATAATTTTTTCAAAAGGAGTTAATTCATATTTTGAAAATTTTTCTTCAATTACTCTATAAATTTTTTCAAAATCATTTTTGTTAATATTTTTTTTATTAATTCTAATTCTCTCAGATATATCAAAAAGGTGAGGAGAAGTAGTTACACCAAAATTCTTTTTAGCTTCAAAAAGTATACTCTCTAAAAATGCTGCAATAGAGCCTTTCCCATTAGTTCCAATAATTTGTATTGCGGGAATATTCCCGCAAGGATTACCAAGTTCTCGCAGAACATTTCTAATCCTAGATAAACCTAACTTGATATTATCCCTTTCGGATTTAGGCGATATTAATTCAAAAGGTTTTAAATTAGTATTTTTCACAATTTTTTAAAGGTCTATATCTCTTCAAAAATAGAATTTAGTTTATCTAAAAGGATGCTAATTTCTCGTCTAGATATAATTAATGGCGGGACAATCCTAACAACGTTTCCACCTGCGGGGACTACAAGTAATCCTTTTTCAAAAGCTTTTAATGTGATTTTTTTTGCATCTGTATAATTATCATTAATAACAAGACCTTGTATTAAACCTAAACCCCTTTTACTGTTGATAATATTAGGAAATTTTTTTGATAATTCTTCAAAGCCAGTACTTAATTGTTTCCCTCTTAAATAAACATTATTGACAAGATTTCTTTTATTGATTTCTTCCAATACAGTTAAGGCAGCCTTACAGGCGAACGGATTTCCTCCAAAAGTACTTGCATGGTCTCCAGGAGAAAAAATATTAGCTTTTTCTTTTACCAATAATGCTCCAATTGCGTGACCTCCACCTAATCCTTTGGCGAGAGTAAATCCATCAGGTTCAATTCCTAAATTCTGATAGCCCCACATTTTCCCAGTTCGACCTACCCCACTTTGGACTTCATCAAAAATGAGAAGAGAATTATGTTTATCGCATATTTCTCTTAAGCTTTTAAAAAATCTTTTACTTCCAGGTATTACTCCACCTTCTCCTTGTATTGGTTCAACTAAAACGCCAGAAATTTTTTGATCATTATTTTCACATTCATCAAATAATTTTTTTACAGAATCAAAATTGTTAAATTTAAAAAATTTGAACCCTTTAATCATTGGTTCGAAACCTTTTTGGTATTTAGGTTGACCAGTAGCACTCAAGGCGGCTAGTGTTCTGCCATGAAAACTAGATTCAGCTGCGAGAATAATTGACTCTTTACTTTCATTTGTTGCATTTCCATATTTCTTAATTAATTTAATGGCTGATTCATTTGCTTCCGCTCCACTATTGCAGAAAAAAACGCTTTCAGCACAACTAATATTTATTAAAGTTCTACTTAATTGCTCTTGTTCTTCAATGTTGTAGAGATTTGAAATGTGTTGAATCTTTTTTAGTTGATTTGATAACTTTCTTCTTAAAACTCTATCGCTATGACCAAGACTACAAGTAGCTATCCCTGCGACTGCATCAAGATACTTTTTACCTTTTTTATCCCAAAGCCAACAACCTTTTCCTTTTTTGAAAGATATATCGAATCGACTATAAGTATTCATCAAAGTGGGAGCGGTCGGACTTGAACCGACATACCCGAAGGTGCCGCATTTTGAGTGCGGTGCGTCTACCAATTCCACCACGCTCCCAAGGTTTTTGAAAAATAATGAACTTTTTTATTATAACAAAAATGATTTTATTGACTATGCATTTTGCGGTTAAAAGTAAGTGATCAAGATTACTTGTGGACTCAAATAATGTTTTGCAACTAAAAAGGTAGAATCTTTCATTGGATTTGATAACAAATAATACGAGAAAAACCTATAGCTAAACATATATGATACATTTATGTAGCTAAGTAAGACATAAACCTATTACTTTTAAAGAAAAGCTTCATATTAAGTAATATTATGCTATATTAAATAAAAAAAATTAATGTCTAAAACTCAAAAAAAATTGTCTTTAAAATTTGCGCCTTATCTTTTTCTTGCAGTAACTATACTTACAGCTTTTGGAAATAATGGCGGAACTTGGGTATGAATAACTTTCAATTTAATGGTTTAAGTAAAATTTGGTCTAATCGTTTTTTAGTGATGTTACTTTTGTTTTTTGGTTGTATTTCTTTAATTAATATTGCTTATATTTAATTGATTTATTCAGCATTGAAATATATTTGATTTTTTAGGCTGCTTTAATATGTCGGATTTCCTCTAATTCTGGATTAATTTTATATTCTTTCTCCGAAAGGTTTTCTATACTCAATTCTCTAGTTATTTCAATACCTAATGTTTTTAGTTTTGATTCAAAATTTTCATAGCCTCTATCCAAATGTTCTAAACCATATACCCTACTAATGCCTTTAGCGATAATCCCAGCAATTATTAATGCAGCTGATGATCTTAAATCTGAGCCAACTAGATTCATACCCTTAATTGTTTTAACACCTTTAATATGCGCTACATTTTTATTTAATTTTATGTTGGCACCCATTTTATTAAGTAAATGAATGTGATTCATTCTGTTTTCGAAAATTGTTTCAGTTATCTTAGATTCACCATTGGCGATAGTCATAAGAGCTGTAAATGGTGCCTGCAAATCAGTAGGAAATCCTGGAAAGGGAGCTGTATTAATATCTACTCCTTTTATCTCTTTACCTTTGATTGTAATTGAATTATCTTTGATCGTAATTTCACTCCCACTCTCTTGAAGCTTATTGATAACAGCTTTAAGATGATTAGGAATAACAGGAGAAATTCTTATTGTAGAAGAAGTTGCAGCAGCAGCTATTAGAAAAGTTCCAGCTTCTATTCGATCTGGAATTACTTTATGAGTACATCCACCAAGCTTGTTAACTCCATCGATAATTATATTTTGTTTACCAGAGTTGTAAATTTTTGCCCCCATTTTATTAAGCATGTGGCATAAATCTTGAACTTCAGGTTCTCTTGCAGCATTCTCAATAATAGTTCTTCCTTCTGCTAATGATGCAGCCATTATGAGTGTTTCCGTTGCACCTACGCTTGGGCATTTTAATTTGATATTGGTACCATGAAGTTTATTTTTCTTTCCCTTTATTTTTGCTTTGACAATTCCTTCTTCAATAATAATTTCCGCCCCTAATGCTTTAAGTCCATTAATGTGTTCATCTATTGGTCTTGAGCCAATTTTGCACCCTCCAGGTAAGGGAACTGTAGCCTCTCCAAATTTACTCAAAAGTGCACCGATGCAAAAGAAACTAGCTCTTAGTCCATTAACAAGTTCATATGGAAGTTCTTTAAAAGAAATATTTTTTGAATCTATCTCTAATTTGTTATTTTTATCTACTAAATTAACTCCTAAATTCTTAAGGATATTTTCCATTTTTTCAATATCAGTAAGACGAGGAACATTCTCAAGAATTATTCTTTCATTAGTTAGTAATGTTGCTACTAGTAATACTAAGGCCGAATTTTTTGCGCCACTTATTTCAACTATTCCATTTACTTTACCTTGGCCAAAAATCTTTAAATTTTGGGATTTAAGATATGACTTCTTTTTGCTTCCGCAAACCATTAAGACTTAATTTATTAGATATATCATTACAAACTAACTTTAGTAAGTCCACAAAATGTAACGTGTTGAATATTAATAAAAAATAAAAATATATTTTTGGATTTTTAGGAAATTAAATTATAAAAATTATTGATCAAAACTTTTATGGAATTAATATATAGTTGATAACAAAATTTTCA
>JFLJ01000136.1 GCA_000634115.1 Prochlorococcus sp. scB241_528O2 | reverse complement strand
ATCAAAATCTTAGCAAAAAGTTCGATCAATCATTAATAAATATTGTTTCAGAAGAGGTTTTAGCTTCTGCGATTTCAACAATTAATCCAGATGGTATCGCAGCATTAGTCAAAATCTCATCAATACCTAATTATCAATTTAATAGTAAAGATGATTTGGTTCTTGTTCTTGATAGGATTCAAGATCCGGGGAATATGGGTAATCTTTTTAGAACTGCACTAGCTGCAGGTGTTGATTCAATTTTTTTAGCTGGAGGCTCACACCCTTTGAGTCAAAAGGTATTGAGAGCATCATCTGGTGCCGTCTTTCACCTCCCATTTCTAAGATTTGAGGGTAGTGAAGAAGAAATAATAAATTCTTTATTAAAGTCTTTATCTGAATTATCAAATGCAGGATTTAGGATTTTTTCTACTAGTAGTCATAATAAAAGCTCTAAAAATTCTTCAAAGCCATACTGGGAAATTGATTGGACTAAACGTACAGCATTAATCTTGGGTAATGAAGGTCAAGGTATTCATAAAAAAATTCAAGAAGCTTTTAGTGAAACAATTACAATTCCGCATAGTGAGCTTGTAGAATCATTGAATGTGGCTTGCGTTGCAGTTCCGATACTACTAGAACGAAAAAGAGTCGCATACACCTCTAATACTTAGATAAAAAGTGACTGATTCAAGTTTTGATTTTGATTTAATCGTTATAGGAGCTGGATATGGAGGTTTTGATGCCGCCAAACATGCTGCTGGTAAGGGACTGAAAGTCGCAATAGTAGAATCTTCTGATATGGGTGGCACTTGCGTGAACAAGGGTTGTGTGCCCTCTAAAGCTCTTCTGGCTGCAAGCGGAAAAGTGAGAGAAATAGCTAATTATGAACATTTAGCTAAATTTGGTATTCATGCCTCCCCAGTAAGGTTTGAGAGGTCAAAAATTGCAGACCATGCAAATAATTTAGTTTTAAATGTTAGAGAAAATTTAACAAAAACTCTCAAAAGGAGTGGGGTTGAAATTATTTTGGGGATTGGAAGAATTGAAGGAAATCAAAAAGTAGGTGTAAGAGATAAAAACGGAATTGATAAAATCTTCACCTGTAAGAATAGTGTTATAGCAACTGGGTCCTCTCCTTTTGTGCCCCGAGGTATAACTTTGGATAATAGGACTGTATTTACTAGTGATGATGCAGTTAAACTTGAATGGCTTCCAAGATGGATAGCTATTATTGGAAGCGGATATATAGGATTGGAATTTGCAGATGTCTATACCGCGCTAGGTTGTGAAGTTACCATGATCGAGGCTTTAGAAAATATTATGCCAACATTTGATCCAGACATCACAAAAATTGCTAAGAAGAACCTTATTCAATCAAGAGATATAGATACAAAATCAAATGTATTTGCAACAAAAATAACACCTGGATGTCCTGTAAAAATAGAACTGACCGATGCAAAATCTAAAGAAGTTATAGAAACTTTAGAGGTTGATGCTGTTCTAGTTGCAACTGGCAGAAGTCCTAATAGTAATAACTTAAATCTTGAGTCGGTTGGAATCGAAACGGTGAAAGGTTTCATTCCTATAGATGATCAAATGAGAGTTAAAAATGGTGATAAAATAATACCTAACATTTGGGCTGTTGGAGATGTAACAGGCAAACTAATGCTTGCCCATACAGCTGCAGCTCAAGGTACTATTGCTGTTGATAACATTTGCGGTGGTAACGTTGAAATTAACTATAAAAGTATCCCTGCAGCAACCTTTACTCACCCTGAGATAAGCTCGGTTGGTCTCTCTGAAGCTGAGGCTAAAGAGATATCCGCAAAAGAAAACTTTACTTTGGGAGTTGTCAAAAGTTTCTTTAAGGCCAATTCAAAAGCATTAGCTGAATTGGAGAGTGATGGATTGCTAAAGTTGATTTTCAATAAAGATAATGGCAAAGTATTAGGTGCTCATATTTTTGGATTACATGCAGCTGATTTAATTCAAGAAATTTCGAATGCTATTTCCAGGAACCAAGATGTAATTGAATTATCTAAAGAAGTTCATACTCATCCCACTCTTAGTGAAGTAGTTGAGGTCGCATATAAACAAGCTGCTTCTCAAGTGAAATAGTATTTATAATCAATGGAAATAAGACGCAGGCCACCAAATCCAACAGTAAGGGTAGAGAATTTAGAATATGCGGTGCCTCATCGAGAAGCACAAGCAAAAAATATTCTGGAAGAAATTGTATGGCACAAGGACATTGAAATTAAGAATTTTAAAAAAATAGTTTCTTTAGAAGATCTAATAAAAAAGATTGAAAAACTGCCTGCCCCAAAAGACTTTTACAAAAATATATTGGAGGCAAAAATAAAACCAGGAGTGATTGCTGAAATAAAAAAAGCTAGTCCGAGTAAAGGAGTTATTAGAAAAGATTTTAACCCTGAAGATATAGCAACTTGTTATGAAGGATTAGGTGCATCATGTATTTCAGTACTCACCGACAAAAGGTTTTTTCAAGGTAGTTTTGAAATACTCGAAAATGTAAGGAAATCAACTAATCTTCCTCTTCTCTGCAAAGATTTTATTATTTCTGCTTATCAGATTTATAAAGCAAGGGTATCTGGTGCTGATGCAATATTATTAATCGCTGCGATTTTAAGTGATGACGATTTAATTTATCTAAAGAAAATTGCTGATAATTTAAAGATGAGTGTTCTTGTTGAAGTCCATAACGATAATGAATTAGAAAGGATACTAAAGTTAAAATCTTTTAATTTGATTGGAATAAATAATAGGGATTTAAAGACTTTTAAAACAGATTTAAAAACATCAATAGAATTGATGAATTTATATGCAGATATTTTTTCAAAACAAGATATTCTTCCTATTAGTGAATCCGGAATTAATTGTGCCGAAGATTTAGAATCGCTTAGATCTGTTGGAATCAAGGGAGTGTTAATTGGTGAAACTTTCATGAGAGAAGGGGATATTGAAAAATCTTTCAAGAAATTATTTAACTCAATTTAATTTTGCCTCAAATCGTGTTATAAAATTGAATAAAACGAGTTGTATTGAAAATATATGCAGGCTGTAATACTAACGGGAACCATTGCTGGATTTGTGCATGTAGTAAGTGGTGCTGATCATTTAATCGCTATGGTACCCGCAGCGATAAATAATCCTCAAAAAGCTCTCAAAAATAGTTTTTCATGGGGTTTGGGACACTCTTCTGGAGTTCTCTTATTAGTATTCCTTACGATTTTTATTAAGGATATTACACCATTAAACAAATTCTCAAGTCTTGCCGAATTCCTAGTTGGAATATCTCTTATAGTTGTTGGAGTATTTGCTATAAAAAATTCTTTTCGATTAAGTATGC
>JFLJ01000135.1 GCA_000634115.1 Prochlorococcus sp. scB241_528O2 | reverse complement strand
TTCTTTTCGATTAAGTATGCACTCTCACTCTCATAAGCATGAGAATGGAATTGCACATCGTCACTTACACTTCCATATCAAGGAACAAAAGAATAATAATAAGCACTCACATGCTTTAACAGGTTTAGGCTTGCTTCATGGTATAGCTGGAGGTTCGCATTTTCTTGCAGTTCTTCCTGCATTAGCCCTACCTTTTACAAGTGCTTGCTTTTATTTGATTTCATATTTGATTGGTTCACTCATAAGTATGAATCTTTTTACTTGTTTAATATCTTTTACTACCTTTAAAGCAAGTCAAAAATTTATTAAAAGATTAATAGCTGTAGCAGGAGGGCTTTCCTTTTCTGTGGGATTATTTTGGATTCAAAGAAGTGCTTCTGTTTTTTTGAATTAAAAAATTTTTTAATTTAGGAATAATTAATTTAGAGGTGACAATCCCAATTATTTTTTCTTTATTTATTAATCCAAATTTATTACTATCTTCGCTAAATTCAATATTGTCGCCAATAACCTCAACGTTATTTTGATTTACTGAATTTATCCTTTTTATTAGGTTTTTATTTTTAATTGGATGATTAAAAATAACTATTTGTTGATTTTTAAGTATTGATTTATTCTTTTTATATTTTTTAAAAAATACAATGTCACCTTCTTTTAGGTAAGGAGACATCGATTCACCACTAATAATCGCGGTTTTTCTTAAACCTAAAAATAATAAAATAAAATCAAAAAAACTTTTGAAAATAACTCTGATTAACTGGCTTTTACAAAAGCGTCTGATCTTCCTTTTGAAGCCCAGAAAATATTATGAATTTTTTCTACATAACTCATGAGTTCTTCAGCTTGGGCTAAGTCAATATTAACTTTGCATGCACTACATAATTTGGCCGCCTTCCAAATGGTTTCATGTAAGTCTGGATAAGTTTCTAAGTGAACTGGTTTAAAGTAATCTGTCCACAAAATTAGAATCTCTTTCTTTGTTTCTTTTGCTTGCTCTTCTTTAACTGCAACATATCTAGAAAATGTATTACTGTATGCAGCCCACTCTGCTGAATCAGTGCTAGAAGGAGCTTCTAATGCAATAAGTTTTTTTGTCATTGATAAAACTGCTTCAGCTGCAACTCTCGTAGATGCTGGGTCGTAAACACCACAAGGACCATCGCAGTGAGCATGAACTGTCATTGGGAATTTTTTATCTAGAAAAGAATTGATGAATTTACTTAACATTTCAAATATTTGCTGTTGTATATATATTACTTGGAGATTAACTAAATTGAAAAGTCTTAGATATTTTTCTTACTTAATTTAATTGACTTTTAATAATTCAACTTCAAATATTAAAGTCGCATTAGCAGGTATTACATTTCCAGCTCCTCTTGATCCGTAACCAAGTTCCGGAGGTATTGTTAATTTTCTTTTGCCTCCAACTTTCATGCCTGCTACACCTTCGTCCCAACCTTTTATTACTCGTCCAGCACCCAAGGGAAAGCTGAATGGAGCTCTGCCGATACTGGTATCAAATTGTGTCCCGTCTTCTAGTGTTCCTGTGTAATTTACAGTAACTGTTTGCCCAGCACTAGCCTCATCTCCTTCCCCGTTTACGATATCTGCAATAATTAGACCACTTTCTGTAGTCCTTGAATTGTTGTCTGATGGTGTTTCTTCTGCCATAGCGAAAAGTATAGGATTTGGATCTGATGGGTCTAGTTCAAATAAATTATTATTTGAGACATTTGATGATTTTGCAACGGGTGTTCTTTGAACTGACTGAGTTTCTGATTCAGCAGCATTAACAACTTGAGGTGAATTAAATTGACTGAAAAGAGTTAATGAAACACAAAAAACAAAAACTGCAAAACTAATAAAAACTTCTTTCACTTAAATTTTGAAAGTTACTAAAACTTAGTCTACAGAATGAAGGTACAATAAATGGGTGATTATAAATTTAATTTCGTAATTTTAGATTGTTAATCCCAACTCAAATTAAAAGTCTAAGACAATATTTTTACCCTTGTTTAGGAGGGATTTTAGGAGGAATTTCAGTTTCAACTCATTTTTGGCTGATTTTTATGCCGATATCATTATTTATTTTATGGAAGGGAAGTGAAAGGAGAATAGCAAATTTTTGTTGGGGTTTTTTCTTTATCTTTATAAGTCATTCTTGGCTTTATGATCTTCATCCATTGACATGGCTTGGGTTTTCATGGCTTACAAGTTTAATTATTGCCATTTTAATATTATTATTTTGCGCTTTTTTGGGTGGGATATTAGTTTATTTATGGGGATTGTTAGTTGAAATTATTCTCTGGAAAGAGGATGTTTTCAAAATGAAAATATTATCTTTAACAGTTAAAGTATTTTTTTTATCTTTGACTTGGGGTATTGGTGAATTGATACTTTCTCAAACACCTTTTTTTTGGATAGGTTTAGGAGAGAGTCTTATCCCAGGTGATATTTATCTTGCTGGTTTAGCAAGATGGATTGGTGCAAGTGGTTTATGCGTATTACAAATATTGATTGGATTTTGGATTTTTTATATTCAAGGTAGATGGGAAAGAAAACTTTACTTAAAAAAAATATTTCTTTTAGGACTTTTGGTTTTTATTTTCTTACATTTATTTGGAGGTTTAACAACTCCAATAAAAAGAAATTATGAATATCCAGTAGCTATTTGGCAAACTAATATACCAACAAGAGAAAAATTAAAAATAAATGATGAATTTATTGAAGAAAAGCTATCTATCGCTCAAAAATATGCTTTATCAAACAAAGTGAAACTTCTTGTTGCTCCTGAAGGAACTCTATCTAATAATTTTTATTTTTCTAAAGGCATTAAGGCTAATACCTTGTCAGGAGGTTTCAGAAATTCAAATAATGAGTTAAGAAGTTCTTTACTCGGATTTCAAATTGGAGATAAATCTTTTACCTCATTTATAGATAAAAATAGACTTGTTCCAATAGGTGAAAAAATACCTAGATTTCTAGATAGTTTTTCAAGAGGATTATCTGCAGTAGGAGGAATTCAACCAGGCTCTGATTCAAGATTTTTTGATCCTAAATTTACACCTCCACTAGCAGTAGCGATATGTTACGAAATTAGTGATGGAATAGAAATAAGAAAGGCTATTAATAGCGGTGCAAAACTAATAATAACTGCAGCAAATTTAGATCCATATCCAGCTAAGCTTTATAATCAACTCCTGTCTTTGGCTAGATTAAGAAGTATTGAAAATAAGAAAAATAATTTACTAGTATCAAATACCGGCCCTTCGGGATTAGTTCAAGATGATGGAAAAATAATTAAACTTTTAGATTATGATGTTGAGCAAAATGAAATAGTGTTCCCTAATTTTTCATCCGAAAAGACTTTCTATACAAAATTTGGAGATAAACCTATTGTGTTTTTGTTTATATTATTTATGGGATTAAATTTCTTTTGGAAAATTAACTAATTAATCCACCACCTAATAAAACTTCTCCTTTATAAAAAACTGCAGCTTGTCCGGGCGTTACAGAACTTTGACTTTCTTCAAAAATTAATTTAAATGTTGTAGTTGGATTATCTAAATTTTTCAAAGGTATTAAAGTTCCTCTTACTGGATGACTTCTATATCTAATTTGTGCTTCTACTTCTATCTCTTGTTTAGGTTCTTCGATTGAAACCCAGTTAACTTTTCTAATTATTGCTTCTCTGCTAAATAGATCACTTTTATCTGCTACATAAACTATGTTTTTTACCCTGTCTAAACTTTTTACATATAAAGGTTCCGGCCAAGCGATGCCCAAACCTTTTCTTTGACCTACTGTAAAGTGCTGAATACCATCGTGCGTTCCTAGGACTTTCCCATTAACATGCACAATTTCTCCTTCTTTGGGTTCAATGTGTTTGTCGATAAATCTCTGCATTGATCCATAATGCTCAACTAAACATAAATCTTGACTTTCCGGTTTTTGAGCAGTTCTAAGGCCTAATCTTAGGGCTTCCTTTCTTGTCTCTTCTTTTTTCATTTCACCAAGAGGAAATTCTAATCTGCTTAGTACTTCTTGTGAAAGAGAATAAAGAAAATAACTTTGGTCTTTGTTTTCGTCAGCACCTCTGAGAAGAAGAAAGTCCTTAAATACAAAGCTCTTGCAATCAAATTTTTCAGCATAAGATGATTCTTTTATCCTTGCGTAATGTCCGGTCGCAATATGAGTAAAGTCTTTTTTGTTTATTGCGTAATTAAGCATCTCTTCAAACTTCACATTCTTGTTGCACATCGAACATGGCAGCGGAGTGAATCCTTTCTCATAACTTTCAGTAGTTTTTTTAATTACCTCTCTTTCGAAAATTTCTCTAGAGTCTATTATCTTATGATTAATTCCCAAATCTTCACAAAGGCCAGCAGCATCTACTAATCCTTCAGAACAACAGGAGCCTTGTCCTTTCATTAGCCAAAGAGTTAGTCCCTCAACATTCCAGCCTCTTTCTACAAGAAGAGCAGCTGAAAGGGAACTATCTACGCCACCAGAAAGACCTACAATAATATTTTTCTTCTTTTTAGTTTTATTATTAGAAGAAAAAAAGTTCTCTAATTTTTTATCCTTTTGTGTCTTTAACATGGAAGTTTAAATTTTTGAACAGTTCTTCAATTGCTTTGCACTAATTATGAATGAAATTGTATGGCCAACAATTGATTCTAAACATTTAATTGTTGATTCAAAGCAAATGTTGATAGTAGAGCAAGAAATGTTTTCTGATGGAATGCCACAAGAAGCATTGATGGAAAAAGCTGGTATCCAAATTAGTAGATGGCTCTTAAAAAAGAAACCTCTTCTCAAGAATGGAATAACTGTTTTTATAGGTCCTGGGCATAATGGCGGGGATGGTGCAGTAATAGCTAGAGAGCTTTTTTTGAAAGGTTTTTATGTTCAGGTATGGTGTCCATTCCCGATAAAAAAAACACTAACAAATGTCCACCTTAATTATCTTACATCTATTGGTGTCACAAAATTAGTAGAGCCTCCTGATGCAAACGGGAAAGATCTTTGGATTGATGCAGTTTTTGGTAATAATCAAACAAGAAAAGTTGATGATAAATTAATTAAACTGTTTAATCAAAAATTTCAAAAAAAATCTGGAAAGGTAATAAGTATTGATATTCCAACAGGATTATGTCCTGATAAAGGAGAGCCTTTTTTAGAAGACGCAGTAAAGTCAGACTATACCTTGGCCATTGGTCTTTATAAGATTGGGATGACCCAAGATTCTGCTTTACCTTTTATTGGAGAATTGCACCATATAGATATTGGGGTGCCTACTAGTAAGCTGTTCAAAATTGATAAAAAGATTTTTAAGGTTACTTACAAAGATATAAAAAATATTGATCTACCTTCTTTACCAAAAAATTCCAACAAATATCAAAGAGGTAGAACATTACTAATAGCGGGAAGTGAAAAATATCCTGGTGCTGCATACTTGGCATTAAAAGGGGCCATATCAAGTGGAGCAGGCTTTATCTCTGCGGTCCTTCCTGGGATAGTTGCTGAATCTATTTGGCAAGTTGCCCCAGAAATAGTTTTAAAAGAAACTATGCAATCTAACCAAAATGGAAATGCATCTTTGTTTAGTGCATTAAAGAATATTGATTTAAGTGCGTTTGATTCATTAGCTGTCGGTCCAGGAATAGGAATTGATAATGATGATTGGCAAAAATCAAAAGACTATCTTATGGCTTTCGGAGGATTATTGATCTTGGATGCAGATGCACTTAATAGAATTTCCGAATCTAAGTTGGGGTCAAATTTCTTTTTAGAGAGAAAATTTAAGACATGGATTACACCACATACCAAAGAATTTGGAAGGTTATTTCCTAATATCAAATCTAAGACCAATGTTGACCTTGCTCGTGATGCAGCAAAAGAATTCAATATCAGTATTTTGTTAAAAGGAGCTAACAGTATAGTTGCTGATAATAAAAAAGTATGGCAACTTTTTGGAACCGATTCTCAGACAGCTCGAGCTGGATTGGGTGATCTTTTATCTGGTTTTCTAGCTGGTAGTTCTGCGATTGATTTAACCTTGTGTAGAAGTTTATCAACAGATTTTTTTGCTAAATATGTACTTTTGCATTCATTTGCAGCATCAAAGTGCAAAAGTGGGTCAAATGCTTCTGCTATTGGTGATGAACTGACAAAATTAATGAGAAATATAAAAACGAGACAAATATCTTGAAAGAAACAATTAAAAAGAGTTATTTCTAGTTTTAAACACATTAATATACAAATATTACATGAAATCTGAAGCCCGCATTAAATATTTGGCTATTTCCAAAAAAGTGTAGGAGAGTCTTAATACCTTATTTAGGTAAACAAATGGTTTCATCAATACCAGCGCAAGCTGAACCACAAAAAAGAAGAGGTAATGATCCAATAAGTTGGTATTTGCAAAACATTGGTAGAGTCCCTTTGTTAACACCTGCTGAAGAAATTGAATTGGGTAATCAAGTTCAAAAAATGATGAACCTTACAGAAGATGGTCAATTAACTGAAAAAAACAAAGAATTTACAACGCAGCAAAAAAGAACAATAAAAATTGGAAGAAGAGCTAAAGAGAGAATGATGAAAGCTAATTTAAGATTAGTAGTTAGTGTGGCAAAAAAATATCAAGGTAAAGGACTTGAACTTCTTGATTTGGTCCAAGAGGGTTCTCTTGGTTTGGAGAGGGCTGTTGAAAAATTTGATCCTACAAGAGGATATAAGTTTTCTACTTATGCTTTTTGGTGGATTCGACAAAGTATGACAAGAGCTATCGCTTGTCAATCACGAACTATCCGTTTACCAGTTCACTTAAGCGAGAGATTAGCATCTATAAGAAAAGTTAGTAGAGATTTGGCACACAAACTTGGGGCTATGCCAAGCAGAATTGAAATTGCGGAAGCAATGGAAATCGATGTGGAAGAATTAGATTCTGTTTTAAGACAAGCTTTATCAACAAGTAGTCTAGATGCCCCGGTTAATGGTGATGATGGGAGGAGCTTTTTAGGTGATTTAATTGCAGATACTAATAATGAAGAGCCTTTAGATCAAGTTGAGCAGAAAATGCATCAAGAACAGCTTGGAAAGTGGTTAAGTCATCTAAGTGAACAAGAACAACATGTACTTAAATTAAGGTTTGGGCTAGATGGGAATGAGAGACATACACTCGCTGAAATAGGCAGATTACTAGAAGTTTCTAGAGAGAGAGTAAGGCAAGTTGAATTGAAGGCATTAAGAAAATTAAGAAATTTAACTAGAAAATTACCCTCTGGTATTTAATCTAATCTTCAGCCCAAATATATTTAGTTAACTCTTGAGATGGAGGTTCAGGTGCCTCTAAAGCATTTTTTACTGAAGTTGATATCTCTAGATCTATTTTCTTTTCAATTCTTTTTAATTCTTCTTCTGTGGCGAATTTCCCATCAATGATTTCTTGGGCTAATTTCTTAATAGGATCTCTTTTCCCCCAAAATTCCTTTTCTTTTTCAGACCTTAATTCATCAGGATCTGCAAGAGAATGTCCTCTGTATCTATAGGTCAAACATTCTAAAAGAGTCGGCCCCTCTCCTGCTCTAGCACGCTCAATTGCTCTTTGTGCTGCCCCTCTTACTGCTAATACATCCATTCCATCAACTTCCTCACCATGCATCCCAAAAGCTGAGGCTTTTCTCCAGATTTCAGGATTGCTGGTTGCTCTATCATGAGCCATACCAATAGCCCATTTATTATTTTCAACAACAAAAATTATTGGTAATTTCCATAATTGGGCCATATTTAAACATTCAAAAAACTGTCCATTATTGCAAGTCCCATCTCCAAAGAATGCTGCAGTTACAGCATCACTACTATTATTCCCAGTAACTTCCTTCTTATATTTACTTGAAAAGGCTGCCCCTAAAGCAACTGGAATGCCTTCTCCAATAAATGCATATCCTCCCAATAAGTGATGCTCTTTAGAAAATAAGTGCATGGAACCCCCTCGGCCTTTACTACAACCTGTGGCTTTACCGAAAAGTTCACTCATTACTTCAAAAGAGGGAACACCTGCACTAAGTGCATGTACATGATCGCGGTAGGTACTACAAAACCAATCATGTTTCTTTTTCATTGCGCCAATTACTCCAGTGCTGATAGCTTCCTGACCGTTATATAAATGGACGAAACCAAACATTTTCCCTCTGTAGTACATTTCTGCACACTTATCTTCGAATCTTCTACCAAGTATCATATCTTCATAAAGAAATAATCCTGTTTCTCGATCTAATGTGGCTTTTTTTATGTCTTGAAGATTTGAAATTCTCTCTACGTGTGTTTCCAAGAAAATACCTTAATGAAGTTTTGATTTGTTAACATTCTAAGCTGTGAAGGTCGATTTTCATGATTTTTTTTAATAACTCTGTAAGACCCTATGAAAAAAATTTTTAACTTGATAAAATTTGTCTAAGAATTTTCAATAGGATATTTGTTTGGAACTTCCTTTAGACCATTTTCGTTTAATTGGCGTAAGCCCCTCTGCAACTTCTGAGGAAATATTAAGGGCTTTTCAATTGCGGTTGGATAAAACACCTGATGAAGGGTTTACATATGAAGTTTTAACCCAAAGATCAGAATTGCTTCGCCTTACTGCTGATTTGCTTACAGATCCAGAAAGCAGAAGAAAATACGAAAATTTGATATTAAATGGAGCATCTGCACTGGATTTCCCTTCAAATAGAGAAGTGGCAGGGTTAATGCTTCTTTGGGAATCAGGTTCTCCAAAAGAAGCTTTTAAAATCGTAAGAAAAGCTTTGCAGCCCCCACAAACTCCAGCTTTAGGAAGTAGTAGAGAAGCTGACTTAACTCTATTGGCTGCTTTGACAGCTAGAGACGCTGCAATTCAAGAACAACAGCTTAGATCCTATTCAAACGCTGCAGACTTTTTACATGAGGGTATACAACTTCTGCAAAGAATGGGAAAGCTTGGTGAAATAAGGAAAGATCTAGAAGAAGACTTGGTATCTCTTCTTCCTTACAGGATCCTAGATCTACTTAGTAGGGATTTAAATGATCAAGAGTCTCATAAAAAAGGTTTAAGTATGTTGGAAAATTTAATAATTAAAAGAGGTGGTTTGGAAGGTAATAATAAATCTGAATATGGAGATTATCTCAATCAGCAAGAATTTGAAGCTTTTTTTCAACAAATTAAGCCATATTTAACAGTCCAAGAACAAATAGATCTGTTTCTTGAATTACAAAAAAGAGGATCATTTGAAGCCGGATTTTTAGCTTTCCTATCCTTAACAGCAATTGGTTTTTCAAGAAGAAAGCCTGAAAAATTATTTGAAGCAAGAAAAATATTAAAAAAACTTAATTTATCAGGGCTTGACTCAATGCCATTAATAGGTTGTTTAGAGTTGTTATTAGCAGATATTGATCAAGCCTCTTCAACGTTTCTAAGTAGCTCTGATGAAAATTTACAGGATTGGCTAAATAATTATCCTGGAGACAAACTAGAGGCAATATGTGTTTTTTGCAAAAATTGGTTAGAAAATGATGTTTTGGTTGGTTATCGAGATATTGACGTAAAAGAAGTGAATCTGGATTCGTGGTTTGAAGATAGAGAAATTCAAGAATTTATCGAAAAATTAGAAAAAAAATCAAATAAAATTGGCGTTAATACAAGACTTCAGAATCAAAATAAGTTTATTAAAGACTTTTCTCAAAAATCAGGAGGAATAAACTCCTTAAGAGGAGGATATGGATATGTTGATGAAAATAGTTTACCTTGGCCGGGAGGTATTAAGTTACAAGATAAAACTCAGAGTATTGAAGAAAACAACTCGGAGGAAGAAGTTCTCAAAAATAAATCATTAGATTTTTACAAATATTTAATTGAAAAGATTGCTGAATTTAAGTTCAGCATTGGAGAATTATTAGAAAAAAAAGGATTATTTAATTCTAGCTTCTATACTTATTTCTATGCTTTTTTGATTTTATTTGGCGTTGGTATTGGTTTCGGCTTGTTTAGAGATAGTTTCAATAAACGCATCCAAAATGATTCAACGATGGAGAAACCTATAGAAATAGAAGATAAAAATAAAGAACTTGTTGAAGAAAATATAATTCAAGAAAATAAAAAAAATTCTTCAAATCAAACTCAATCTACCAGTTCAGAACCAACCGAAAATATTTCCTTGGAGGTCAAAGAAATTACCATAGCTTCACCTTCAATAAAAGAAATAAAATATTTGATTGATACGTGGCTTTCAAATAAAAGTAATTACATGGCAGGGAAAACAGAAATTAATCTTTCTGGAATTGTTAAAGATGGCCTGATTAAAAGGACAATTGAAGAGAGGCAAAAAGATATAAAAAAAGGAGTATATAAAGAAATTAGTTCAGAAATCGAAGAGATAGTTTTGAAATCACAAACTTCTTCGAGAATAGTTGCTGTAGCCCAATTGAAATATAGAGAGAGAATATTTAAAAACTCGGGAGAGTTAGTTAATGAGACTTCATTAAATCCTTTGAAAGTTAAATATATTTTAGGCTTTTCTAATAAATCATGGAAATTAGCTGATTTCGTAAGTGGCTTGTAAGTATAAAATTCGAGATCCTATATAATAACTAAAATTACTTTTAAATAATGTTTGATGAACTATCATCACGCTTTGAAGACGCAGTAAAGGGTTTAAGAGGCGAAGCGAAAATTAGTGAAAATAATATAGATAGTGCTTTGAAAGAGGTGAAAAGAGCACTGCTAGATGCAGATGTTAGTTTATCTGTAGTAAAAGAGTTTATTTCAGATGTTAAAGAAAAAGCTATTGGAGAAGAAGTTGTACGGGGTGTAAACCCAGGTCAAAAATTTATAGAAGTTGTAAATAAAGAATTGATTAATATTATGGGGAACGAAAATTCTCCATTAAACGAAAATGAAAACAAACCTACCGTTATTTTAATGGCTGGTCTTCAGGGAGCTGGTAAAACAACTGCGACAGGTAAATTAGGCCTTTATCTGAAGGAAAAAGATAAAAAAGTCCTTTTAGTAGCTGCAGATATTTATCGACCAGCAGCTGTAGATCAACTAAAAACATTGGGAAGTCAATATGACTTAGAAGTTTTTTCAGCTGAGGGGAAAAATAGCAAACCAGAAGAGATAACAAAGGACGCATTGAATTATGCGACTGAAAATAATTTTAATTCGATCATTATTGATACTGCAGGAAGATTGCAAATTGATGATTCAATGATGAATGAAATGGTTCGGATAAAAGAAGTTTCTAATCCTGATGAAGTTTTGCTTGTTGTTGACTCTATGATTGGACAAGAAGCTGCTGACTTGACAAAATCATTTCATGAAAAAGTAGGAATCTCAGGGGCGATATTAACCAAGTTGGATGGAGACTCCAGGGGAGGCGCTGCTTTATCTATAAGAAAAATAAGTGGTAAACCAATCAAATTTATTGGTGTAGGCGAAAAAATAGAGGCATTGCAACCATTCCATCCAGAAAGAATGGCTAGCAGAATCTTAGGCATGGGGGATGTATTAACACTTGTTGAAAAAGCCCAAAAAGAAGTTGAACTTGCTGATGCAGAAGCTATGCAAAAGAAACTGCAAGAAGCAACTTTTGATTTTAATGACTTTGTTAAACAAATGAGGTTAATTAAAAGGATGGGATCACTTGGTGGATTGATGAAATTAATTCCTGGAATGAATAAAATTGATGATGGGATGATTAAAAATGGAGAAGATCAATTAAAGAAAATAGAATCTATGATCTCTTCAATGACTATTGAGGAGAAACAAAAACCTGAGGTTCTTGCTGCGCAGCCGTCAAGAAGACAAAGAATCGCGCAAGGTAGTGGCTATGAAGCAAAAGATGTAGATAAAGTATTAGCTGATTTTCAAAGAATGAGAGGTTTCATGAAACAAATGTCGAATGGTGGAATGCCAGGAATGGGTGGAATGCCAGGAATGGGTGGAATGCCAGGAATGGGCGGAATGCCAGGAATGGGCGGAATGCCAGGAATGGGTGGAATGCCAGGAATGGGTGGAATGAGTAGTAATAAACCAATGAAAAAACAAAAAAATAATAAAAAGAAAAAAGGATTTGCAGATTTATAGTTTCTAAATTTTTACCTTTATAATGATATTATTATTAAAAACACATTAATTTAATATGATTAAATTGCGTCTTAAGCGCTTTGGTAAGAAAAAAGAGGCAAGTTTCAGAATTGTTGCATGCAATAGTACTTCCAGAAGAGATGGTAGACCTCTACAAGAATTAGGTTTTTATAACCCAAGGACTAAAGAAACTAGGCTTGATACGGAAGCTTTAAGAACAAGACTTACTCAGGGTGCTCAGCCAACTAATGTTGTGAGGACTTTGTTAGAAAAGGGGGGATTATTAGAAAAAGTAGAGAGACCTTCTATCGCTATTGGTAAGGCAAAGTTAGAGAAGGAAAAATTAGCTAAAACTAAAACCAAAGACAAAGAAAGTGATAGTAGTAAAGCTGAAAGCGATAGCAATGACGCTCAAAGCTAGTGGTTTGATAAATCTTTATTCTAATTCAATAACTAAATGAAAGAAGTTTCCAAAACTGGTCACTTCACAATCGATTTGCCAAGCTCTGATGCCGCTACAGCATTATCTGGGCCTGGGAATTCTTTCTTAAAAAAATTTGAATCTCTAACGGGAGTTTCTTTGACCATAAGAGGTTTACAACTTGAGATGAATGGAGTTATATCTAAAATTGAGAGAGCATCAGCATTAGTAGAGCTTACAAGACCAATTTGGGAACAAGGCTTAGAAGTCCCAGAGGTAGATCTTAAAGCTGCTCTAAGTTCTTTAGATATTGGAGAGTCATCTTCACATGCTGAACTTGGGAAAAAAGTTCTTGCGCGTTCCAAAGAAGGAAGATATTTAAGACCAAGAACTATAAGGCAAAAAGAATATGTTGAATCAATTGAAAACTTTGATTTAACTTTTGCAATTGGTCCAGCTGGAACTGGTAAGACATTTTTGGCGACTGTTTGCGCTGCACGACTATTGAACGAAAAAAAAATAGAAAAAATTGTTTTAACTAGACCAGCTGTAGAGGCTGGTGAAAGTTTGGGGTTCTTGCCGGGAGATTTGCAACAAAAAGTTGATCCATATCTAAGACCCCTATTTGATTCTTTACATAGTATTTTTGGATTTGATAGAACAAATTCGTTAATCGATAAAGGAATTATCGAAGTTGCTCCCTTGGCCTTTATGAGAGGTAGAACCTTAGAAAACTCTTTGGTTATTTTAGATGAAGCACAAAACACAACTTGCGCTCAAATGAGAATGTTTTTGACCAGATTAGGTGAGAGATCAAAAATGGTTGTAAACGGAGACATTACTCAAGTTGATTTAAAAAAAGATCAGGAAAGCGGCCTAATTGAGGCATCAAGAATTTTCTCTGAAACTGAGGGTATAAAATTTTGTTATTTAACTGTTGAAGATGTAGTTCGTCATTCTTTAGTTCAGAAAATTATTGAGGCTTATCAATAAATCATTCTTTGGGTGATCCGTACCCTGAAAATTAAAAATTCAGGTAGAATAGGAACATATTAAATAAAAAAAATGCCAGCAAGTAGTAATTTCAATCAAGCTATTCGTGAAGCACAAACAAGTTCAATTGTTGGACCTAATGTTGTTCAAAAAGCTCTACCTTACGTTGGTGGGGGGATGG
Source organism: Prochlorococcus sp. scB241_528O2 (assembly GCA_000634115.1). Taxonomy (GTDB): domain Bacteria; phylum Cyanobacteriota; class Cyanobacteriia; order PCC-6307; family Cyanobiaceae; genus Prochlorococcus_A. The sequence goes on along the minus strand of JFLJ01000135.1, from coordinate 8,398 downwards.
CTTTAACATCCTTTGGTGCTCTTGGAGGATTGACTCTTTCTAAAAGCTCCATATATGGACCTTTATTTTTCGTTGCAATCATTGCCCAATTAGTTTTGTTTTTTGTAGCTTCTAGCGCTGCTAATAATGCAAATAACGCCAAAGCTTTACCTTTATTAGCGACATATAGTTTGCTTACTGGCTTTACTCTAAGTGGAATTATTGCTTATGCCGCATTAACTATTGGTGTTGGATCTATTGCTACCGCGGCATTGGCTACAGGTATCACATTTGTTATCGCTTCTTACACTGGCCAAAGGATGAGTGATAGTGTTGGACAGGCACTAAGCGGAGTAGTGGGCTTAGGGTTGATTGGACTTGTCATTGCAATGGTAATCCAGTTTGTCGGTAGTATTTTCTCTCCAGAATTTGGAACAGGTGGTTTTGAATTGCTGATAGCAGGATTTGGAACTGTTTTATTTGTAGCAATGTCTTTTGTTGATTTCTATACAATGCCAAGAAGATATAGTGATGATCAATATCTGGCAGGAGCTCTTGGCATGTACCTAACCTATATAAATCTTTTTGTATTCATTCTTAGGTTAATGATCGCATTAAATGGTGGCGGAAGAAGAGATTAGATTTCTTAATCCAAATTTAAAAAAAAAGCGTAGATAATACTCTAGGCTTTTTTTATTGGGCGATATCAAAAATTTGCTTTTTTATAAAATCTTTTTGCTCAGGATCGTATTTTGTTGAATTATTAAAACTATTTCCCATATTATCTAGGTCTTTAATGATTTTATTAACAGTTTTTGTGACTAACTTTGTTTCTAGCAGTCTCAAAATAGCTTTACATCTATCTGAGATATTTTCTGATGATATCTCGTATTCATGATTATTTTCTCTTCGATGAAAGATAATTTGTGCGGAACTCATAATTAAATTTTTTACCACTATTTCAACTACATCATTCCCTCCTTCGTTAAGTTTGTAAATTAGTGAAAAAGGAAGTTTATCTAACAAAAAACAATCTTTATCTGATAGGGTGTATGCAAAAAATCCTCTGAGTCCATTTTTTGTTTTAATTAGCTCTGCAATTCTATCTGCTAAAACCTCTTCGCTGAGTAAATCTTCTTCCCACTCTTTACACCATTTTGCTGATATGTTTATTGCTTGAGTAAACGAGGTTTCTTTTATATTTATGGTTTTTTTTTCCATTTTTGATCAGAATTTTATTATTGATGCATTAAAAGTCTTTGACCAATTATAGATCTGGATTTGTGACTTTACTAGGAAGGCCAAATGTGGGTAAATCTACTTTAATAAATAAATTGATTGGAGAAAAAGTAACAATTACTTCTCCAATAGCCCAAACTACTAGAAATAAATTAAAGGGAATACTTACGACAAACAAGGGACAAATAATTTTTGTCGATACACCAGGCGTTCATAAACCACATCATCGCCTTGGAGAAATATTAGTAAAAAATGCAAAATCAGCAATTAATGGAGTTGATATGGTTATTTTTGTTATTGATTCAAGTGAAGAGCCTGGTAGAGGTGATGAATATATAATGAACTTTTTACTCGCACATAAAACTGATTTTATAGTTGCATTGAACAAGTGGGATTTGGTAAATAAAGAATTTAGGAATTTACGGTTAGATCAATATAAAAAATTTTTTGGAATTAGTAGAAATTTGCAATTTGTGAGTGCCTCTCGAGGAGAAGGATGTTCTGAACTAGTTGATAAGGTACTTACTTTTCTTCCAGAGGGCCCAAAACTTTATGGTGAAGAAATGATATGCGACCAACCATTAGATAATTTATTATCTGATTTAGTTAGAGAGCAGGTATTAATTAATACAAGAGAAGAAGTGCCTCATAGTGTTGCAGTAAAGATAGAAAAGATAGAGGAAATGAAAAGGAAAAATGGCAAAAGTTTTACAGCCATTTTAGCTACCATTATTGTTGAAAGATCAACACAAAAAGGCATAATTATTGGAAAGAAAGGTTCAATGTTAAAAAATATTGGTCAGTCAGCAAGAGCAAATATGTCAAAATTGATTGATGGTTCAGTTCACTTGGAGTTGTTTGTGAAAGTTGTTCCAAATTGGAGAAAAAAAGAATCAAGGCTAATTGAGTTTGGTTATGAGGAAGATTTCTAGATGAGTAGTTTTAATTTTGATGTAATTACATTGTTCCCTAAAGCGTTTGAATTGATAAATAATTTAGGCGTAATAACAAAATCCCTAGATAAGGGTTTGATTGATTTGAATTTATATGATTTAAGAGAATATGGAGAAGGTTCTTACAGGCAAGTAGACGATAAGCCTTATGGAGGAGGAGCTGGAATGGTATTAAAACCTGAACCTATTTATAAGGCGTATGAATCAATTAGAAAATTACCTAAAAGTAGAACTTTGTTGATGACCCCACAGGGTAGAGTCTTAAAGCAAAAGGATCTTGTGAGATGGTCCACTTTCGATCAAATAATAATTATTTGTGGTCAATATGAAGGCTTTGATGAAAGGATTAGATGTTTAGCTGATGAAGAAATATCGATAGGCGATTATGTACTTTCTGGAGGAGAAATACCTGCCATATCTATAATTAACGGTTTGACTAGATTACTACCAGGAACTCTTGGTGATCCAGACTCCTTAGTTGATGAGAGTCATAATACTTCTTTATTAGAATATCCTCACTACACAAGGCCATTAATTTTTAAAGATATGAAAGTGCCGGATATCTTAGTTAGCGGTAACCATAAAGAGATTAAATCGTGGAGAAGACAAAAAAGTATGGAGAGAACATTGGAGAGAAGAAGTGATTTAATTTTAAATGAAAACTATAAAAAATCACCACAAAGTAAGAGAATAATAAAAGAATCTAATCAATTTATGAAATTTAGAATAGGTAATGGATACGATATTCACAGACTAGTAGAGGGTAGAGATCTAATTATTGGAGGTGTAAAATTGCATCATCCCGAAAATTTAGGATTGGATGGCCATAGTGATGCTGATGTTTTAAGTCATTCAATAATGGATGCATTATTGGGAGCACTTTCGCTGGGTGATATAGGAAAATATTTCCCGCCATCTGATGAAAAATGGAAAAATGCTGATAGTTTGTTTTTGTTATCAAAAGTAATTGACTTGATAAGACAAGATGGTTGGGAAATAAATAATATTGATAGTGTTCTTGTCGTTGAAAGGCCAAAAATAATGCCTCATATAAAACTAATGAAAAACAACATTTCTGAGATCTTAAATATTGATGAAAATTTAATTGGGATTAAAGCAACTACGAATGAAAGATTGGGCCCAGAAGGAAGAGAAGAGGGTATAAGTTGCCATTCAGTAGTGTTACTTGAGAAAAAATGAAATTAAATTTAAAAAGAAAATGCCAACGATTTTGTTTAATATTGATTTGCTTAGTAGTTTTAATTTTTCAATCTGATGTTCCCAATTTAAAAGCTCTTTCTATGGATAATTATCAAGGTGAAATGGTTATAGAAGAATTAAGACTTAAAGTCCCTGCCGATATAAAAGCAGCATGGCTGAATGCTGAAAAAGAGATATGGGATCCATGGTTATCTTCTAAAGATGGTTTCTTGGGGAGACAATTATTTTGGGATAAAGAAAAAGAAGAAGCTTTAATATTGGTAAATTGGAAAAGTAAGAAATTATGGAAAAGTATTCCAATATCAGAAGTAAATATAGTCCAAGGAAAATTTGAGGATAATGTTAAAACTGCATTAAATATTAGTAAAAATCCTTTTGAATTAATTTATGAGGGAGAGTTAGATAAGCAAGTATGAATTTAGATATCAGGTTTGATTTTCAAAGAAGAGAGAGGCTTGGACTCATTGAAGCAATTTGGGGGCAAGATAAGAGTATCGATCAATTAAAGAGATTATCTGAAAATGTATTAGGTAAAAATGAGGTTGTTTTCATTACCAGGATTAATAGTGAAAAAGCTAATAATCTTTTGAATTTGTATGATGATGCACGATTCTATGAAGAAGCAAATTGTCTAATAATTGGTGAGAATTTGAATAAACTAAATACAAATAAAAAAGTTGCAATAATTTCTGGAGGTTCAAGTGATTTGGCTGTAACACTTGAAGCAAAATTAGCGCTTGAAATTTATGGAGTGAATTGTAAATCTTTTATAGATGTTGGAGTAGCAGGGCTTCATAGATTAATGAGCCAGTTAGAAGAAATTAATAAATATGATGTATTAATAGTTTGTGCTGGAATGGAGGGAGCTTTGGCAACTGTTGTAGGAGGACTGTTGGCGCAACCGATAATTGCAGTGCCTGTCTCAGTAGGCTACGGCGTTAGTAAGAATGGAATCACTGCTTTGAATTGTATGTTATCAAGTTGTTCGCCAGGTATTGCAGTTATGAATATAGATAATGGTTACGGAGCAGCAATGGCGGCTCTGAGAATTATTAAAAGTATTAAATAAAACCTTACTTTTTTTCGATTTCTAATAGGTTTTCTATCCATAAATTGAGTTGTTTTGAAAGCATTCCTTCTTCTCTCATTTTTATTGCCTTAATTACTACTTCTGTGTTTACCCATTCTGGGAATCTTTTGGGCATTTATTTTTATATTCAGTAACTATAATTTGGTATAAATCTAAAAAAAAACAAGATCTAAGTAACAAATTTAATCTTTTATGTTTGATTTTGTTCCTAATCTAGATAATTCAGAAGAGGTATGTTCACTCTCTACATTCTTTAGTCTTTCTATTAGCTCCGACAAATCTTTATGGGCTAATTCCCCATTCTGTTCCCATTTCAAGGATCTTGAATTATTATCAGGTTTTTCTTTCATTTTCTTATTTGAGTAATAGAAATATAAAACGAAAAAAGAAAAAATTTGGCTATTGTTTCAAGCTTAAACTTAAAAAAATATGAAGATTTTTATTTTTTAGCCACCACCAACTATTGAAACGATTTCTAAATTATCTCCATCTTTAAGTTTCACTGTTTCCCATTTAATTGAATTAATAATTAAATTATTTAATTCAACAACAATTGTGTTGGGTTTATATCCCATTGAATTTAGCGCTTTAGATAGTTGGGCATTTTCTTGATCAAGTTCTATTTTTTTCTCTTCTCCATTTACCTTAATTTTCATGAGATAATTCTTTTAAAATCATAATAGCGTCTTCTTTCGGATCTTCAGAATTCATTAATTGCGAAACTAAGGCAAATTTTATAAAACCAGAGCTTTTTAAATATGAAATATTATTTTTCGTAACTCCTCCGATAGCAAACCAAGGAATATTTAAATCTTTTGTTAATGTTTTAATCTTTTCAATACCTAAAGGTTTTTTGCTCTTTTTCGTGGCAGTTTCGAATACTGGACCTATTCCTATATAGTCACAACCCTCTTTGAGAGCATTAGAGATATCAATTTCATTATTTGCGCTTATACCAATTATTTTTGAATAACCTAATAATTTTCTGGCGGTTTTTAATTGTAAATCATCTTGTCCGAGATGAATACCATCTGCGTTTGATGCTAGGGCTATATCAACTCTGTCGTTAATGATGAATAATGCGTTATGTCTTTTACATAGTTTTCTAATCTGAATTGCTTCTTGAAGATGATCTTTATCAGTTCCAGTTTTAAATCTATGTTGAATAATTTTGACTCCCGCAATTAATATACTCTCTATTATTTCTAGTAAGTTTTCTTTTGGATCTGTAATGACATATAAGTCATTTTCTTTTAAAATTTCCTCCGAATTCTTATATTTGCTTAGACTTAGCAAGTCAATCTCTAGAGTATAAATTTCATATCTAATTTCTGAAGCGATTTTTGAAAGCTCAAGATTATGTAACCTTGAGAATTCTTCTATTACCCTCAATGCTTCTTGAACTCTGCTTGCATTAGAACTTATTACTTGCTCAGGTGTTTTCCTATTGAATTGTTCAAAATGAGTAAGTCCTTTGCATTGGTCCTCAATATAGTTTCTGGTTTGTTTATAAATTTCTAAATGATTCTTTCCTAAAATTTGTCTAAAATTTTTTAACTTGGTAACGTAATCATCTTTCCCTAAACCAAATCTGGCCCAATCTTCAAGGACTCTTAATCCTTCTCTTGCTCTATCAAGATTTGCGTCAATAATTTGATATATTCGTAAATCTTCAGCTTCTTTACTATTGGAATTCTGCATTTGTAATTTATTTTTTGTGGTTTCCAAGAATTCTTAGGGCATTATCTCTATCTTTTTTAATTTGATTAGAAAGTTGATCCACATTCTCAAATTGGATTTGAGATCTAAGCTTTTCAATTGGTTCAACAGATAATTTTAAACCATATAGATCGATATCTTGATTTATTAAATGAACTTCAACTGCAGATGGGAATAAAGGATTTATTGTTGGTTGAGTGCCAAGATTCATGACGGATTCAATTTTTTGATTGGAATTTTCTATAGTTGTCCAAGCAGCGTAGACTCCTTCTCCAGGTAAAAATTTTCTGCCATCTATTTCAAGATTAGCTGTGGGCCATCCTATACTTTTTCCAATACCTTTACCTTTAACAACCTTTCCATTAAAACTATAGGGTCTATTGAGAATTTTGAAAGAATTCTTGAGGTCACTTTTCTGTAATAAATCTCTTACTCTGCTGCTGCTGATTCTACCTTCTTTATCTTCTAAAATCGGAATGATTTTTAGTTTTATATCCATATCTTTAATAGTTTCTTTAATAGTATTTATATCTCCGCTTCTTCTAAATCCAAATTTAAAGTTAGCACCTACAGAAATGCTTTTTGCTTGTAATTGATTTATTAAAATATCTCTTATAAACCTTTCTGCACTTAATTTAGATAGTTCCTTATCAAAAGGAATCATAACTAATTGTTTAATCCCAAGATCTTCAAGAATAGGTAGTTTTTCACCAGGGAGATCAAGTCTGAGGCGCGTCTCTTTGAAGAGAACTTCTCTGGGATGAGGCCAGAAGCTCGCAATAGTTGGGGTGTATTGATTTTCTTCAACAACACTTTCTATTAATTTTCTGTGGCCAGCATGTAGGCCATCAAAACTTCCAATAGCTATTGAAGTAGGATTCTTAACTTCAGATGGCGATATTAAAGAGATCAAAAGATTACGTGCAATTTTATGATTTTGATGGCAAATTTGAATAGACTACAATTTATTCAATCAAATGAATGTCTGGCAAAATTGATTTTCAGTCGCTTTCATTTGGAATGCGGCGCATTGGATGGATACGCTTTTGGGTTCAATCCATTTTAGGTGTTGTGGTAATGGCAGTGTTGATATTTTCAAATTTTGTAAGCGATAGTGAAGATAAGTTTAATTTGAATGCAGGACTATCCTTAACAACAATTTCTTTTATATTACTACTTTTTAGTCTTTGGCAGGGTTGGTTAATAGTTAGAACTGGCAGAGCGATTGCAAGCAACGCACGGCCTTCAAGAGGGCAAACAAGTAAATTAATAAAAAGAGGTTTAGTAGTTGATTTGTTAGGGATCTTATTTGGTCTTATAGGAAATCAAACACTTATTGGTATCCTTTTCCTTCAATCAACTTCTGAAAAGAATGTAGTAGGAAGCATTAACTCTAATTATGATGTTACAGGTTTAGAAATATTTTCCGTACTTAGTAATAGTCAAGTTATCTTTGCTCATTTCTTGGGTTTATGTTTTTCTCTATGGCTTTTAAGAAGGATTTACAAATGAATTTTTGATTTTAGGTAATAACTCTAAACCACCTCTCCAAAATAAATCTGGTTCAACGGGTGTAAGCGATATTTTATTCTGTTGTATTTGAGATACGTCACTGGGCCAATTCTTTGGACCATATCCTTTTGATTTAAGATCTAAGACTACTTCACCTGCCAACCAATAATAATCATCACCCCTCGGGTCCTCCCGTTTAGAAAATTGATTTTTATATTTTCTGATTGATAATCTTGTCCAGGAAAATTCTTTTATTTTATTTTTCTCGCAGGGAGGGATATTCAGATTTAATAGAAGTGAAGCTGGCCAACTATCCTTTATTGCTTGTTCGGCAATATTCATTGCAATTTCTCCAGCAAATTCAAAATTCTTCCATTTAAAACTCGCAACACTTATTGCCATGGAGGGAACATTTTCTAAAGTACCTTCCATTGCAGCTGCAACAGTGCCTGAACAAAAAATATCTGTTCCTAAATTTGGCCCATGATTTATTCCAGATAGAATTAGATCAGGTTTATTTTGCAAGAGTTCGGATAGTGCTAATTTGACGCAATCAGCAGGGGTACCCGAACATCCCCAAGCCTTGATGCCTTTCTCAAATAATTCGTCCGCTCTTTCCACTCTTAGTGGAGATTGCAAAGTAAGACCATGACCAGTAGCGGATCTTTCTTGGTCAGGGCATACT
>JFLJ01000134.1 GCA_000634115.1 Prochlorococcus sp. scB241_528O2 | reverse complement strand
TTTCTTGGTCAGGGCATACTACTGTCACCTTATGTCCTCTTTTTTGTGCTGATTTTGCTAGAGATCTTATCCCCTCTGCAAAAACACCATCATCATTACTAATTAATATGTTTAACGGTTCCATTAATCAATACATTTTATTTATGGACGATATTTAAGTAAAATAAAACAATACTTATTTTTACTATATCAGTGAGTCAAATTGAATCATTAAGTCAAATTGAGGAAAAACTAAATAACCTTTCTCTAATAGCAAAAAATGATATAGAAAATGCTAATACTCATGAAGAACTAGATCAGTTGAGAGTTTCCCTACTAGGAAAAAAAGGTGACTTATCAATTATTCTTAAAAAAATGGGTCAATTATCTTCTACTGACAGACCAATTATTGGTCAGATGGCAAATTTAATAAAGATAAATTTGCAAGATCTAATAATTAAAAGAAAAAATAAATTAAATACTAAAGCTTTAGATCAGCAGATTAAAAGCGAAAAAATTGATGTAACAATTCCTTCAATTGGAACACCCCCTGGAAGTAAACATCCTTTAATCTCAACGCAAGATGAGATCATAGATATTTTTTGTGGTTTAGGATATTCAGTTGAGAGTGGACCTGAAATAGAAACTGATTATTATAATTTTGAGTCTCTTAACATTCCAAAAAATCATCCTGCAAGAGATATGCAGGATACTTTTTATTTAGATGAAAATCGACTTTTAAGAACACATACTTCTCCGGTTCAGATAAGATACCTAGAAAATAATAAACCTCCAGTAAGAATAATTGCCCCCGGGCGAGTGTATAGGAGAGATGCTGTAGATGCCACTCACTCTCCTATATTTAATCAGGTTGAGGTTTTATGTATTGATCAAGATATTAATTTTAGTCACTTAAGAGGAACAGTTCTTACTTTTTTAAAGACCTTTTTTGGAGATATTCCAGTAAGATTTAGAGCTAGTTATTTCCCATTCACTGAACCCTCAGCCGAAGTTGATGTCCAATGGAAAGGTAAATGGTTAGAAGTAATGGGTTGTGGGATGGTAGATCCAAAGGTCTTAGAAAAATTAGGAATAGATTCTGAGAAATGGACCGGATTCGCAGCTGGATTAGGAGTTGAGAGATTTTGTATGGTGAGACATCAGATTGACGATATCAGAAAGTTTTACACAAATGATCTTAGATTTTTAGAGCAATTTTAATAGAATTGATTTCTTAAATTAGGTTTGTCCAACAAATTAGTTTAATATAGTCCTAGTTTTAATTTTTTGATTGGTACGTAAAGCAGGACTAATCGTTAATGACGGAAAAGAACTAGCTGTTCAAACTGCAACTTCTGTGCAAAAAAAATTGGAAAAATCCAATTATGAAGTTGTAAGAGTAAGTAGTTCTGGAGGGATGGTCGGTTTTGCTAACCCTGATCAACACGTTCGACCATTGGGATATGCAAATTGTGTTCCTGAAGGTTTCGATTCCTCAATGGAGTTTGCTATTGTTCTGGGCGGAGATGGGACTGTCTTATCTGCAGCAAGACAGACAGCTCCCGCCAAAATTCCTATCCTTACCATTAATACAGGACATTTAGGTTTTCTTGCTGAAGCTTATATATCTAATTTAGATGCAGCTATTGATAAAATCATCGCTGGAAATTGGGATATTGAAGAAAGAACTTGCTTTATTATTAGTGTAATGAGGAACGATCAGAGAAGATGGGAGTCTCTTTGTCTTAATGAGATGGCCCTTCATAGAGAACCTCTTACAAGTATGTGTCATTTTGAGATTTCTATTGGGCGCCATGCTCCTGTAGATATTTCAGCTGATGGAGTAATTTTATCTACACCAACTGGCTCAACTGCATATTCTCTTAGTGCTGGAGGACCAGTGATAACACCTGATTGCCCAGTTGTGCAACTAACACCAATCGCTCCACATTCATTAGCATCAAGAGCATTAGTTTTTAATGATTCAGAACCAGTAACGGTTTTCCCTGCAACTCCTGAAAGATTAGTAATGGTTGTTGATGGAAATGCTGGCTGTTATGTTTGGCCTGAAGATAGAGTTTTAATTAGAAAAAGTAAACACTCAGTAAAGTTTATTAGACTTGAAGATCATGAATTTTTCCAAGTATTAAGAAATAAACTAGGCTGGGGATTGCCTCATGTGGGTAAACCTAACAAATAATAATTATTTAAATTTATTTTTTTCCTGTTAATAAAAAAACAGGATTATTTGGTTCTAATCTCATTCCCTCTGCAATAGTAAGGCTCTTATAAGTCTGGATTAAATTTAAATTTGTTTTAAAATTATTTATTTCTAATTCCTCTTTTAATACTTCTATATTTTGAATATCAATGATGGGAATTACAATAATGTCCCCAATATTCATATCTGCACCCACTTTATTAATAATTAGAAGTTTAGTCTTTCTATCACATCCTCCAATTATTAATCTATTAGGTTTCCCAAAAGAATTAAGATTGCCTTTGCCTAAGATATTTTTTATATCTTCCTCGAAAATAAATTTTGGTTTAACATTGAGCCTCTTTGAGTTTTCTAGTATTAATGCTTTTGATCCAATCCTTTTATCGATACATATCAAATCTAAATTAGGCCTCAATTTTAATGCTTCTAAACCAATTGACCCACAACCTGCTCCTACATCCCAAATGGCACCATTTTTCGGGAGCTCTAAATCAGCTAAGATTTGAATGCGAACCTCCCTTTTAGTTAATAATTTTGGTCTATCATCAAAAGTTTTAAAAATATAATCACTAATTCCAAAAGGAGGGAGATTATTATTCAAATAATTTTTGTTTGTTTTTGTTAGAACAGCAATATTCAAGCTTGATATGTCGGTCGGCAATTGCTCTTTAAGATTTATTTTTCTTATTTTCTCATTTTCGAAGCCTATTTCTTCACAAAGCCAAAAATCATAAAAATCAATCAGGTTTAATTCTGATAAGTTTTTTTGGATTATCTCTAAACTTTTGTTTTTTGCATCTGTAATAATAGCCAAATTTGAAGGCTTAGTTTTGAGAGATTCAATTAATTTATCTGAATCTCTTCCATGAATACTTACATTAATTGTGTCTTGCCAAGGGATCTTTAACTTACTAAATGCCAATTGAATGCATGTATTTGAGGGGTAAAAACTTAACTCATCTTTTGAAAAATTTTCTAGTATTATTCTCCCTATTCCAAACCAAAGAGGATCTCCTCTTGAAAGTAAAATAACATCAGTTTTTTGAGATTTAAGCCATGTTATGAGTTCGTTATTACTTTGGCTTGCAAAAAATAATTTTTTTTGATCTAAATTATGTTTGTTCCAAGATTTAATTTTTTCTAAGTATGATTTGGGGACTGCAATATTAACTGTTTTTAGATAAAGATTTTGTAATTTCATAGGTAAATCTTCAAATTTAAAAGAATTTATCCCTATTACATGTATTTTTCTATTAACTTCAGTCATCAATATTTAATGAAATGGAACTAAATTGTTTGAATGTTTAATTAAATTATCTTATTATTGTTCGAGTTATCATAGTAAATTAATTGTCTGAAAGGAGAAAGAGATTACATGATTTATTGTTAACTCTAATTGATAAAGATAGTGAATTTGAGTTTATTGAAGAAGATTCTAGCGATTTAACATCTAGCTATTCTGAAAAAGACACTTTGAATTTATCTCGAGTTATAGAAAAAAATCGTAAAATAATCAAAAGATATCAAGCTATTGTAAGAACAGCTGTAACTCTAGATGCCCTGATGGATTCTGAAAATGAAGAAAATTACAAAATCAAATAAAAATATTTTTTTAAAAGGAATATTACATTTACTTTTACTACTATCCTTTATTTTTAACCCATTAATAGTATCTGCAGAAGTTGCAGAAACAGAAATAAATGGGGAATTAATGAAGGCTAGCAGTGATTTTTTAAGGGACTTGGACTTTGAGACTTGGCAATTAGTAGCTTATAAATCGCCTTTTTTTGAAGATAAATTGATCTTGAGAGTAATAGGATATCCGGGAAATCTCAGGATTGATCATCCCACTAACTTAAGGGTTGAATCAGGGAGAAAACAGTGGTTTTTAGATGATAAAACATTACTTAATGTGGAATTAACAAATGATGGAAGACAAGCTGCAGCAGAATTCGATCTTGATGAATTGATTAAGAATTTAGATAAAAATAGACCATTAAGATTATCTTTGTCAGGAGTTTTTTCTGAGTTACCTGTTCCTCCCTTCGTTGTTAAAGAATGGAGATCAATAAACTGAATTTGATTTTTGAAGATGTCTGAAAAAAATATAAGCCATATAAAATGGATGAAAAGAGCAATTTTTTTGGCTTCTTTAGGTAAAAATACAGCGAGTCCTAATCCTAGGGTGGGAGCGGTGATACTTGATAAGAATGGAATCCTTATTTCAGAAGGGTTTCATTTCAAGGCAGGGATGCCTCATGCAGAGGCAATGGCTTTTAATAATTTAAAAAAGGATGCTAAAGGTGGAACAATGTATGTGAATCTTGAACCTTGTTGCCATCAAGGTAAAACTCCTCCATGTGTAGATAAGGTGATATCCTCTGGATTAAAAAAGGTATATGTTTCCATTGAAGACCCTGATAAAAGAGTCTCTGGTAAAGGTATTAAGCTTCTAAAAGAAGCTGGAATACAAGTTCACTTAGGATTATGTAAAAAAGAATCCTTAGATCTAAATAAAGCTTTCATTCATAGGAATATTACTAAAAAGGCATTTGGTGTTTTTAAATGGGCCATGAGTATAGATGGAAGAATAGCTTTAAAAAATGGAAAAAGTAAATGGATTACTAATGATGAATCAAGGTCATTAGTTCATTCTTTTAGAGCAGAATTTGATGCAATAATTATTGGTGGAAACACATTAAGAAGAGACAACCCACTTTTAACTACTAGAGGTTCCAAAAATCCTGAGCCTTTGCGAGTTGTTTTCACAAAAAGTTTAGATCTTCCTTCAAAATCTAATCTTTGGGATTGTAGTGAGGCAAAAACTTTAGTTATTTATGATTCTTCTTCAGCAAATGAAAGCTACCTCACAAGGATCCCCAAATGTGTCGAGATCGAAAAGGTACCATCTGATAATCCAGAGTTAATTTCAAAAATACTTGCCAAAAAAGGTTGTAATAAAGTTCTTTGGGAATGTGGTCCTAGATTGGCCACTGCCGCAATTAAATCAAATTGTATTCAGGAAATTATAACTTTTATTGCTCCAAAAATTTTAGGCGGAGAAAATAGTATGAATCCTTTTGGAGATTTTGAATTTAGAGAAATGAATGAAATTATTAAGTTACGTGATCTTCAGGTTAATTTGATTAAAAAAGATATATGCATTAAAAGTTCATTTTAAATTAATTTTTACTAATAATTTATATGGGTCAAAGTACCGTACGGTTCTTACCCAAAAAAAATATTACAGATACGGTAACTCTTCGTTTAGTTTATAATAAGTTCAAAATTGATAACAACTATGCCGATAAGACAAGATGATAATCAACCTAATAGAAGATTTGGAATTGTAAATATAATTTTGATAGGAGTTGGGGCATTACTTCTATTTAGTAGTCTTTTCCCTAATCAGAATATGCAGATCCCTAGAGTTCCTTACTCTTTATTTATTGATCAGGTTAATGATGGGGAAGTTAAGAGAGCATATATAACTCAAGAACAAATAAGATACGAACTAAATGGAGCAGAAGAGGGAGCACCTTCTGTGTTAGCAACTACTCCAATCTTTGATATGGATCTCCCACAAAGGTTAGAAAGTAAAGGTGTAGAATTTGCTGCCGCTCCGCCTAAAAAACCCAATTTCTTCTCAACTATTTTAAGCTGGGTTGTTCCTCCCTTAATCTTTATTCTTGTTCTGCAATTCTTTGCAAGAAGAAGTATGGGGGGCGGAGGTGCCCAAGGAGCATTAAGCTTTACTAAAAGCAAAGCAAAAGTTTATGTGCCTGATGACGAATCAAAGGTTACTTTCGCTGATGTGGCTGGAGTTGATGAAGCGAAGGACGAACTAACAGAAATAGTCGATTTTTTAAAGAAACCAGAGAGGTATACCGATATTGGTGCAAGAATACCGAAAGGGGTTCTTTTAGTAGGACCTCCTGGAACAGGAAAAACTCTTTTATCTAAAGCTGTTGCTGGAGAGGCTGAAGTCCCTTTCTTCATAATTTCTGGTTCAGAATTTGTAGAACTTTTTGTTGGAGCTGGAGCGGCGAGAGTAAGAGACTTGTTTGAACAAGCTAAAAAGAAAGCTCCTTGTATAATTTTTATTGATGAGTTAGACGCTATTGGTAAAAGCCGATCGGGGTCAATGGGAGTTGTTGGTGGAAACGATGAAAGAGAACAAACCTTAAACCAATTACTCACAGAGATGGATGGATTCGCTTCTGCAGATAAGCCAGTTATAGTTCTTGCAGCAACAAACCAACCCGAAGTTTTAGATGCTGCTTTGTTAAGACCAGGTAGATTCGATAGACAAGTTTTGGTTGATAGACCTGACTTATTAGGTAGAAAAACAATTCTTGAAATCTATACAAAAAAAGTTAAACTAGCCGAATCTATTGATTTAGAATCTATTGCTCAAGCTACGAGCGGTTTTGCAGGTGCAGATTTGGCTAACATGGTCAATGAGGCTGCTTTACTGGCCGCTAGAGCTAAAAGGAAAAGTGTTGAACAGCAAGATTTAAGTGAAGCCATAGAAAGAGTTGTGGCTGGCTTGGAAAAGAAAAGTCGTGTTTTGCAAGATGATGAGAAAAAAGTTGTTGCTTATCATGAAGTTGGTCATGCAATTGTTGGCCACCTTATGCCTGGCGGGTCAAAAGTGGCAAAGATATCGATTGTTCCTAGAGGCATGAGCGCTCTTGGTTATACACTTCAATTACCAACTGAAGAGAGATTTTTAAATTCTAAAGATGAACTTAAAGGACAAATAGCTACACTACTTGGAGGCAGATCAGCAGAAGAAGTTGTTTTTGGGAAAATCACGACTGGTGCTTCAAATGATCTTCAAAGAGCAACCGATATTGCAGAACAGATGGTGGGTACATTTGGAATGAGCGATATTCTTGGACCTCTTGCATATGATAAACAAGGTGGGGGTCAGTTTTTAGGGAATGGGAATAACCCAAGAAGATCTGTTAGTGATGCTACTGCTCAAGCAATAGACAAAGAAGTTAGAGATCTAGTTGATGATGCACATGAAACTGCTCTTAATATTTTGAGAAATAACTTACCCCTTCTAGAATCGATATCTCAGAAAATACTCAAAGAAGAAGTTATAGAAGGAGAGGACCTCAAAAATCTCTTAGCAGAAAGTAAAATGCCTGCATAGTAGAATTGAGGTTCTCATACAAAAAAGTTAGATGCTAAAACCAATCAAGCTTGCAAAAAAAAATTTTTTATCAAGCTTGGATACCTCAAGTGAAGAATTTTTAAATATTTTAGAGATTGCCAAAAATTTTAAAAATAAAGATTTAAATATTGAACACAAAGATAAGGTTTTAGGTTTAATTTTTGATAAGTCCTCTACTCGAACAAGGGTTAGCTTTCAAGTGGCAATGTCAAGACTTGGAGGAACTACAGTTGATCTAAATCCTACAACTTCTCAAATTGGGAGGGGCGAACCAATTAGAGATACTGCAAGAGTGTTAAGTAGATATTGTGATGTCCTTGCGATAAGAACCTTTAAACAATCCGATTTGGAGGAGTATGCAAAATGGTCTTCTAAGCCAGTGATTAATGCCCTTACAGATTTAGAACACCCTTGCCAAGCTCTGGCTGATTTCATGACAATAAAAGAGGAATTTGTTGATTTTAAAAATGTGGTTTTAACGTTTATAGGGGATGGTAATAATGTCGCTAACTCTCTCATTTTGTATGGAGCTTTATTAGATGTTGAAGTTAGAATTGCATGCCCTAGAGGTTATGAGCCAAATGAATTGGTTATCAATAATGCAAAAAAAATGTACAAGAATAAAAATTTATTAAAAATTACTAATGATCCTATTCCTGCAGTATATGGAGCAAATGTTTTGTATACAGATGTTTGGTCATCTATGGGGGAAGAAAATCAAAAAGAAGAGAAAGATAAAGACTTTCTTGGATTTACAATTGATCAGAGTTTAGTAAGAAATGCTGATAAAGATGCAATTATTCTCCATTGTCTTCCTGCCTATAGAAATAAAGAAATAACTGATGAAGTGATTGAAAGTAAAAAAAGTAGGGTTTTTGAACAAGCTGAAAATAGATTACATGTTCAACAGGCACTATTGTCATCACTCCTAATATAAAAACTTGCAAATAAATCGCTAAAGAGGTACAAATGTATTAGCGTAAATTTTTTTAGTGAGTAATTATTCAGAGGAAAGTCTTACTGATGCTCAATTCGAGCTTTATGAGTGGATAAGAAATTATGTCAAAGATTTTCAACATAGTCCTTCAATCAGGCAAATGATGAATGCAATGGGTTTGAAATCACCAGCGCCGATTCAAAGTAGGCTTAAACACTTGCAAGAAAAAGGATTTATTTCTTGGCAAGAAGGCAAAGCAAGAACTCTCAAATTGGTGAATCAAATTTTTGATGGAATTCCAATAAAAGGATCAGTAGCAGCTGGGGGATTAATTGAAACTTTTTCAGATATTCAGGAAAATTTAGATATTTCAGATGTTTTTAAAAAAAAGGATGTGTTTGCGCTTACTGTTAATGGTGATTCAATGATTGACGCATGCATCGCCGATGGAGATATGGTTTTGATGGAACCTATAAGAGATTCTTTTTCTATTAAAAATGGAACGATTGTTAGTGCTATGGTTCCAGGATCAGGGTCAACTTTAAAATACTTTGTCAAAAGAGGAGGAAAATGTTTTTTAGAGGCAGCAAATCCTGCTTATGATCCAATTGAATTAAATTTAGATGAAGTAATTTTTCAAGGAAAACTTTTAGCAGTCTGGAGAAAAATTTAGTAATGAAATAAAACAAAAAAAGATTGTTGATATTTTTTGGAATATATAAGATTTCTCTCATCTAAAAAAATAATTGCTTAATTTAAATGTCAAAAAATAAACGTATAAATTTAGAAAATTGATTTAATTTCTCCAAAAGATAATTATTTAAATTTATAAAAATAAGAGATAATTTTTTTTGATGTTATTTTTTATGTTCTACTTGCAAGTAACTTTTCAAATATATTTTGATGTTTACTAATCCAAATTTTTAAGTCAAAAAATTGAACTGACCTTGTTCTTGCGGCTTGTGACATAGTATTTCTATGCTCTATTATTTTCTCCATACCCTCACTTATTGCGGATGAACTGGGGACTATAGTTTTATCCCAGTTTCTTTTTACATTGATTCCTAGACCTGATTCCTTATCAACCAATTCTGGAATACCTCCGCTATTTGAGTATAAAATCGGAAGACCGCTTGACATTGCTTCCAGAACCGCCGTTGGGCAATTATCTTGATAGGTCATCGTTATATAAGCATCTGCTAATTGGTATATTTTAGGTGCATCTTTTTGAGAATAGGTTTCCATAAAAATAATATTGTCTTGAATCTTAAGATCTCTTATCTTTGAAAAAAAATATTTCCTATCTTCAACATAACCAGCAATTATCAGTTCTACTTCAGTATTTTTTCTAATTATTTCTTTGAGAGCTAAAAGAACGATAGAAATTCGGTAATTATTTTTTCTTCTTATATTTCCTGTAATCAGAAAAGAAAATCTTTTTTTATTTCCCCTATTCTTTGGTACGAAAATTGATGTATCGACAGAATTATATAATATTTCACCTATACCAGTTCTTTTACCTAGGAATTTTTCACATGCTTTCTTGCAGAATTTAGATTGCCATAAAATGTAATCAGCTAGGCAATAAATTTGGGACATTTTATAGTTCTCTTTTTCCCAATTGCCATCAAACCATGCAGGATAGAAAACTCCATTTTGGTTTAAGACAACAGGCAAACCTTTTTTCTTAATTAATTTGCAAGATAATGGATTTAAGTATATTGAATTTGATAATAAATATACAATATTAAATTTCCAACTATATTCTGGAAAGTATTGATTTAGTTTCTTTGTTTTTACTGAAGGGCCTCCCAACTCACCCTTCCTAGATCCTCCATAATGAACTTTTGGTGTTCCTGAGTAGAGAATTGATGAAACGAAAAAATAATTAAATATAATTTTAATCATTTCATTATGAGTCAATAATCTTTTAAGTAATTTTTTACTAATATTTAAAAAACTTAGTATATTTTGCATTAAACCAAATCTTTATAAACTTTTTCCCAGTGTTGATCGGCGATCTCTTTCCAGTCAAATTTAATAATATTTTTTCTAATAACTTTTTGAGATTCAATTTTGTTTTTTGAAAAATAATCTATAGCTTCCTCAGTTTTAAATGCTAGTTCTTTTGGATCAAAAGTATCAGATATTTCTCCTGGCATATTTTTATTTATTACATCTTCAGACATGCCAACCCTAGTAGTTACAACTGGTATACCGCATGACATACTTTCTATTAAGCCGAATGGACCGCCTTCTTCTCTAGAAGTAATTAGATAAATATCTAGAGCTTGATATAAAGGCACAAGTTCATCTAAATTTTTAACAAAAGAATGATAGAAAGGGATGTTATTTTTTTTTAGTTCATTTTTTACATAACCTCTAGCAGGGCCAGTAAGTAAAGCATAAATTGGAAGACCTTTATTACGTAAAATTTTTAAAGTTTCCACGAAAATATCTGGACCCTTTATTAATTTTGGTTTTAAACCTTCCCCCCATCCTGAACCATCTTTTTGAAATGATCCAATCAATATACTATTTCTTGGGATTCCTAATAATTTTCTAATTTTATCTTTTTTGCTTTTATTAGCAGGTATAAATTTAGTTGTATTTACCCCAAGAGGAATTTTTATAATTTTGTCTGAAGATACTCCCCAGTCAAGTAATCTATTTTCAACAATAGTAGAAGCAGTAATTACTTTGGATAATCGCGGAATGCTTTTTAGAAATTGATCGCAATGAATTTTTATTTCATCACCATCAGATGGTTTTCCATGAAAAAAAGTAGATATAAAATAATTCTCTTTTGACATGTGTTCACCCCAATTTAGCCACATATATTGAGAGCCAAAATGGACAATTTTATTAATTATTTTCGAAGGATGAGTATTTACTTCTAATATACCCGGTTTAATAATATCAATTTCCCTTTTTATGTTATGCCCAACAGTTTTAATTGCCCAATTTGCAGATTCTGAAACAAATTGAATAGGTAAAGATTCGTCTTTATAAAGGTTTGTTTTTTTTAGTATTTTCCATGGTAAGCAATAAAAACTATTTCTTAAATATCTAATATAATTTGATAATTTCATTTTAATAATTATTTTCTTTCAACAGATTAAATTCTTCTTTTGCCATAATCTTTGCTATTTCAGGCATAAAAGTTTTTGCATTCCAATTAAGTTTTGTATTTGCTTTTTTAGGTGAACCATAACCCGATATTATTTCCGAAGGCCTTTTGAGTGAATCTTTTATTACTACGTATTTTTCCCAGTCTAAATTAAAAGTTGAAAATGCTTCTTTTACAAAATCATTAAGGCCATAAATTTGCCCTGTTGCAATAACATAATCTTCAGCCTCTTTCCCTTGGAGCATTTGCCACATTGCTTCTACATATTCTGGTGCCCATCCCCAGTCTCTTTTAATGGTTAAGTTCCCAAGTTTTAAAAGGCTTTCTTTCCCTAACGCTATCTTTGCCGCAGATTGACAAATTTTACGAGTCACAAATCTAGTTGGCCTTAGAATTGATTCATGATTGAACATTATTCCAGAACATGCAAATAATCCATAACTTTCTCTATAGTTTGCCACTTGCCAATATGCCGAAGCTTTTGCAATTCCGTATGGACTTTTAGGTCTGAATGGAGTTTCTTCATTAGCTGGATATTTTCCTGTATCTCCGAAACATTCTGAAGAACTCGCATTATAAAACTTGCACTTACAATTAATAAATCTTATCGCCTCAAGGATATTTATAGTGGCATTTGCAATACTTTCTAGAGTCTCTAATGGCTGTTCAAAGGATAGACCTACTGAACTTTGGCCAGCTAAATTATAAATTTCATCAGGGCTAACTTCTTCTAAGACTTTTGAAGTGCTTCTAAAATCGTTTAATGCTACTGAATGAAATTTAATTTGACTCTTGATACCAAGCCTATTAAGTGAAGAAAATGTTGCCATTTCTGCATCTCTTGATGTGCCATGTACTTTATATCCTTTCCCTAATAATAATTTCGCAAGATATGCACCATCTTGGCCCGAGATCCCAAAAATTAAAGCAATCTTACTCATTATAAAATCTAGAAATATCTTTTAATTCAAAAATTATATTATATATCAATAGAGATTTATAAATTTAAAGTTAAATAAAATAATGGAAATACTTTCTTATTAGTTTTTAGTTTTATATTCTTATAGCATTAAGTTCTCTTGGAACTATTCCTTTTAAATCAAATATTATACCGTTTTTATTAATAATATTTTCCCAATCTGATTTATGTTTTTTAATAAACTCATGGTGAGCGACAGTACAAACTATTGCATCATATTTGATTTTCTTAGAGTGCTTTTTGTTTACTTTTAATCCATATACTTTTTCAGCTTCAATAGGATTAACCCATGGATCAACAATTTCTAAATTTAAATTATATTCTTCAAGTTTTTTTATTAAGTCATATACTTTTGTATTCCTAATATCGGGACAGTTTTCCTTAAATGTAAAACCCAAGATTAAAACATTTGAACTTGATAATAAAAAATTTTTTTTAGTCATTTCTAAGATAAGTTTTTCGGCTAGCCAATTACTCATATCATCATTGATTTTTCTTCCTGCTAAAACAATTTCTGGAGTATAACCCATAGATTCTGCTTTATAAGTTAAGTAGTATGGATCAACACCTATACAATGACCCCCTACTAAACCTGGTTTGAATTTTATAAAATTCCATTTTGTGGAGGCTGCCTCAATAATGTCTAAAGTATCTATATCTAAAAGTCTAAATATTATTGCTAATTCATTCATAAGAGCAATATTTATATCTCGTTGTGTATTTTCTATTATCTTTGCTGCTTCAGCTGTTTTAATATTTTTTGTTAAATGTGTTCCAGCTTCAATTATAGATCCGTATAAAAAATCAATCCACTTTGCGGCATCCTTAGATGATCCACTTGTTATTTTGATAATATCTTTCAAGCGGCGCTTCTTATCACCTGGATTTATTCTTTCAGGACTATATCCACAAGCGAATGTATTTTTATTAGATTCTTTACAAAATAGTCCAGATTCTTTTTCAATAATTGGAATGCATATTTCTTCTGTTGTACCTGGATAAACAGTACTTTCGTAAATAACTATTGGAATGGTTGTATTCAAACTTTGAGCTCTTATTTTTAATGCTTTACCCACAGTAATCGATGCTTTTTGTATTGGCTCAAGATCAGGTTTTTTAAAAGCATCTATTGGCGTTGGAACAGTAATAATGAAGACATCTGCTTGAGCAATTGATTCAATTTGATTAGTTAAATCAAAAAAACTCGTATTCAAAAGTTCCTGCTCGCTAACTTCATTGGTGCTATCAATTCCTTTTTTTAATTCTTCAAGTCTTTGAGGATTAATATCAAATCCAATAATTTTTCTTTTTAAGATCTTTTGTGATATTTTACATCTTTGTTTTTTTGAAAATTCAATGGCTAAAGGAAGGCCAACATAACCTAATCCAATTATCGCAATAGTACAATTTTCTAGGACTGGATATTTGCTTTTATTTTCCATAAAATTCTCTATACCAAGTTATAAATTTTCTAATTCCATCTTTAATAGATGTGCTTGGTTTGTAATTAATAAAAGATTCAAGGCTTGTACAATCTGAGTATGTTGCGGGTACATCTCCAGGTTGCATAGGAAGTAATTCTTTTTTTGCCTTTATACCAAGATTTTCCTCTATGGCTTTTATATAGTCTTGCAATGATTCTGGAGTTGAATTGCCGATATTGAAAATTCTATGGGGTGCCCAACTAATTGCGGGATTAGGATTTGAAGTGTCAAAAGATTTATCTTGAATAGGAGGCTTTTTTAAAAGTCGCATAATACTTTCAACAATATCATCTATATAAGTAAAGTCTCTAGTCATTTCACCGTGATTAAAAACTTTTATTGGTTCCCCTTGTAAAATTGATTTGGTAAAAAGGAAAAGTGCCATATCTGGCCTCCCCCAAGGACCATAAACGGTAAAAAATCTAAGTCCAGTAGCTGGGATAGAGTATATATGACTGTATGAATGAGCTAAAAGTTCGTTAGATCTTTTTGTGGCAGCGTAAAGACTTACTGGATGATCAACACTCTGTTTCTCAGAAAATGGCATTTTTGTGTTTCCACCATAGACAGAGCTACTGCTAGCATATATGAGATGCTTTACAGGATAATTTCGGCATAATTCAAGAATATTTGAAAATCCTACTAAATTTGTTTGTATGTAAGCAGATGGGTTTTCCATGGAATATCTAACTCCCGCTTGAGCAGCAAGATTTATAACTATTTCAGGTTTATATTTTTTAAAAATTTCTTCTATTCTAGATTTATTATTAATATTCTCTTTATAAAATTTAAAGTTTACATCTTGTTTAAGAGCTATTTTTTGGAGTTCTTTTAGTCTTGCCTCTTTGAGATTTATGTCATAGTAATCGTTCATATTATCTATGCCAATTAGCGAAATATTTTCCCTTAATATTCTTTTACTTAAGTGATAGCCAATAAACCCTGCTGCCCCTGTAATAACAATGCTCATATTCTTTATAAAATCTTTAATTTATTAATTCTAATCTCTTTATCACCAAATAAAATATTATGGTTGAATTGAATTTAGGTTTATATATTATTTCTTATAAATTCGACCGTAATTATCCTCAAATCTTTGAATATCATCTTCACCTAAATAAGCACCACTTTGAACCTCAATAAGTTTGAGAGGAATTTTTCCGGGATTTGATAATCTATGTTTTGAACCAATGGGTATGTAGGAACTTTGGTTTTCATGAAGAGTTGTTTCTTTCTCGTCAATTTCAATATTTGCAGTACCACTGACTACTATCCAATGTTCTGATCTATGATGATGCATTTGGAGGGATAGTTTTTCACCAGGCTTAACGTTAATAATTTTTACTTTCCATCTTGCTTCCTCAACAATAGATTCATAAGAACCCCAAGGCCTATATATTTCCTTGTGTTCTTGACCTTCGCGAATCCCTTTTTCCTTCAAATAATTTACTATATTTTTGACTTGTTGAGATTGACTTTTATCGGCGACTAAAATAGCGTCACTTGTTTCTATAACAATTAGGTTTTTGAGACCTAAGGCAGCAATTAATCTTTTTTCACCTCTAAAATAACAATTATTTGAATTTTTTGCTATTACATTCCCTTTAATAAAATTATTACTCTCATCTTTTTTGGAAATTTTCCAAACTGCATTCCAACTTCCTATGTCAGTCCAATTTGCTCTCAAAGGCAAGACAGTTCCCTTATCAGTTTTTTCCATTACGGCTACATCTATAGATATGTTCGGGCATTTATTGAATAAATCTTGGTTTAATCTTTGAAAATCTAAATCAAGTAGTTTTTCTTCAAGTGATTTCTCGCAAGCATTAAAAACCTCTGGGGCGAAATTTTTTATCTCATTCAAAATTGTATTTGCTTTAAAAAGAAACATCCCGCTGTTCCAAGTATATCTTTTGTCTTTAATTAGTTCATTTGCAGTTATTAAATCAGGTTTTTCCAAAAAACCATCTATTTTATAACCTTTTAATTCTGATTCTTCTAAGGGCCCGTCTGATTTTATATAGCCATATCCTGTAGCAGGTTCATCTGGGATTACACCAAATGTTACAAGTCTTCCGTTGTTGGCATATTCTATTCCGGCATTAATTATTTTTATAAATTGCTCTTCATCTTCAATAATATGATCTGAAGATAAGACTAGTAAGTGAGCGTCATTTTCGAATTCCAATGATTTTATAGCCGCTAGAGTGACAGCAGGAGCAGTATTACGACCAAATGGTTCAAGAAGTATAGAGCGCGGCTTAATATTAATCTCCCTCATTTGCTCTGCGACTATAAATCTATGCTCTTCATTGCATATTAAAATAGGTTCTTTTAAACCTTTTAGATTTTTTATTCTCTGATAGGTGTTCTGTAGTAAAGACTTATTTGTTTCACTGCTTATTGAAAGAAATTGCTTGGGAAAACTTTTTCTTGATAAAGGCCATAGCCGACTACCTGAACCACCACATAGTATTACTGGAATTATCGAGAATTCAGACATTTAAGGTTATATTTTCTTTCAATTAGTTCTTTATAGTATCCTTTATAAGTGATAACTGCAAAAATTTAAATTTATATTATATTTTTTTTATCAATTAAAGAATTTTTTTTCTCATTTAAATTATATAATCATCAAATGGGGCCATAGCTAAGTTGGTAGAGCACCTGCATGGCATGCAACTCTCAAAAGCCATTAATCGTAATCTATATCAGGGTTTGTATCAGTAATATTAAGAGTTCAGGTGCAGAGCTAGGTGCAGTTATTATCAGACAAATATAAACAAAATAACTGATTGTTATAACTGATAAATATAGTCTTTTAAATTATATTTAGTAAGAAAAGATAGAACTTACAATTTTCTATTAAGTCGAAAATCGCAATGATAGCAATAAATTTTTATGTTTAAATAATATAAATAGGGGATATGATCTGGTGATGTCAAAGAGAGCAACTAAACAAGAAACCGAATTAAGAGTTGCACATGCTGCTGAATTAGTTGCTGAAGGACAAGCCTATTCATCTATTACTTCCTTTGTTGCCGCAAAATATGGAATCTCAAGAAGAAGAGCTAGGCAGATCACTTCTAATGCTTATCTTTTGCTGAAAGATGATATTGAGGAAGGGGACTTAAATCGCCCTGAAATGACAGCAAAATTAGTATGCACACTAGAAACTGCAATGTTTAGAGCAATGCAAGAAAAACAATATTCTGCAGTTGCTAGTAATGCAAAAGTTCTTATGAAATTAGTTGGTTTAGAAGCAAAAACACAAATTAGATAATTGCTTTTTATTAAAAATATAACTTGCAGAAATTCCTTTCTTTTTGTTTCTTTTTTTTTCTTTTAAACAATTCATAACTTGCTTATAACTTTAAAATGTGATTCTTATAATGCATTCAATTCTTCTAAAGCAAAGCAGTGGTCTTGGATGCAGTTTTTTAGTGTATGCAGCAAGTAAACTAATCATTTTTTTAAATTAAAATAATATTTTATTTTTTCTTATTCGTATCTTATCTAATTCTTAAAGAAGAGTTCATTAAATCTTTTAAGCTGTAGGTAGCTTCTCTATATTTTCCTCACACGAAATAGAGAAGCTTTTTCTTTCTGAAATAAATTTGGTATGACTTATTTTGCATAGCCAAATTACATAGAATATGACCTGTGGTTTGATTCAAATATTAATTCAGTTGATTTAATTAACTATTCAGATGAAAATGAATTTTGTAATTTTACGCATAAAAAATTCCATAAGATATCAAGTTTAAATTTAGTTATTGGTTCCTCAAAATATAAACAAATGATGATTTTTTCTTTTTTTTAATTTCCTTGCAGAGTTAATGCATTTCTTTATTGTTTTATCTCTCTGATTCTGGCATAGCAAAAGTAAATTTTTTGATATAAATTTTTAAGGCATTAAGCACTAAAGTTTAATTATCAAAGAGCTAAATCGCAATAATTTCCAGCACTCATATTTACTGATTTTTGTGAAGTAATTCTTTCTAAGTTTTTATTTAAATTATTAGCTTGATTAGAAGCTGAATAAAATCCAACTGTTAAAAAAACAAGTGTTATAGAAGTTACTATTGTACTGAACTGGATAACTCCATCTGCCAGAATAGTTGGAGTTTTTAGAGATAAAATAGCTTTTTTTTTGCTTTTGATTTTGCCATAATCTTAACTTTTACTTAAATTTTTCTTAAGTTAATTTTAATAATAAGCAAAAAAATTAATTTGTCAGTTAGTAAATTTACTCATTTTGATAAGTCGTTCGAATCGAGAAATCTTAATATTTTCAACTATTAATTTATATTGACCTTAAAATTAATAGCTTCTTTAAATTTTTAAGCGTCTTGACTTTCTTTAAACAAATTTATTTTTAAATTAATTACCTCTTAATTTTCGTTACTTACTTTAAATTTATCGGCTAAATATTGACGCCTTATTTAGCTGATTTCATATGAACAAATTAAATATTTATAAAACAAAAACAATAAACTTTTTAAGAAAATATTCATTAAATATTTTTATGGCTATTGTAGCTATCAATTCATATTCTATTTCAAGTACTCTTAAAGAAAATAGAAATATTTTAAATGAAAATGTAAAGTTACTAAGATATAAAGAGATTTGCGCGAGATATTATACTTTTTATTCTTCTGGAACTGATGAGCAGGCAGAAAGTAGAGAGGAATTGACAGCTTCTTTGTTAGATGTTCCATTGGAGCTTGTTGATACTTTTTGCCAAAGGATGATATAGATATTTTTCTCTTAATAAATTGAGAATTTTTAAAAAGTTTTTTGCACCGTATTGAAAATGAAATGTAGTATTTTAAATTTTTGCAGATAGTTATGATTTAATTAAACGTTTATAATTTTATTATCGTATTTTTTAAAATTAAATTTAAAAATGGTTTAATTATCAAAATATATGATGTAATTTTAAGTAAATTTAAAAAAATTATATATTTTTAAAATGTCAATTAAGGGTCTAATTCTATTCGATATAGATGGAGTTATTAGAGATGTTTCGAATAGCTATAGAATGTCAATTATAAAAACAGTAAAGCATTATTGTTTTTGGGAACCAAGTATTTTCGAAATTGATGAAATAAAAAATGAAGGGATTTGGAACAATGACTGGGATTTAAGTTTAGAACTAATAAAAAGACACATAGTAAGCAATAGATTAACTATTACACCTCCAACAAGGAAAGAATTAGTTTGCCATTTTGAAAATTTATATTTTGGTTTGAAATCACCTCTAGAATCAGAAATTTGGACAGGATTTATAAAAAACGAAAAAATTCTTATCGAGAAAAATATTTTTAGCGAACTAACTAAAAATAGTATTTTGTGGGGTTTTGTAAGTGGAGCAGAAAGGGCATCAGCTGAATATATATTAAAGAATAAATTAAAACTTCTGAATCCTCCGCTAGTCGCGATGGGAGAAGCTCCAGATAAACCTGATCCTAAAGGTTTCATTTATTTATCTAAAAAATTACTTAATCAAGAGCTTGGAAGATCAGCTCCTCCCATAGCATATATTGGAGA
The DNA here is from genome assembly GCA_000634115.1 of Prochlorococcus sp. scB241_528O2. Taxonomy (GTDB): domain Bacteria; phylum Cyanobacteriota; class Cyanobacteriia; order PCC-6307; family Cyanobiaceae; genus Prochlorococcus_A. The sequence continues at coordinate 6,874 of JFLJ01000134.1, read as the reverse complement.
TACGGTAGCAGATGTTAAAACAATTATTAATTCAAGAAAAATAATTCCAGAGCAGAAATTTATAAGTCTTGCTGTCGCTCCACCACATTTGCATTTAAAAAACAGTTTAAAAGCGAGAGAAATATATGAATCCAAACTAAAGATTGCAGGAGCAGATTTCATACTGAATTCAGTAAATGATATAAAAAATATTTTTAAAAATTTATTTTTTTAAAATAAATTAGTATTTAGATTAAATCATAAACTTTAAAAAAAAAGGCTATCGTAGCTGAATCTTTTATTACTCCAGAGTAAATTAAATCTCTGATTTTCTCTTTACTAAAAAATAAAACTTCGATTTCCTCATCATCATCTTTATCTAATAAATTAGCCTCTTTAAAAATATTGTTAGCTAAAAACAAATGTATTCTTTCATTAGAATAAGATGGCGACTCAAAGATTTCTCCAAAATATTTGAAACTTTTTGAAGAATAGCCAGTCTCTTCTATGAGTTCTCTTCTTATAGTCGATATTGGCTTTTCATTATTTTTAATAGTACCTGATGGGAATTCTAAAATATATTCTTCAACTGGAAATCTATATTGATTTAAAACAATTATCTTTTCTTGTTCATTCTTAGCTATCACCATTGTTGATCCATTATGGTCAATAGAACCATATCTCCCTATGGAGGAATTATTTAGCTTTAAATGTTCGATTTTTAAATTTACATTTTTAGTGGTTTCAAAAATTTCTCTCTTAAAAAAAATATGATTTTTTCTGGATTCGGAATCTGATTTCATTATTTCATATTATATAAATTATTAACCTTTATTTTAATAAGATATATTTTAAGGAAATGGCACATCTTAATTTGATGAAAAATATAAATTTAAAGGATAAAAAAGAATTCTTTAGAATGATTAATTATTTATTTTCTCAGAAAGGTAAAGAACAATATGCAGGTGAGGAAATAACAGTCTCAGATCATATGCTTCAATCCGTTACTCATGCGGTAAATAACGATTTATCAGATGAAATCATTATCGCATCCCTTTTTCACGATGTAGGTCATTTACTTCTTGATCAAGATATCAATTCTAAATATAATGATCATGAAAAAATAGGTGCAGAATTTATTAAGGACTTTTTCTCAGATAAAATTTTTAATTGCGTAAGAATGCATGTTGATGCCAAAAGATACCTATGTACAAAAGATTCTTCTTATTTTGCAAAACTTTCATCAGCTTCAGTAGCATCATTGAAGGTTCAGGGAGGTGAAATGAATAAGGAAGAAATAAAAAGTTTTGAAAAAAATCAGTTTTTTAATGAAATTTTATTGGTTAGAGAATTAGATGAAAAGGCAAAAGATACTAATTTTAAAAACCTAGAATTGGAATTTTTTATTACAAAAATTGAAAGTATTTTTTTAAGCTAAAAATTTAAATATTCTTCAGCTATTTCTTCTGCGAGTCCAAATGATTGGGTCATTCCAGCACCGCCCAAACAATTGACTATTAGGATTGAATCATCAACTTCTTTTATTAACTCAGTTCCTCCTATTAACTTAGGATATATTCCGTTCCATCTTGAGGCTATCTCAATTGAAGGAAGACTTATAAAACTCTTAACTTGATCGACAATAAATTTATTTATTTCTTCATTATTAAAAGGATCAAAAGTTAATCCATACTCATGAGAATCTCCCAAAATAATTTCACCTAATCCATTTTGAGAAATCATAATATGTATTCCGTTTTCAATTGCAAAAGGGAACTCTTTTTTATATCTATCTTTTAAAGAATTAATTGATGAACATTCAGCAAAAGAATCATAATGCGTTAATGTAAAACCTGAACAAAGTGCAGGTCCTAACTTAAAGTTTTTAGGTTGACTAATTGTTCTTAACATTTGAAGCTTGCTTTTGGTTGTATGAAATTTCTTATATTCTTGAGGAAATAATGATTCAAAATCGGCTCCTGAACAAATTATACTTTTTTTTGTATTAATCTTATTACCATCACTTGTAACTACTAAATTTGGCTCAACACTTGAAACTGTTGTACCAAAATTAAATTCAACTCCATATTTATTCTTTAATAAAATTGTAATCTTTTTAATTGCCTCTCTAGGATCAACAATCATTTCAGTAGGACTCCACAATCCTCCAATTAATCCTTTACTTAAAACATAAGGGCTAAGATTAAAGATTTGCTTTATTGAAAGTAATTCTGCACTTGAATTTTTAAACTTAGACAAATCACAATATTCTTTCATAACCTGATATTCATCTTCTTTATATGCCAAAATAATTGAACCAACTTGATCTAAAAAAAAGTCGCTGCTTTGGGCTGTCTCAATCCATATTTTTCTAGAATTAAGAGCTCTACTATATAGCTTTCCAAAAGGTTGACCAATTGGCCATATCATTCCAAAGTTTCTTATTGAAGCTCCAATAGCTTTTTCTTCTCTCTCAAAAACTTTTACACTAAAACCTCTTTTTGCAGCTGACAATGCATGAGCAAGACCTACAATACCTGCTCCAATAATAGCTATATCAGTTTTACAATTTTTAGACATCAATAAATTGATTTAAGTAAGATGAAAATTCATTTAAGGAAGAAAAAAGTCCATCATTTTTATAAGCCTCAAGCTGTTCTTTTGAATGAGTTCCATTTGTGACTGCAAAAGATTTTAAACAGCCTGCACTTACTCCTGATTTCAAATCAGATGGGGTATCACCTATAACAACTACTGATTTAGGATCATCAATTCCTAAAACATACATTGACTTTTGAATCATATATGGAGAAGGACGGCCTTCGTTATTATAAATTTCTGAAGGGGTTACTGATACATCAATAATTGAAGATGAGCCTCCCACATAATTATCATTAAGTCCTAAATCCCATCCAAGATTTTTAAGTATTATGTTTGTTACTTTTCTATAAAAACCTGTGTTTAATCCAATAAAAATATTTTTTGTTTTTAAGGATCTAAATAACTCAAGACAGCCTTCTGTTGGTTCAATATCAGTAGATAAATAGTGACTTTCTAAGATATCCTTAAAAGTTTCAAAAGATTTATTCACATAAGTTTCAAATTTATTACTACCTTTACCAATTCTCTCTTCCCATAATAATTGAAAGACCTTCTTTTTTGGAATGCCATGTAATCGATCAACTTCATTTTTATTAGTATTTAAACCTGTTCTTGAGGCGGCCTCTAAAAAACATCCAGTAACTTCATTTTTATCCTTCACAGTAGTGCCAGCCATATCAAAAATAACAAGTTTTATTTTCATATTTTTTTTCTTCATAATATTGATTTTATTCATTTAAGTTTAAGTAGTGTTTAAGTTTCTAATGGATTAATCCAAACAGAAGATTTTTTCGAAACATTCCTAGAAGTAAATTCATAAATTAACCTTACGAATAGACTTGTTAAAACGATAAGAGTAGACATTGCAGCCGCTGATGCTGTATCTCCTGCATCATCCATGTTTACAATTGAAACAGATGAAACTGGTATTTTTGCTGGGTAGAGAAAAATAATAGCTGATACAGTTATCATTGAATTAACAAAATAATAACTTCCTATCTCTAAGATTGTTGGGAGTGATAATGGTATCGTTATTCTTAAAAAGGTTTTATAAAAAGGAACTTTTAAAGACTCTGATACCTCTTCAAATTCCTTATCAATTTGTTTTAAAGTTGTTGTTGCTGATATAAAACACACTGTGAAAAAATGTATGATATTAGCTAATACAAGGATTCCCATTGTTCCATAAAGTAATGAGAAAGGATTAAATATTTGAAAATCTAAAAAGGGTACAGAGAAAGAAGGTTTATTAAAAAAAAGAATATAGGATAAGCCAAGTACTAAGCCAGGAATTGCAATTGGTAATGTTGAAAAAAAGTATATTAGCATTCTTATTTTTTTTAATGGTTTAAATTTTTCTACTAAATAAGCTGTAAAAAATACAAATATAGTCCCAAATATTGCAGTATAAATTGACATGAAAACAGTATTAAAATAAGGTTCATAACCATTTCCAGCTACATTAGAAAATCTAAAGTTTTGTAATGATAGAGAAATATCGTATGGCCATATTTTTATTAGCGAGGCTAATACTATAGATGAAAAGACCCCAATTACTAAAATCAAAATTAAACTGCAAAAAATAAACATTATTGAATCAACTATCAGATTCTTCTTTGGTTTAAACGGTATAGATTTTCCCGAAATTAGAGATGCTTCATTCTTTTGGAAATTTTTATCAATTAGAAAAGCCAAAATTGAGGGTACTAAAAGATAGATGCTAATAGTTGCTCCCATGGCAAAGTTTTGTTGACCAACAACTTGTTTATAAATATCTGTAGCAAGTACATTAAAGTTCCCCCCAACAACTTTAGGAACTCCAAAATCCGTAAAAGATAAAATAAAACATATAAAAAATGAATTCATCAGTCCATATTTGATATTGGGTAAAGTAATAGTTAAGAATTTTCTAAGTGGAGATGCTTTCAGAGATTCTGCTGCTTCATATAATCTTTGATCACTAAGATTTAATGCTGACACAAGAATAATTAGAGCTTGAGGAAAGCAGTAAAAAATTTCACCTATAATTATTCCATTAAAACCATATAGATTTATATCAAATCCAGGAATAGTCCCAAAAAATCCTTGAGTAATTAAACCTTGTTTTCCAAAAATATAAATTAAACCTATGGCAACAGCCAGGGGTGGAATATATAAAGAAAATAAGCTAAAAGTATTGAAAAATTTTTTTAATGGTAATCTTGTCCTCGTGAGAGCATAAGCATAAATAAATCCAATTAATACAGAAAAAAAAGTCGTAGTAATTGCCACCTTTAAGCTATTTATAAAGGATTGCGTTAAGGATGGATTTTGAATATAGTTTATAAAATTTTCTAATCCTATAAAATTATTTTTGTTATCACTAAAGCTTTTTAAGAATAATGGAAGTAAAGGAATTATGATAAAAAAGCTAACTAATATAAATACAAAAATAATTAAAATTCTTAATAATAAGATGTTAAAACTTTTGTTAAAATTTTTTTTAAAATACATTGACTTATAAATTACTTTCAAATAATTTAATTTTTTCTTTTTTTAATTTAATATCTATAAAATCTCCAATTTTTAAATTATTAGAGATCACTTGATTAGAAATAACGTCTACAAAAATATTTTCTTCTAGCTTAGATTCTAAAACTACTGTTAATCTAAAAATTGTTCCTAAATAAGTAATTTCTTTTATTTTTACTCTAAGAATATTTTCTTCCTTTTCTATATTTTTTCTGAACTTAATAATTTCAATATCTTCAGGTCTAATACCAAGCAAGCAGTTTTCTAAAAATGAATATTCTGTATTCTGTGAAATTAAAAATCTATTATTAAGATAATAAAAAACACAATTTTTCTTATCATATTTACCTTTTAACAAATTCATCTTCCCTATGAAATCAGCAACAAACGGTGTAATTGGATTTTCATACAATTCAAAAGGTGTTCCAATTTGAGCAATATGACCTCTTTCCATGACTACAACTCTATCTGCCATAGATAAAGCTTCAGTTTGATCATGGGTAACCATGATAGTAGTTAAATTAAGTTTCTTTTGTATTAGTTTAATTTCATTTCTTAATTTTGATCTAACTTGAGCATCTAGGGCTGAAAGAGGTTCATCTAATAAAAGTAAACCAGGAGATAATGCCATGGCTCTCGCCAAAGCCACTCTTTGTTGTTGACCTCCAGATAATTGAGATGGAAATTGGTCAGAATATTTTTCTAATCCAACCAAACGAAGTAAATTATTAGTTCTTTTTTCAATTTCTTTTTTATTTATTTTTTTATTTTCAAGACCATAAGCTATATTTTGTTTTGCATTAAGGTTTGGAAATAATGCATATGACTGAAAAACAATTCCAAAGTCTCTTTTCTCAGTGGGGGAATTAGAAATTAAAAGCCCATCTTGAACAATATCGCCATTTGTTTGTCTCTCTAAGCCAGAAATTATTCTTAGCAGAGTTGTTTTTCCACAACCACTTGGTCCTAATAAACATAAAAATTCTCCCTTAAAAACATCCAAGTGAATATTTTTCAAAACGAATGTTTCCCCAAAGTTTTTACTGATATTTTTGATTTCTAAATATTTAAAACTTCCTTCTTTTTTAATCATTAAATTTAAAATAATTATTCATCTAGATGATAAATTCCATGAATTAGCAATTCATGGAATTTATTTATATGCTTTTAATTTTTACTTAGGAGCAGATTTGCCATCATAGCGTTTTGCCCACTCTGCTAGTATTCTCTCCCTATTTACAGCAGCCCATTGTAAGTCATTTTTTGCGAGCTGTTTCTCTGGATTAGAAGGGAAACCTTTAGGAAGCGGAACATCAGTTTCAACAGCTGTTATTGCAAAACTTTTTGCATATTCTCTTGAGACTTCAGGAGAAATTGCCCAATCAAGAAAAGTCTTAGCAGCAGGTTTTATTTTATCTTTTTTGATAAGGGCATTAGCTTCTACATCCCATCCAGAACCTTCCTTAGGAAAAACAGCCTCAATTGGTTGCCCCATATTTACCTGTTTTACAGCTCTGTAACCAAATGAAACCCCTATTGGATACTCTCCTTTACCTGCAGCCTTACAAGGCTTAGATCCAGAATGCATATACTGAGCAATATTTTCATGAAGTGCATCAAGGTAATTCCAACCATCCTCTTCAGAAGGTAAATTTTGTAATCTTGAAGCTACTGACAAATAACCTGTTCCAGAGGAAGCAGGGTTAGACATAACTATGTGACCTTTGTATTCTGGTTTTGTTAAATCTGCCCAAGATTTAGGTATTGATAGCCCGTTTTTTTG
>JFLJ01000133.1 GCA_000634115.1 Prochlorococcus sp. scB241_528O2 | reverse complement strand
GATCAACTAAAAGCAGCTATTGAAACATATCCAAATTTCCCTACAAAGGGAATCATGTTTAAAGATTTGACTCCCATTCTAAGGAATCCAGATCTTTTCAATAAATTAATCAAAAAAATGTCAAATGCTTCTTTATTCAAAGATTCAGAATGCATTGTAGGAATAGATGCGAGAGGATTTATATTTGCCTCTGGTGTAGCATTATTCCTATCAAAACCACTTATTTTAGCAAGAAAGCCTGGGAAGTTACCAGGAAACTTAATTGAAGAATCATACAAACTTGAATATGGAGTTAATACTTTGTCTATGCAATTAGAGTCCTTAAAAAATTACAAATCCTTTGCAATAGTAGATGATCTTTTAGCTACAGGAGGAACAGTAAATTCAATAGTTGAGATTCTTAAGAATCAAAACAAAATAATTAATGGATTATCTGTTGTTGTTGAATTAAATGAACTAAATGCAAGATCAAAGTTTAATTTCGAAGTTTCATCAATAATTAATTATTAAGAAAGCCACTTTCTTAACTTAAACAAAAGTTTCTATTAAAGCACTTACTAGATCATTTGAATATTTTTTATAATTTTCTAAAAATAATGCAAAATCTTCTTCTGAACCTTCCATTGCATTATCAGAGATAACTCTAATTACAAGCCATGGTATTTTTTCTTGTAAGGCCACTTGAGCGAAAGCAGCTCCTTCCATTTCAACAGCTAAAATATTAGGAATATCTTTATTAATTTCCTCTAAAGTTTTCTTGTCATTAATAAATTTATCTCCTGAAACAATAATTCCTTTAAATAATTTTCCAAATTTTTGATGTTTTAAAATTAATTCATTATTAGATATTTTTGAGTAAAGAAAATTTAATATATTCTGGTCAGGAACTAATTCTTTTTGATTTAAAGGAGGAATAACAAATTTGTCAAAAATCGGTCTCGCATCCATATCATGTTGAAAAAGATGAGTCCCAAAAACTATATCCCATTGTCTAAGTTTATTAGCCGCCCCAGCAACTCCTGCAAAAATCAATAATTGGATTGGAGTATTTTTATAATTTATTGAAATTAGTCTTGTAGTTGCGCGTGCAGCACTGACTTTCCCCCAACCACTAAATGCAACACTTAAATATATTTTTAGATTATTTGAGTTTTTCCATTCACCAGAATAAATTACCAAATCTCCAAAAATATTTTCTACTACGTTATCCAAATTATTAATTAAATCCCCTACTTCTTCTTTCATTGCACTTAATAAACCTATATGTGAATAATTAATCATTTAATTTCTAATGTAATTTTTTCACTTTTCATTATTACAATTTTCTTTTAAAAGGTATTTCGTTTTGAGTAAATAAACATGTTATCTTTTTTTGAGTTGCTATTATTATCAAAAACATGAAACATAATAATAAGTCTTTAAAAACTGCAGGCAAAAGTTTAATAATAAACTCTAAAGCAGTAAAAGAAAATTGTCCTGATAAGTTTCGTTCAACTATACTTAATCCCTCAGATATTGCAAAAGAATTTTGTGATAATGCAGAATGGTATTATTTTCAAAAGGTACAAGAAAAATTTATAAATTCTGTTGAACTAGGATGGCATGGCTTGTCTTTGCAAGAAAAAAAAATTATTAATGGTTTAGAACTACACAAAATTCCAG